>NZ_CP016286.1:1577500-1893000 GCF_001679785.1 Rhizobium leguminosarum
AAGGATGGCGTCAGGCGGCCGTTGAGGCGCAGATGCTGGACGAGATCGGGTATTTCGCGCGGGGCGATATCGCCGGCGATCGAGACGATGGCAGCCTCGGTCGCCTCGCGGCTGATGCGCTGAAGCCGCTGGAGGCCGATCGCCGCCTGCGCCAGCGGCAGCCCGATCAGCGCATTGCTGACATGCTGGGTGAGCAGCTGGCGGGCATCGGCGGGAAGATCGCTTCGGTCGAGAAGCAGGTTGCGGATATCGCAGCAGTCGCCGAGCCGTTCCGCGATGCGTTTCAACGAAAGGCTGGAAATCACAGCACCGTCATTCTCGAGCAGGCAGAGCAGTTCTTCTTCGTCGCCAACCTCAGCTAACGCGGCGGAAACCGGGCGCGTCACATGCGCTCTGGCGGCGATCAGCATGCGGGTGGCGCCGTTGCCGCGCGCGGCAAGGTCGACGAGATCGGCGTCGCTCAAAAGCGGCGAGCAGGTCACCGCATGACAGGCGACCTCGGGCTGGTCTTCGGCAAGCGAAAGAATCAAGTTGCGCGGCGCATCGGGCGACCAGGCGATCGCCTCGGCAAGAGCAAGCCGCACGCGCGGCGACGGATCGTCGAGAAGAAAGCTCATCGCCATTTCGGCCGCCGCCCGCTCGTCCACGGACATTTCGGACTGCAGATAGGCGCGCCCGAGAGCATTTGCGGCCCGGGCCCGGTCACCGGTCTTGGCCGTTTCGATCCAACGAAGGAAAGCTTCTACGATCACACGACGCCCCAGCATTTGAACGCGAATCGCGCTCCATTCAATGCTGCGACCGTAGCGGCAAAAGGTTTAGGATTGGTTCACCATGTTTCTTAAGCCTTTGGACACTTTGCCGGTTCGGCTCAGCCTTGCTGCGGCTTCGGCCGGATCATCTCGAAAACATCGCTGCCTTCGCTGTAATCCATGTAGCCCATGCGCGCCAAAGGTCGGGCGATCGACATGTCGAGACGGCCGTCCCTGACGATCGCTTCGTCGATACGGATGCCGACCACTTCGCCGAAGACGAGGACGTTTTCGGACGGTTCGCCCGACAGCGTCTTCGGCTCGATGATCTCGGTCACCCTGCATTCGAGCACCGCAAAAGCCTCGCCGACATAGGGCGCGTCGATCAGTTCGGCCGGCTTCGCCGTCAGGCCGGCGAAGTCGAATTCGCTGTCGCCATAGGGCAGCGCCGCCGAGGAGAGGTTCATCTTCTCGGCGAGATCGCGGCTGACGAAATTGCAGGTGAAGACGCCGGTCTCTGCCGCATTGCGCTGGCTGTGCTTGCGCCCGCCCGAAGAAAACATCACCAGCTTCGGCCGGTCGGCAACGGCATTGAAGAAGGAATAGGGCGCCAGATTGATCGATCCGTCCCTGCCCTTGCTGCCGATCCAGCCGATCGGGCGCGGCGACACGATCGCCTTGAAAGGATCATGCGCGAGCCCATGCCGGTTGCTGTCGGTGGTGTAGAACATCAGTCGTCTCCGCCGACCCAGGTCACGGTATCGGCAAGCTCCGGCCGTGGCCGCTCGCTCGCCGGAAATGTCGTCGAGCCGATATGGATGAAGCCCGCCACTTTTTCATCAGGCCCGACGCCGAGCAGCGGATGGGCGCGCTCATCATAGGCGAACCACTCCGTCAGCCAGTTGGCGACATAACCATTGGCGTTGGCGGCGAGGATGACGTTGAAGCAGAGCGCGCCTGCCGACATCAGTTGTTCCCATTCCGGGATCTTGATATGCGGCCCCGCCTTGCTGACGACGGCGACGACCACGGGCGCGCGAGTAAAACGGCTGCGCTCGACCTGGATCATCTCTTCGGAAAGATCGGGCTTTGTCTGAAGCGCCAGCGCCAGAAGCTCCTCGCCGAGACGCACGCGCTGCTCTCCGCGATAGACGATGAAGCGCCAGGGCGCAATCTTGCCGTGATCGGGAACACGCGAGGCAAGACGCAGGATCTCCTCGATCTCGGCCTTCTCGGGGCCTGGTTCACACATCTGGAAAGCGGGGATGGAGCGGCGCACGGCGAGGTAGTCGATCAGCTTGATATCGGATTTCATACGGGAGAAGCTCTCATTTTTATGCTGCTGCAAAGGGTGGGTCTTGAATTTGCCATCGCGTTGGTCTTGAAGTGACCTTTGCTATTTCAGAAGTCAATCGGTTCACGAAACAGATGTTTGGCATTTTGCCTCTTGCACGCATCGGCCTTGCCATTGCCCTGATGGTATTGATGCCCCTCGGCGCCGGCGCTCAGGATGCCTTCAAGGAATTCAAACAGCTTGAATCGACGCCGAAGATGCCGAAGCTCGATGCCTTCATCGCGCCCGGCACGGTGCCCGAAGGGGTCAAGCTGCGCGACGTCCCGATGGAAGCCAAGCTGACGGCGGACGGCACGCCGGTCGAGGAAGGCCTCTCCTGGTACGTCTTCAGCCCCATCGCCGGATCCGACGGCAAGCTGCCGCTGATCGCCAGCGCCAAGGGCGGCCCCGCCGCCTTCCAGCTCGCCCCCGGCGATTATTTCGTCAACGTCTCCTTCGGCCGCGCCGGGGTCACGAAGAAACTGACCGTGCCCGTAGAAGGCGAGGTCGACAAGCAGGTGATGGTGCTCGATGCCGGCGGCCTGCTGCTCAATGCCGTCTCCGGCGCCGATGCCCGCATTCGCCCCGACCAGTTGAGCTTCTCGATCTATTCCTCGGAAGTGCGCGACGATGGCGAGCGCGGCCTCGTCGTGGCCGATGTTTCGCCGAATACCGTTGTCCGTCTCAATGCCGGCACCTACCACATCGTTTCCGAATATGGCAACGTCAACGCCGTGATCCGCGCCGACATCCAGGTCGAGGCCGGCAAGCTGACCGAGGCGACGATCCAGCATCGCGCCGCGCAGATCACCTTCAAGCTGGTCTCCGACGCCGGCGGCGAGGCGATCGCCGATACGGCATGGTCGATCCTGACGGCGGCCGGCGACAGCGTCGGCGAAAGTGTCAGCGCCTTTCCGACCATGGTTCTCGCCGAAGGCGGATATTCCGCCGTCGCCCGCAACAAGGACAAGATCTACCAGCGCGATTTCACCGTCGTCGCCGGCAGGAACACCGATGTCGAGGTCCTGATGAAGGACCAGCAGCCGCAGCCGCCGGTCAGCGCGGCCCGCACGGTGCAGCAGGTACCGGTCGGCACGCCACCGCCGCCGGGCGTCCAGCCGGCTCCGGTGGAACCGCTGCCCTCCTACGAACAGCTCGTGCCGCAGGGCGGCGACGACACCAGCCTCGATTGACTTTTACCGCGAGCGGCTTCAGCTCGAGACGACGTCGGCGCCACTGAGAAGACGGTCATGGCCAGAAGCCTCCGACCGTGCAGCTCAGCAATGCTCAGGCGCAGATTCCATCATTGGCACAGAATATTTTCTGAAACTCACCCGGGACGACACGTTCCGATCATGGTGATAGATCAGCTTCCGACAGCGCCGAAGCCCAGCGCTGTCGGTTCCCGGCCGCTTTCAGGCCGCCTTGGCTTTCTTTGCCTCGGCCTTACGACGAATGTCGGGCGGTGTCGCTTCGAGGGTAAGGCTCTCGACGGCGGCGTCGAGCCCCATCGAAACCTGGTCCTGGCTGCCGAGGCGCCGGATGTTGACCGTGCGCTCCTCGGCCTCCTTCCTGCCGCAGACGATGATGACAGGAACCTTGGTGACCGAATGCTCGCGGATCTTGTAGTTGATCTTCTCGTTGCGGAAGTCGGTCTCGACGTTGAGGCCGGCCTCGCGCAGCGCCTCGGCCACCTCAAGCCCGTAGGCGTCGGCTTCCGAGGTGATCGTTGCGACCACCACCTGCAGCGGCGATACCCAGAGCGGCATGTGGCCGGCGAAGTTCTCGATCAGGATGCCGAGAAAGCGCTCCATCGAGCCGCAGATGGCGCGATGGATCATCACCGGCTGCGTCTTTTCCGAGTTGCTGTCGATGTAGAAGGCGCCGAACCGTTCCGGCAGGTTGAAGTCGACCTGCGTCGTCCCGCACTGCCATTCGCGGCCGATCGCATCCTTCAGTGTATATTCGAACTTCGGACCGTAGAAGGCGCCCTCGCCCGGCACGATGCCGGTCTTGATATTGTTGGACTGCTGCTGGATCGTCTCCAGCACTCCCATCATCACGCTTTCGGCGCGGTCCCACAGCTCGTCCGAACCGACGCGCTTTTCCGGCCGGGTCGAGAGCTTGATCGTGACTTCATCGAAGCCGAAATCCTTGTAGACCGAAAGGATCAGGTCGTTGATCTTCAGGCATTCGGCGGCCATCTGCTCGTCGGTGCAGAAGATGTGCGCATCGTCCTGCGTGAAGCCGCGCACGCGCATCAAACCGTGCAGCGCGCCCGACGGCTCGTAGCGATGGACATTGCCGAATTCGGCGAGCCTGATCGGCAGCTCGCGGTAGGATTTCAGCCCGTGCTTGAAGATCTGGATATGGCCGGGGCAGTTCATCGGCTTCAGCGCGAAGACGCGGTCGTCATCGGTGTCGTCGCCGGCAACCGTTACCTTGAACATGTTGTCGCGATACCAGCCCCAGTGACCGGAGGTTTCCCACAGCGACTTGTCGAGCACCTGCGGCGCATTGACTTCCTGATAATCGCCGGCCAGCCGGCGGCGCATATAGGCGACCAGCGTCTGGAATACGCGCCAGCCCTTGCCGTGCCAGAAGACGACGCCGGGACCCTCTTCCTGGAAATGGAAGAGATCCATCTCGCGGCCGAGGCGGCGATGATCGCGCTTTTCGGCTTCGGCAAGCATATGCAGGTAGTTGTCGAGTTCCGACTGTTCGGCGAAGGCCGTGCCGTAGATGCGGCTCAGCATCGGATTGTTGCTGTCGCCGCGCCAATAGGCGCCGGCTACCTTCAAGAGCTTGAAGGCGGAACCGATCTGGCCGGTCGAGGCCATGTGCGGGCCGCGGCAGAGGTCGAACCAGTCGCCCTGGTAATAGATCTTGAGATCCTGCCCTTCCGGGATCGCATCGACGAGTTCGACCTTGTACTGCTCGCCCTTGTCGGCGAAGACCTGTTTCGCCTTCTCGCGCGACCAGACCTGCTTGGTGAAGGCGGCGTTGCGGGCGATGATCTCCTTCATCTTCTTTTCGATCTTCGGCAGATCGTCGAGTGTGAAAGGCTCGTTCTTGGCGAAGTCGTAATAGAAACCGTTTTCGATGACCGGGCCGATCGTCACCTGGGTGCCGGGCCACAGCTCCTGCACCGCTTCGGCCATGACATGCGCCGCGTCGTGGCGGATGAGTTCGAGCGCGCGGTCGTCATTGCGGGTGATGATCTCGATCCTGCCTGTTGTCACGGGATCGGAAAGGTCGCGCACGGTGCCGTCGATTGCAACGGCGACCGCCTTCTTGGCGAGCGACTTGGAAATGGATTCGGCGACATCCCGGCCGGTTGCGCCGGCATCATAGCCGCGCACGGAACCATCGGGAAATGTCAGGGAAATAGCTTGGGACATCGAAATTCTCCTTGTCCAGTCCCGCCAACGAATGCGGGTGGTTGACATGAAAGCGCCTCCGCGGAGCTGAATGCGCAGCCGCCTGATAGCCAGATTTCCTGTCTGAGTAAAGAAAAAGCGGGGGTTATATAATCATTTGAGTCAGCCCGCGCACGGTGTTCCAGTTGCGCATCGTACCGACGCCGAGCCGCTTGGTCGTCAGCGCCGAAAGCAGCTTGGATTGGCTCGGCTTGCCGGCGAAATCGATCCAGAGATCGCCGCCGACGACGGCGATGCGCTGTCCCTCCGTCATCAGCGGTTTCAGTGCCTCCACCTTCTTGGGATCGACCGGCAGACGCATTACCCGGACGATGACCTGGTCGCCATTGCCGTCCTTGAAGGGATTGGTGCTGCAAAGCGCCATCCAGGTGCAGTCGCTGCGCACGATAATATCGACATGTTTGCCGAACTTTTCTTCAAAAGCCTCCTCCAGATGGGTCTCGATTTCGTGCGGCCGCATTTCGTCGGCCTCGAAGACAAGATTGCCTGTGGAAACCAGCGTGCGCGGCTCGCGATAACCGAGCTCTTCGGCAAGTGCGCGCAAATCCTGCATGATGACGCGGCGGTCGGGCGTCAGGACAATGCTGTGCAGCAGGGCGATGAAGGTGCTCATGGCGCTCACCCTTTCTTCCGCCCGAGGGCGAGATAGCGCCAAGGCGTCCACCAGCGGAAGCTGTCGCCGAGCATCTCCGGCACCTGGTCGAGGCCGCTGGTGCCGCCCGGGCCGCAGCGGCCGACGCGAAACAGCGTCATCCAGCCGCCGGCCCAGAGGCCGTGGCGGGCGATCGACTCGTAGCCGTATTCGGAGCAGGTCGGGATATGGCGGCAGGAATTGCCGACAAAGCCGGAAAGCGTCAGCTGGTAGAGGCGGATCAGCCCCATGCCGAGCAGGCGGTCGGGCGTCTTCCGGAACGGACCGGTATAGTTGCGGGAAGTGCGTGCGGCCTTTTCGCGCGGCTTGTCCGATCCGGCGGCGGCGCCGTCGTCCTCATCATCGGCCTGCCGAACGCAGAACTCGCACATGTCAGTTACGCCTCGACAACTTCCGCCCGTTTCGCCTCGATCTGCCCGATCGCATCGACGACGGCATCGAAGGTCAGCATCGTCGAGGCATGGCGGGCCTTGTAGTCCCGCACCGGCAGCAGATAGCGCATGTCTTCGAATCGTCCACGAGGCCCCGCCCCGTCCGCTTTCAACATGGCGAGCATGTCCTGGCGGGCCTGGCGCAATTCGTCCGACGTGGCGCCGACCACATGGCGGGCCATGATAGAGGACGAGGCCTGGCCGAGCGCGCAGGCCTTCACGTCATGGGCAAAACCGGTCACGGTGTCGCCATCCATTTTCAGCCAGATCCGCACCTTCGAGCCGCAGAGCTTCGAATGGGCCTGGGCGCTGGCATCGGCATCATCAAGCGTGCCGGTCAGCGGAATATTGCCGGCGAATTCGAGGATTTTGCTGTTGTAGATATCGTCCATGCTGGATTTCCGCTCCAAAATCACTGCGGATCGGCCTCTCTGGGAGCGTTATTGTCGTCAAAACAAAAAACACACCGTGTCGTGTGAGGATACTTACATATAATGGCCGTCTTCCTATATGTATGTCGTTCGAAGGCCATGAAAATGCAATGGCCTGGTGTAAGTTTGATTGGGAAACCGTGCCGGACGGGCGTTGAAATTGCCCTGAAAGCCCCGGAGCCTGCCAAAGGTGCATGAATTCCCGCATGGGATTGACCAGTGGCGATTCCGACAGATGGGTCCGCGGTGCGGACCAGGAGACCATTGTTCATGGACGCCATCGTAAAGAATTTTCCGCAGACGAACCGCGACTCGGATCGCCCCTCCCAGCAGGAGGCCGAGGAAGCCGTTCGCGTTCTGCTGCGCTGGGCCGGTGACGACCCGACACGTGAAGGCCTGCTCGAAACGCCGGCCCGCGTCGTCAAATCGTACCGCGAGCTTTTTTCCGGTTACGACATGGCGGCGGAAGACGTGCTCGGCCGCACCTTCGAGGAGGTCGCCGGTTACGACGACATGGTCCTCGTCAAGGATATTCCGTTCTACTCGCATTGCGAACACCACATGGTGCCGATCATCGGCAAGGCCCACGTTGCCTACATGCCTGACGGGCGTGTGCTCGGCCTGTCGAAGATTGCCCGTGTTGTCGAGATCTATGGCCGCCGCCTGCAGACGCAGGAAACGATGACCGCGCAGATCGCCCGCGCGATCGACGATACGCTTAATCCGCGCGGTGTCGCCGTGTTGATCGAGGCCGAACATATGTGCATGGCGATGCGCGGCGTTCAGAAGCAGGGCTCGACCACGTTGACGACGACGTTTACGGGAACGTTCAAGACTGAGCCGGCCGATCAGGCCCGCTTCATGACCATGGTGCGGAGCCGCTGATACCGGCTCCCTCAGGAGGGCCGCGATGAGTCAACTGATCTTCAATCAACCATCCGAGGACAAGTCGGCGTTGGAAGACGCCGGCGATTTCACGCCGCGTTTCGACGACCGCGGCCTGATCACCGCGATCGTCACCGACGCCGGCGACGGCGAGCTGCTGATGGTGGCGCATATGAATGCCCAGGCGCTGGCGCTGACCATTCAGACCGGCACGGCGCACTATTTCAGCCGTTCGCGCGGCAAGCTCTGGAAGAAGGGCGAGACCTCGGGCAATCTCCAGACGGTGAAGGAAATCCGCACCGATTGTGATCAGGACGCCATCTGGCTGAAGGTCGAGGTCGCTGGCCACGACGCCACCTGTCACACCGGCCGCCGCTCCTGCTTCTACCGGACGATCACGCTTCGAGACGGAAAGCCGATGCTTGATATCGTTGACGATGAGCTTCATTTCGATCCGCAGGATGTCTACGGAAAATAGCCTGATTTTCCTGTCATTTGCTCCTTATTGCGCCAGAAACCGCTTCTCTATACCATTTGGAAACTGAACGGGCACACTATCAAAAATCAAGTGTTCTGCTGGGAGGGGAGAGCGCCATGCTGAGCTGGAGTCTGCATCGTCAAAGCTCTGAAGGCGAGGGTTCCGATTCCGGCATGTCGACCACGCTCGATATGCTCCCGCCTCCTGCGCCTCAAAAGAAAATCAAGATCGCGCTGGCACTCGGCGGCGGCGCTGCCCGCGGCTGGGCCCATATCGGCGTGCTGCGCGCCCTCGACGAGGCAAAGGTCGAGATCGGCATGATTGCCGGCACCTCGATAGGCGCGCTGGTCGGTGGCTGCTATCTCGCCGGCAAGCTTGATGAACTCGAAAGTTTCGCGCGCTCGCTGACGATGCGCCGCATCGCAAGTCTCCTCGATCTCACCATCGGCGGCAGCGGCCTGTTCGGCGGTATGCGGCTGACCAAGCGCATGCAGGAACATCTCGAAGGCCTGAACGTCGAGGATCTCGACCGGCCGTTCGTCGCGGTCGCGGCCGAGGTCAATACCGGCCATGAGGTCTGGATTGCCAATGGTTCGCTGATTACGGCGCTGCGCGCCTCCTATGCCCTGCCCGGCATTTTCGAGCCGGTGCGCAGCAATCACCGCACGCTGGTCGACGGCGCACTGGTCAATCCCGTCCCCGTCTCCGTCTGCCGCGCCTACGAGCAGCCGCTCGTCGTCGCCGTCAATCTCAATTACGATCTCTACGGCCGCTCGGCCGTCGTCCGGCACAATGCCAGCCTGTCGGCCCAGGAGGTGCAGAAGCAGGAAGAGGCGCCTTATGCGCGCCTCGGCATGACCGGCGTCATGGTGCAGGCCTTCAACATCATCCAGGACAGGATCGCCCGCGCCCGCCTTGCCGGCGACCCGCCCGACATTTCGCTGCAGCCGCGCCTCAGCTATATCGGCCTTTCCGAATTCCATAGGGCCGGCGAAGCGATCGAACGCGGCTACGAGGAAGCCAGAGCCCGGCTCCCCGAGATCCAGCGCATGCAGGAAGTCTACGCAAGCAACCCCTGATGCACGTCGTCCGAAAGCGTGAGGGTTTGGACGACGACGTTAGTCAAGCGAGGCAGGCGAAAACCTCAGCCGGCGATATAGGCCTTGATTTCCTCGGCCTCACGCTCGACTTCGGCGATGCGCGATTTCACCACGTCGCCGATCGAGATGATGCCGGCAAGCTTGCCGTTGCTTTCCACCGGTACGTGACGGAAACGACGGCTGGTCATCAGCTCCATCAGCTCGTTGACGGTCGTCTCCTCATGGCAGCGATAGACCTTCGCGGTCATGACCTGGGCCAGCGGTTGGTCGAGGCCTTCCTTGCCGTGTTTGGCGATCGCATGCACGAGATCGCGCTCGGTGAACATGCCGGAAATCCGGTTCTCCATGCCGACGACGACGATGGCGCCGATCTTCTTTTTGCTGAGGATGGCGGCAGCCTCGGCGACGGTGGTGCTCGGCGCGGCAGTGATGACGTCCCTGCCCTTCAGGTCGAGGATTGCTTTGACTGAACTGGTCATTCGAACCTCCTATGTCCGTGAAACACTTGTCACAGGCATCCGCGGCGGTTTCTCCCCCCGGCACGGATATAGATCGATCGTGCACTGCCCGGCTCAGGATTGCAACATATCCTTCTCGGTTCCGTCAGGTTCCATCACCGGCGGGCGCGGCGCCCGGTCGAACAGCGAAAACAGCAGGAAGCCGAACACGAAACCGCCGATATGCGCGTCCCACGCAATCGCCTGGTCGCTGTCGCCGACGAGCGGGATGCCGACGGCGATCAGCGCATTACCGACCAGCCAGAGCAGCATGAAGATGATGACGGTGCGGCTCTTCAGCGCCTCGACGATGGAAAGCCGGGGATTGAGATGCGCAGGCAGCATCGGCCGCCGTTCGGCCGGAAAGGCGAATCGGCAGGCGGCCCCCATCAGCCCGGAGATGACGCCCGACGCACCGATCAGCAGCGACACGTCTCCCCAGTTCAGGGCCGCGTGCAGAATGGCGGATGCGACGGCGGAAAAAACCCAGAAGAGCACGAAACGCAGCGTCCCGATGCGGCGCACGACCGGCGCGCCGAAGGCCATCAGCCAGAAAGCGTTGAAGACGATATGCTGGACGCTGCCGTGCAGCAGCGAATAAGTGACGGGCGTCCAGAACAGCTCCGGCCCCTGCTGCGACAGCGGAATCACATAGCGGGCGGGAACGAAGCCGAAGGTGAAGAATAGCCAGTTCAGCGCATCGTCGGACAGCAGGAGCTCCTGCACCGCATAGATGATACCAAGCAGGCAAAGGCTGAAGAACAGCGCCGGCGGAAGGTTGAAGACCGGTTCACGCGGTCGTGCCGGCGGCTGGACCTCGGGAGGTTCGGGCGCCTTGCGCGGCTCGGCCGTCTGCTCATTCATCTGTGTTTTGCCTCGTTGAGGCCACAGCCATACAGGAGCGACTGTCAAAAAAAAAGCCGTCCGAAGTGCCGGACGGCGTACCGGGAGCTCCAGGAAAAGACCTCGGCCCGGGCAGGTTGTGCTGAACTTCGAAAGTCGAAGCGATGGCAGGACAGTGTCACGACAGGCACTGCATCTCAACCGAAACCATCTCTTAACCTTAACCGCCGCGATCTGGCATGAAATCCGCAAGGTAGAGCCTGTAAGGGCAATGACTGCCCGAAAATGCTCCGGAATGGGACAGGTTGGTGTGAAATGCGTGTGCAAACGACCATCGAAATTTTTGACTATTGGAACCGTATCCGCGGCGCTGCCGATGCGCCGCTGAAATCACAGGTCGAACCCTCCGCCGTCCCTCACCTGCTCCAGAGTCTGTTCATTCTTGAGAGGCGCGAGGGCGGAGACATCGGTTTCCGGCTCGCCGGCACCCGCATCTGTGATCTCTTTGGGCGTGACCTGCGCGGCGAACGTTTTTCGTCTCTCTGGGCAAATGGTCAGCTCGCGGACATCGAACGCACGGCGATGGGCGTCATGGACCATGCCATGCCGGCCCTGTTCAACGCCACCGGCTACAGCACCGTCGGCCATCAGGCCTCCTTCGAGATTATCATGATGCCACTGCGTTCGCCGGACGGCGCCTGCGACCGGCTGCTCGGCGCGATCGCGCCAGCAGCGGCCGCGAGCTGGCTGGAGATCGTACCGCTCGAATTCCTGGCGCTCGACCGCAGCCGCCTGCTGCCCGGAAAATTCGACAAGGCAGCACCGACCGAACCGCGCCCCATCAATAGGATCGTCGCTGGCAAAAGCATCCATTTCGGCCAGGTCATGCGCCGCATGGTGTCGCAGCTGCTGAGCGCGGAGGCGCGCTGACGATCCCATTTCGGCACATCCGGCATACTCGTTTTCCGCTATATGGGGATCGGGCAAAACAACCTTCTGTTAATGGATTGTGGGTAAAGATCGGTCTCTGCGATTTTCATGAAGAAGCCCTTTGATGCACTCGTTCCAGCCAGCTCAGACGCAACGACCTGCGCCGCGCCCTGAACAGGGCGTTTTTCAGCGCGTGCCCATCAATATGCAGGGCCGGCTGATGCTTGCGAACTACGAGGAATTCGAATGCATGGTGATCGACATGTCGCCTGGCGATATGTACGTCACCTGCCTCGGCCGGCCGCGCGCCAACGAACGCGTCGTCGCCTATATCGACCATCTCGGCCGCGTCGAAGGTTATGTCCAGACGATCGATGGCCGCGGCTTCACCATGTCGATCAACGCCACCGACCGGAAGCGCGAGAAGCTCGCGGCCCAGCTCACCTGGCTTGCCAACAAGCACGAACTCGGCCTGCCCGAGGATCGCCGCCATGATCGTTTGACGCCCCGCGACACGAAGACCGAGCTGACGCTCGAGGACGGTTCGCGTTATTCCTGCCGCATCATGGACCTTTCGCTGTCGGGCGCTGCCGTCGACGTCGAGATGCGCCCTTCGATCGGAACGGCGGTGCGCCTCGGCAACATGCGTGGTCGCGTCGTGCGCCACTTCGTCGAAGGTGTGGCAATCGAATTCCTGTCGATCCAGTCCCGCGAGACGCTGCGCGAATTCCTTTAACAGCTGCGGAAAATGGCGCTGCCTTGCCGAGGATTCCGCGGCGAGATGCAATTCTCGACGAACTTCCATCAAATGCGATTGCCAGGTCCGCTGCGCGCCCGGTCAGGTCGTGTTGGAAAAGCCTGCACTTCACGGCAGGAGCTTTGCAAGCGGCAACGAATCTGGCTTTGGAAAGCAAGCGCGAAATCCTGTCGCAAGTCGTTCCACCCAGTCGGTAGATAATATTATGAGTGGAACAAGCTGCGACACCGATCGGCACCCAATGAGGTTGCCCAACTTGTGCAGTGTTTTTGCGCCCGGGAATGCCTCGCCCTCGCCCGTCATCCGTTCGTCACGGATATGACGGATAAGGCCCGCCTCGATCGCAGGTGCGTCCATGTCAGCTCTTTATCCCGAAATTGAACCCTATGATCATGGTCAGCTCGATACGGGCGACGGCAATCTGATCTGTTGGGAGGTCTGCGGCAATCCGGCGGGTCGCCCGGCGCTGGTGTTGCATGGCGGCCCTGGTTCCGGCTGTTCGACTGCGGCGCGGCGCTACTTTGATCCTGACGCCTACCGAATTATTCTGTTCGATCAGCGCAATTGCGGCCGTAGCCTGCCGAGTGCTGCCGATCCTGAAACCGATCTCTCCCTTAACACCACCTGGCATCTCGTTGCCGATATCGAGCGGCTGCGGGCCTATCTCGGCATCGACAACTGGCTCCTTTTCGGCAATTCCTGGGGTTCGACGCTGGCGCTCGCCTATGCCGAAACCCATCCGGAGCGCGTCGCGGCGATCGTCCTGTCAGGCGTGACCACCACCCGGCGTTCGGAAATCGACTGGCTCTATCGTGGCATGGCGCCGCTCTTTCCGGAAGAATGGCACCGTTTCCGCCAGGCGGTCCCTCCAGGCAGCCAGGGACGAGACGAGGACATGATTGCCGCCTATCATCGTCTCCTCAACGATGCCGATCCGGAGACGCGCCTCAAGGCGGCGCGCGACTGGCATGATTGGGAGGCGGCCTCGATTCTGCTCGCCGATCCCCAAGGCCGGCCGCGCCGTTGGGCCGATCCGGCCTATTTGCTGACCCGCGCCCGCATCATCACCCATTACTTCAGCAACGGCGCTTGGTTGGAGGATGGCCAGCTTTTGAAGAACGCCGCGCGGCTCACCGGCATACCCGGTATCCTGCTGCAGGGAAGGTTCGATATCGAGGCGCCGCTCGTCACGGCCTGGGAACTCGCCCGCGCTTGGCCGCAAAGCGAGCTCAGCATCCTTCCGCATGCTGCCCATTCCACCGCAAATCCGGATATGAGCGCAGCGATCGTCGCCGCCACCGATCGATTTCGCGATTCTCTCAAAAAATAATTCTCCCGTCCACATCGGCGATCTGAGCGATATTCTGCTTTCGAACCGACCAAATCGGTCAAATCCGGCAGCATCGATGGCCGGGCCCACGTCGCTGCAGATCGCCGGCCGGCCGTCGGAATTTATCCGGCTCAACGAAAATCCTTAACATCAGGACGACGACGCAACCTTTTAGCGGGCGAAAGCCTTGTCGCGTGCATTAAAACTTTAAACGAATTCGCGACAAATCCGCGTCAAATTTTATGCGCATTCGAATCTGTTTTTAGTCAAGTTTTCTCGGCATTTGAATCAACTAAGCCTTTAATTCTATTACGTAATTTTGCGTGGGGTAAAAACGTCTGTGCCATTGTCACCTCAACTTACGGGGAGACGGCAATGACAACTGCGAATATCCTGAAAGGCGGCCTTCTGGCCGGTGCGATCATGATGGCAATGGCGGGTTCGGGACAGGCGATGCCCGCCAGCATGGCCCTGGCAGGCAATGCCAGCCCGCCTATCGGACACTACGAATTCTGCAAGGCCAACCCGACCGAATGTGTCGAGGTCGGCGGCGATGCCGGACCGGCCATCCTCACCGAGGATCGCTGGAAGGAAATTCTCAAGGTCAATTACGCCGTCAATTCGTCGATCCAGCCGATGACGGATGAGCAGATCTACGGTGTCGAGGAGCGCTGGGCCTATCCGCGCACCGTCGGCGACTGCGAAGATTACGCCCTGCTGAAGCGCAAGATGCTGATCGATGACGGTTTCTCGCCCTCCGACACGCTGATCACCGTCGTGCTGCAGCCGAATGGCGAAGGCCATGCCGTGCTGACTGTTCGTACCGATCATGGCGACTTCATCCTCGACAACATGCGCAACAAGGTGCTGCTGTGGTCGGACACCGAATACACCTATCTGAAGCGCCAGTCCGCCGACGATCCGGCCCGCTGGTCGAAGCTTCAGGATGGCCGCGCCGTCGCGGTCGGTAGCGTCAAGTAAGAACAGCCTGCCGGCTATTTGCCGGTTGCTGCCTGCGGCCCGGTCAGTCCCCGCATCCCGTCCCCGACCGGTGCCCAAGAGCCGTTCCCGCTGTCCCGGGAACGGCTCGCCCCTTTGAAGATTCCCCACAGTGCGTTAGTGAATTGTTAACCTAGCCAGTCCGATCATGACGATGAGAATCATCATCGGCACCGGCGGCTCATGTTCTTCCTGCGGCGGACCGAAACGCGAAGAACCGCCATGAGCCATGCCGCGCGCAGCGCACCCGACGAGCAACCGCTTCTTTCCATGGGGTTTCTCCTCCGCACGATGGCGGTGATTGCTGTCCTGGCGGTCCTGACCATAGCCATCAGCATCGGCGGCCGCTGGTTCGGCCAGCATATCTCGCTTGCCGGCAACACCGACAGCACGGTTGAAATCCAGCTGGCCATCGGCCGCGACACCGTAAAATTCCCCGAGAATACCATCCGTTTCCCGAGTCAAAGGCATGAAGGCGCCGCCGAGCGCATCGATCTCTACCTCGCCTGGCCGGAAATGCAGGGTTACGGCAAGGAAAACCACCTTCGATTCGACGATATCGCCCAATCCTCCGGGCTGATCTTCCTGCAGATTACCCAGAGCACTATGTCGCGCGACATGTCCGGGCGGCTGGAGCCGATCTATTCGCATCTGCTCGAAGGACCGGCGGAGCCCTTCCGCGACGGGCTGACGCTGCACCGTCTTCGCGCCGATGCGGGTTACGGCGACGAGGTGCTCCTGACGGCGCCCGTCAAGGGCGGGCCGGATTACGTCGTGCGCTGCATCTTGCCGTCAGCCCCGGATAAGGCGGCGGGCGGAGATTGTCAGCGCGATATCAAAGTCGGTCGGGATCTCAGCGTTCTCTACCGCTTCTCAAGCAGCCATCTCGACGACTGGGAACATATTGATGCCGCTATCCGCACCTTTGTAGACGCGCGTCTTGTGAACCGTTCTGCAACAACACCGTAAAATGCTCCCCGGACAGCGAAATAAACGATTCATCATAAACGGATTGGTAACGCCCAGCCGGTAATTTTAGAAGACGAGCTGTGCGGCGGGAGGTGTGCGGTTCCTGCCAAAATCTGAAGCGCCAAATATCTGAATGCAAGCGAAGAGTGGAATAGTGTCAAGGTCAGTCTCCTCCGTATCATCGTCCCGATCCGGCAGTTTTTTCGCAAGGCTGCTGGCGATCCTTTCGGTAGCCGTCACGATCGTCATGGTCGATTCGGTGAATGCCGACGCGGAAGCGGCAAATCCGAAATATGCAGGCATCGTCGTCGACGCAAAGACCGGCAACGTTCTCTACAGTGAGAACGCCGACCGGCTGCAATACCCCGCCTCTCTGACCAAGATGATGACCCTCTACATGACCTTCGAGGCATTGGAGCAGGGTCGCATCCGCCTCGATACGCCGGTTCCCTTCTCCGCCTATGCGTCAGCCCAGGCGCCGACCAAGCTCGGCGTGCGCGCCGGCGGCACGATCACCGTCGAGCAGGGCATTCTCGGTCTCGTTACCCTGTCGGCCAATGATGCCGCAACCGCGCTCGGCGAAATGCTGGGCGGCAGCGAGGATCGCTTCGCCCAGTTGATGACCGCCAAGGCGCATGCGCTCGGCATGACGCGCACCACCTATCGCAACGCCAACGGCCTGCCGAATACGGCGCAGATGACGACGGCGCGCGACCAAGCCCGCCTCGGTATCGCCCTTCGCCAGCATTTCCCGCAATATTACGGCTATTTCTCCACGCGCGCCTTCAAGTTCGGCAGCCGCACGATCCGCAGCCACAACCGCCTCGTCGGTTCAGTGCGCGGCGTCGACGGCATCAAAACCGGTTACACCCGCGCTGCCGGCTTCAACCTGGTAAGCTCGGTGCAGGTCGATGGCAAATCGATTGTCGGCGTCGTGATGGGTGGCGCCTCGACGCCCGCCCGCGATGCCCAGATGCGCAATCTGATCGCCACCTACCTGCCGAAGGCATCGAGCCGTGGCGGATCGTCGGCGCTGATCGCCCAGGCAGCCCCTGCCCCATCGATCATCGAGACACCCGCTCCGGTCCAACCGAAGAAGGCCCAGCAGCAGGTCGCCCAACAGCTGGCCGCAAAGACGATCATCGCAGCGCAGCCGCCGGTTTCGGCAGCCGCTGCCGATCTCAGCCTGCCGCACAAAGGCCCGCTGCCGGATGCGCGCTACCAGGTCGACGAGACCGAGGTCGCCTATGCCGAGACCGCTCAGCCGAAATCCGACAATCCACTGGTAGCACAGCCGATGCCGGCGCCGACCAAGGTCAAGACCATGACCTTCAAGCAGCAGGCAACGGTCGCCGCACCAAAGCCGACGCCCGCGTCTATGCCGTCGGAACAGGGCGATACGTCGGTCGATACCGTCACCACTGCGTCGACCACTCCCTCACCGACTCGTGCTGCTTCAACCAGCAACGGTCCGACCGGCTGGGTCGTGCAGGTCGGCGTCTCGCCGAGCCGGCAGATGGCCATGGACCTTCTGGAAAGCGCCAGGAGCAAGGCCGGCAAGGCGCTGGCCTCGGCAAAGCCCTTCGCGGTCGCCTATGCCGCTGGCGGTGATCAGCTCTACCGCGCCCGCTTCGGCGGTTTCGACGATCAGCGCGACGCCGTCAACGCCTGCAAGGCCTTGAAGAAGGCAGGCATCAAGTGCTGGGCGGCTGCCCAATGAGCTATTCGATGCTGCCTGCTAAATGGCCGGCGGCATCGGTGACGGCCGGAATCGGTGTTTGCGTTTCCGGCCACCGTTCTTGAACTCGATCAGTATTGCGTACGGGGAAAACCATGGCGATCAATGAGAATGTTCCGGGAATGCCTTCAGACCGCCGCATGGCGGCCAAGGGGCGCTCATCTCTGCATCCGTTGCACGAGGCGGCTTTGCGCCTCGCCGAGATCGGCCTGCAGCGGCCGAAGGCGAAGTCTCCGAAGACCCGGGATCTCATCAATCTGCTGCTGTGCCACGGTGCACGCGCCTGGCGCTATTCCCAGCCTGAAGCCCGCATCCATCTGCATGTGACCTCGCCGGATGGCAGCGCGCCGGTGCAGCTGCGCCTGCGCTGAACCCTAAGGGCTAGAGCAGACCAAGGTCCGTAAGCTCGCGGCGAAGATCCGCGGGCATTTCGGCAATTCCGGCGCCAAGGCTTGTCAGGTCGCGCGGCACGTCATCCTCAGTGTAATAACGCCAGCCCTGGAAGGGACGCTTCGGCTGTACGGCCGTCTCGATGACCTCAGGGCCGAGCATCAGGCGGCAGCGTGAAATGCCCTCGCCGTCGGTGAAGGTCTCGATGTCGAGCAGCTTCTGCCGCGCCTGCACCTGCCCCTTGATCACCCAGTAGAGCGAGCCGCCGTCAAGCAGCTCCTCCATGCGTTTCGGCGCCATGCGCGTTGTATGCACCGAATGCGGCTCGAGGCCGGCGGCGATGGCGCGCAGCGAGCGTTCCGCCACCCATTCGCGCAGATCGTCTATCGAGTCGGCGCCGACACAGAGTTTGATGAGATGCAATGCCATGCTGCCGTTGAAATCCTTTTGGCAGCGAGCGTCAAGCGCGAAGCATCACGCGTCCACAAACTCAGCATTCGACGACGTTGACGGCAAGACCACCCGTCGAGGTCTCCTTGTATTTCTCGCTCATGTCGTGGCCGGTCTGGCGCATCGTCTCGATGCAGGCATCGAGCGGCACGAAATGCTGGCCGTCGCCCTTGATGGCGAGCGAGGCTGCCGTGACGGCCTTGACGGCACCGAGCGCGTTGCGTTCGATGCAGGGAACCTGCACGAGGCCGGCGATCGGATCGCAGGTCATGCCGAGATGATGTTCGAGCGCGATTTCGGCGGCGTTTTCAATCTGTTCCGGCGTGCCGCCCATGACGGCCGCAAGCCCCGCGGCAGCCATCGCCGCCGCCGAGCCGACCTCGCCCTGACAGCCGACCTCGGCGCCCGAGATCGAGGCATTATGCTTGATGATGCCGCCGATGGCGGCGGCCGTCAGCAGGTAATCGCGGATGCCGTTCTGGTCCCAGTCCTCGTGGAAATGCTCGTAATAGCGGATCGTCGCCGGAATGACGCCGGCTGCCCCGTTGGTCGGCGCCGTGACGACGCGCCCGCCGGCTGCATTCTCCTCGTTGACGGCCATCGCATAGACGCTCAGCCAGTCGTTGGCGAGCAACGGGTTGATGCGGTTGCTGCGCCACTCCTCCTCCAGCTTGTCGTGAATCCTGCGGGCGCGACGCTTGACGTTGAGGCCGCCCGGCATGATGCCGTCGACCTTGAGGCCGCGCTCGATGCAGGAGCGCATTGCCTCCCAGATACGGTCAAGCCCCTGGTCGAGTTCCTCTTGGCTGCGCTGGCTCTCCTCGTTCGCCCGCTTCATCTGGGCTATCGACAGCCCTGAGCGTTCCGCCATCTCGAGCATCTGCTTGGCGGTGGAGAAGGGATAGGGCACACGCGTGCCGCCGGGCGTGTTTTTCTTCGCCCGCATCTGCTCGAGCTCGGTGTCGGTGACGACGAAGCCGCCGCCGACCGAATAATAGATGCGCTTGAGGAGCAGTCGGCCGTCCCTGTCATAGGCGGAAAAGACCATGCCGTTGGCATGGCCGGGCAGCGGCTGTTTCTTATCGAAGATCAGGTCGGTCTTCGGCTGGAACTGATAGCCGGGATGGCCCAGCGGCGTGATGCGGCCGGTGCGCTCCACGGTGTCGACGATGCCGTCCATCCGGTCGGGATCGACGCTGTCGGGCGCTTCGCCCATCAGCCCGAGAATAACGGCCCTGCCCGTGCCGTGGCCGATACCGGTATGGGCGAGCGAGCCGTGCAGGCTGACCTTGATGGCTGTGACCTGCGCGCCCGATGACGGCCGCGGCCATTCGTTCGACAGGATCAATTCGAGAAACCGGTTGGCGGCCGACATCGGACCCATCGTGTGCGAGCTCGACGGCCCAACACCGATCTTGAAGACATCGAATACCGAGAGAAACATGGGTGCGCCTTCTGAATACGAGGATGCAAGCTTAAGCGAGGTCGGTTTCGAATCCGTGCAGCACACCGACATCGCATGGAGCCGGTGCGACATTCCGGCTCACACTGGAGCGCCGCGTGTCCAATAGGACGCGCAGGCACTTTGAGTGTGCGCATAATCCTTCCCGAAAATCGAATCCGATTTTCGGGGTCACGCGCTAAACCAAGTGGTCCGCCTTGGCATTCATTGCTGCATTCAATGAAGCCTATGCGGAGGAAGAACTGGTAACTCTATCTTGACAGTCTGCACCGACTCCCAATGTCCTGCTGACGTCGATGCTAGACGACACCTTGTAGATTGGGAGATTGGACACATGGCGCTCAAACGGATGGACAACGTGGGAATCGTCGTCGATGACCTCGAAGAGACGATTGATTTCTTTCGCGACCTCGGCCTCGAGCTCGAAGGGCGGGCTGCGATCGAAGGAGAATGGGCTGGACGTGTCACTGGACTGGGCGATCAGCACGTCGAGATTGCCATGATGCGCACGCCGGATGGCCATAGCCGGCTCGAGCTCTCCCGCTTTCTCACGCCGCCTGTCGTCGCGGATCACCGGAACGCGCCGGTCAACGCGCTCGGCTACCTCCGCGTCATGTTCGCCGTGGATGACATCGACGAGACGCTTGAGAGGCTCCGCAAGCGCGGCGCGCAGCTCGTCGGCGAAGTCGCGGACTATCAAGACACCTATCGGCTCTGCTACATCCGCGGGCCTGGAGGGCTTCTCATCGGACTCGCCCAAGAGCTTAGCTGAGCTATGCGCGAAGCTTCCCGTTGCGATCATCTTGAATGACCGTGCCCTCGGCTCCATCCCAGGGTTCGGCCGTCGTCGAGATTTGTCGTTGATCGGCCATGGCTGGCGTTGCGTCGTTCACCAGGCGCTTTTCGATCTCCTGCAGGCCGAGAATTGCGCGGTCCATTTGGTCGGCCGGAGTTTCGCGCGAAACCAGGCGCCAGCGATTGTCCTGCCATATCAGGACTAGCAGCCGCCGGCCTGGAGCCTCTATCGTCTCGTGGATGAACCATGCCCCGGCTACCGCAATGCAAAGTGTCATCACGATGAGCGCCGGTTCGGGCATCAAGGCATCAAAGGTCAAACGCGCCAAAAACATGATGGGGACATGGAAAAGGTAAAGCGAAAAGCTGATCTTCCCTAGAAACCGTACCGGTGCCGCTGCCAGGACATCTGCTGCGATCGGAGGTTGTCGAGCGACGAGCCCGACAATGACGGCAGCGGCCACCGCACTTTGCAGACCCCAAAATTCAGGGGAAAAGCCGGGCAGGATATGCCGGTAAGTGAAAAACACCGCAAGAAGGAAAAGCGTCAGAATTCCTGTGAGGGCGGATGGAATCCAGCTATTCCAGTAGGAATGCATCATCCCGGCGAGTGCGCCGAAAAGAAAGTAAGGAAGCTTGGAGACGAGCATGATTCCCGGCCCCGGCAAACCGACCAGGCCATCGACGACGACGGCCACGGCGAGGCCCACAATCATGCCGCTATGGCGCCGCGGCTGAGCCAGACAGAGCCACAGGACAGGAAAGAGCAGGTAGAATTGGATCTCGGGTGGTATCGACCAGAAAACACCGCTCGAGCCGAGCAGAAAGACATGGCGCAGAAAATCCGTGCCGCTAACGATCGGCTGAACAAAATCCAGATTTCGCATGCTCGACAGCATCGCTACGAGAATAACGGCCACCAGGTAAACCGGATAGATGCGGGCAAAGCGGCTCACAAGAAAATCCAGCACATTTTCTTTCGTGACCGGCCGTGAGCCGTAAAGATGAGCCATCAGAAAGCCGCTGAGAGCAAAAAACAAACCGACAGCTTCGTCGCCCATCGTCATGAGATGCGGAGCTGTGATCGGAAAGATAAGGCCAATATGGGCTCCAACGACCAGAAGCGCAGCGACACCGCGCAGGCCATCAAGACTCGGGATGTAATCCGGCCGACTCATGAGTCACTTTTGAATTCGGAGTTGAGGTTCAGTCCCGAACAATTGGCCATCACGACTTTACAAGCGGTTAACGCGGCGCACTCATCTGGCGGTTGCAGGCGCGATCGATGGCATTGACTTCGCTCCGGCGTGAGAGCGCTAGGTCCCCGCCCTCAATCTGCGAGCTAACGGACGCCGCATTGCCATTTTTAGTCCAGAAGTGGCGGTCGACGATCCACCAAACCTTGTCGTTTCCCGACGGCTCGATTATGCCGAACTGCCGCATGGCCGAAAGCCCGGGTAAAGCCGCCGAACTCGGCCATGCGGCATAATCCGACTTGCGGCATAGTGGCCGCGTTCATGCGGAGACCGAATCACTGATGACGACGGCGGATTATATCGCTCTGGCTTTCTTTGCCTTTGTCTGGATGGGCTATTCCTGGCTGCTGCATGGCCGTACCTTCTTCGGGCGCACCAGCCTGACCCATGCGATGACCGAACGGCGCCGGGAGTGGATTTACAATTCGCTGCGCCGCGACCTGAAGATGATCGACACGCAGATCATGGCCGGCCTTCAGAACGGCACCGCTTTCTTTGCCTCGACCTCGATCTTCGCGATCGGCAGCTGCTTTGCATTGCTCGGCGCGACGGAGAAGGTCGACGCCGTCTTCGCCGACCTGCCCTTCGTCTTCCATGGCGGCCATGCCGTTTTCGAGATGAAGGTCGGCGGACTGGCAGCACTTTTCGGCTACGCCTTCTTCAAATTCGGCTGGTCCTACCGGCTGTTCAACTACTGCACCATCCTCTTCGGCTCGATCCCGATGATGCGCGACACCGAGCGCGACGTCATCGCCGCCGAGCGGGCCGCCGAACGCGTCATCCGCATGAATGTCATTGCCGGCAGCAATTTCAACGAGGGCCTCAGGGCAATCTTCCTGTCGATCGGCTATCTCGGCTGGTTCATCAACCCCTATGTCTTCATGCTGACGACGGCGATCGTCATCGTCGTGCTGACACGACGGCAATTTTTTTCGCAAGCGCGACTGGCGATCATGGATACCGGCCCGCCATCAAATCTCCACCTTTCTTCTATTCGCCGCGATAGGCCGTCGAGCGACGGAAATGATTTGTCCGAGGGACTTTGATGACAAGGCAGGCAAGCGAAGCCGATGCAACGGCAAAACCGCCGCGCATCGGTCTATTGGATACGGCGCGCGGCATCGCGCTGATCGCCATGGCGAGCTACCATTTCAGCTGGGACATGGAGTTCATGGGCTATCTCGCGCCGGGCACGGCCGAAACCGGCTGGCTGAAGATCTATGCCCGGGCGATCGCCACGACCTTTCTCTTCATCGTCGGCATCAGCCTGGTGCTCTCAAGCACGCCTGAGATTCGCTGGCCGTCCTTCTGGAAGCGTTTCGGCATGATCGCCGCGGCAGCCGCGGTGATCTCGATTGCCACACGCATCGCGATGCCGAACGAGTGGATCTATTTCGGCATCCTGCACTGCATCGCGGTGCTCACGCTCGTCGGCGTCGTTTTTTTGAGACTGCCGCTCGCCGTCACGCTCATCGCTACGCTCGTGCTCTTTGCTGCCTGGATCACCGATAATTTCGGGCCACCCGGCCTGCTTCGCTCATCCTTCTTCGATCCGCGATATCTCGCCTGGATCGGCCTTGCGGTGACGCCGGAACGGTCCAACGACTACGTGCCGCTGTTTCCCTGGGCAACGCCCTTCTTCGCTGGATTGAGTATCGCCTCGATCGCCATCAGAACCAAGCTGCCGCACCGGCTTGCCGCCGTCGGCACCGGCTCCTGGTGGCCGGCAAGGCTCGGCCGCCACAGCCTTGCCTTCTATCTCATCCACCAGCCCGTATTGATTGGCATCGCCTATGGGATTTCCCTCGTCCTCCCGCCGCAAGCCCCGGATCCGGTCGCAACTTACCTCAGGCAATGCAACGCCTCTTGCGTCATGCAGCAAGGCGAAGCGCTCTGCCACAGCTTCTGCCAGTGCACGCTGGGGAAATTGCAGGCGCAAGCCCTGTTCATGCCGCTGCAGGAGGGCGCGATCGATATACAGAACGACGAGCGGGTTCAGACGATTGCTGCCGAATGCAGCGCCGAGGCGCAATAAAGGCCGGTAATCGCTCTGCGGCGCTTTTCAGGTGTTGACGCCGATTTCGGCCAGGCGGCCGAGGCAGGTCTCTTCGATCGCGTCGAGTTCCGCCAGCGTGTCGTCGATATCCTTGCGCTTCTGGCGCAGGTCGTCGCGCTTCTCATCGACGCGCTTCATCAGGAGCTTCAGCTGGCCGAGTTCGCCCGGCGGCTCCTTGTAGACCTGGATGATCTCACGGATCTCGGCGATGGTGAAACCGATGCGCCGGCCGCGGAGAATTTCTGCGATGAGCCTCCTGTCGGCTTGCCGGAACAGACGGGTGCGTCCACGCCGCTCCGGATGGATCAGTCCCTCGTCCTCGTAGAAGCGGAGCGTGCGCGTCGAGACCCCGAATTCGCGCGTCAGTTCCGTTATGCTATAAAATTTGTTCACCGGCATGTGTTCCCCGTCGTCGGACAGACGATAATATTGACTTTTACGTAATAGTCAATTTTCGGCGGTTCAGATGCCGAACCACCATGTGGCAATGCCGAGAAAGGCGAAGAAGCCGGTACAGTCCGTCACCGTCGTCACGAAGACCGAAGAGGCGATCGCCGGGTCGGCGCCCATCTTGTCGAGCAGCAGCGGCAGCAGGATGCCGGCAAGGGCCGCCGCCATCAGGTTGATGACCATCGCCGCCGCAATCACCCCGCCGAGCTGGTAGTCGTGGAACCAGGTGCCGGCGATCGCGCCCATGATTGTCGCGAAGACGATGCCGTTAAGGATGCCGACGCCCGCCTCCCTGCGGATGATGCGGCCGGCATTGTAGATGTCGAGATCGCGGGTGGCGAGCGCGCGCACCGTCACCGTCATCGTCTGCGTGCCGGCATTGCCGCCCATCGAAGCGACGATCGGCATCAGCACTGCAAGCGCGATCATCTTCTCGATCGAGGCGTCGAACAGGCCGATGACGCTTGCCGACAGCATCGCCGTGCCGAGATTGATCAAAAGCCACAGGAAGCGCGAACGCACCGTCGAGAGCACATTGTCCGACAGCTCTTCGTCGCCGACGCCGCCGAGGCGCTTGATGTCCTCGTCCGCCTCCTCGTGGATGACGTCGACGACGTCGTCGATGGTCAGCACGCCGACCAGCCGGCCGTTTTCGTCGACGACGGCGGCCGAGAGAAGGTCGTACTGCTCGAAGAGCTGGGCCGCCTCCTCCTGGTCCATCTCGGCCGGAACCGGATGGTTAGTCTCACGCATGATCTGCTCGATCTTCGTCTGCCGCTTGGTGCGCAGGATCTGGTCCAGATCGACGGCGCCGAGCAGCTTGAAGGTCGGATCGATGACGAAGATCTGCGAGAAGGAATACGGCAGATCCTCTTCATCGCGCATGTAGTCGATCGTCTGGCCGACCGTCCAGAATGGCGGCACGGCGACGAATTCCGTCTGCATGCGGCGCCCGGCCGAGCTTTCCGGATAGTCGAGCGCCCGGCGCAGCCGCACCCGCTCGGTAAACGGCAGCTGCGCGAGGATTTCTTCGCGGTCCTCCTTGTCGAGGTCTTCGAGAATGTAGACGGCATCGTCCGAATCGAGCTCGCCAATCGCGGCTGCGATCTGCGCGTTCGGCATCTGGTCGACGATTTCGCGGCGGATCGCCTCGTCGACCTCGGTCAGCGCCGTCATGTCGAAATCGTCGCCGAGCAGGCGCACCAGCGCCAGGCGCTGATCCGGCTGGATCGATTCCAGCAGGTCGCCTATTTCGGATTCATGCAGGCGGGCAACGTTCTGGCGCAGGAACAGCGTGTCGCGGTCGGCGATCGCAGCGCCCACGAGCGCCAGGAAGTCGCCGCGGACATTGCCGTCCTCGTCGTAAATATCGGCATCCTCATCATCGGGACGCCGGCGAATGCGATCTTCTGTGTCGGTCGTCGTCATATGCCGCCCTCGCATCTGGTTCGAATTTCAACGACTGCCGCGCCGCATTCGCAAATGTCGGCCGAAAACACATTGTCAACAAGCGGATAAGCGAATCCCGCGCGAGGCTCCCGCAGCCGGAATTCTTGGCCCCTGCTAGCCCAAAGCATCCGTGCCGTAAAGCGCTAAACCGTGCTTCGTGATGACAATGCATGCGGCCGGCGATAGTTTCCTCACCCGTCCAAGCAGAGGAAGCCTGCCCCATGCCCATCCGTCCGATTCTGCGTTATCCGCATCCGGGCCTCAAGACTGTCTGCGCGCCGGTGACGGTCTTCGATTCCTCGCTCACAGCGCTTTCCGAGGACCTGCTGGCGACGATGCGCGCAGCCCCCGGCGTCGGCATCACCGCCGCCCATATCGGCGTCTTCAGCCGTGTCACGGTGCTGGAGCTCGACAAGGCCGACGGCGTGCGCCTTTACGTCAATCCTCATATCACCTGGTTTTCGAAGGAGACGATGAACCATACCGAAGGCAGCGTCTCGATGCCCGGCGCGACCGACGAGGTGACGCGCCCGCGGGCGATCCGCTTCCGCTATCAGGACGCCGAGGGCGCCGTGCACGAGGACGGTGCCGAAGATTTCCTCGCCATCTGCATCCAGCACGAAGTCGACCAGCTCGACGGCATTTTCTGGCTGCAGCGCCTCTCACGGCTGAAGCGCGACCGTCTCGTGAAGAAATGGGAGAAGGCCCAGGGCTGACAATCACGGCTGACAAATCGCGGTCCACGCCGAACCATTCGCCGTTGCCGGCGTTTCCAGCAAAGAAACAAGGAGCGAGTGCAATGGCAAGGATCGGTGACAAGACCCAGTTTTCCCGGGAGAAGCCTGAGCTTTCCCGGGAGGAAGATTATCGCGACCTCGAAGAGCGCAATCTCGACGAAGGCTGGCCCTATGCCGATGGCAGCGGCGCCGGCACCGGCGGCCCGGATAATCGTCCTTACGGCGAGACCGCTGCCAATTTCGACAGCGATCCCAACAAGGGCTTCCGGATCGATGGCACGGATGAAGACGGCAACGAGAATCGCCTGAGAGATTCGCTGCGCGCCAATACGATCGACCGCGATGAAAGCGACGATCTCGAAGCGCGGGTGAACGACAATCTCGAAAACATTCCCGAGGTCGATATCGACAGCGTCGAGGTTCATGCAGACGGTCACGTCGTTACCCTGGAAGGCTCGGTGGAGACGATCGGCATCGCCCGCAAGGTCGAACTCGGCGCGCTTTCGGTCGATGGCGTCCATCATGTCCGCAATAAGTTGCAGCTGACCGGTGTCGACGCGCATATCCCGAACGAGGACTGACTTCACGCACAAAGTGCAGATCATCAACGGGCGGCAACTGCCGTCGCCCGTTGATGATCGTTCTCAACATTACCAAAAGTTAACAATTTACGATTGTAGCAACAACTGTATTATTCGCGAGTCTAATCGCCGGTTTTCTGTTAGGCGGCTTCTGTCACGAGAACGTCAATTCCGTTGACAACACTGTGATTTCATTCGGACAAATGGTCGCGGCTGCTCCGCCATATTATCACAAAATTGCCTGAATTGGAGCGCGAACTCGTGTGTGCCGAGGGTTAGTTTATGCTGTGGAATTCAACAGTAGATTGAGGAGATAGACTCATGCGCATCAAATTTGCCCTTGCCGCGTCCATTTTCGCCGTCAGCCTCGCAGGCGCTGCCTTCGCCCAACCGACCTATTCCAGCGATTACACCAATGACAGCGACGGCTTCGCCCCGAGCCCGATGTCGAGGCCCGCTCCGGTCCACTACAGCAGCCACAAGGCCCCGGCCTATTCCAGCGACTACACCAATGACAGCGACGGCTTCGCCCCAAGCGCCATGGCGACTCCTGTCGTCGACAAGACCGCAACGGCCGGTATCAACCCCCTGCCCCCATGCCACAGCATGATTGGCCCGAAGGGCTCCCACACCAAGGGTGCAGACAGCGGCGCCTCCCGTACGGAAGCATGCCGCGCGACGCATTGATTGGCAGAAAGAAAGGGCCGAAATCGGCCCTTTCTTTCGTGCATTTGTCTCCCCGCTGGCACCGCAACTCTCACGAAATTGTCGCCTGTCTTTCGTTTCTAGCTGACATTTTGCAATGATGCAGGAGCTGCATAGACTTGGGTCGAGGCGTCGGCGATAGGGCTAAATTGCTCGGCCCAACGACATAGGGCTTCGGCTGCGGCGTTGAGCGCTACGCCGCGCTCCGTCAGCGAATAGACGACCTTCGCCGGCAATTCCGGATAGGCTTTTCGATCGACAAGTCCATCAGCCTCTAACTCTCGCAATTGCTGCGCCAGCATTTTTTCACTGATCTCAGGTATTGCCTGCCGCAACCGACCGAACCTGCGCGACGCCGTTCCGAGCTCGCAAAGTATGTCCACTTTCCACTTGCCTTCGATCATCTTGATCGCGGTCGCGAAGCCACAATTATCCGTGGACTTGCTCATGATGTCCTCCTAACTGTCCGGTAACCACTTACGCCTCGGTGCGTATTGTGCGCTGCGCACCCCACCATAACCTTTGCCGTGATGACAAGAGCACGGCGCATCGCGCCAATGGATATGGAGTGTAGTCATGAAGCCTGCAATCAGCATTTTGGGGACGGGACGTATGGGATCGGCACTTGCCCGCGCCTTGGTCCGGGCGGGGTATCGCACAACGGTCTGGAACAGGACGAAACAAAAGGCCGAGCCCTTGGCCGCGATCGGCGCCACTGTTGCGGCATCCGTCCTGGAAGCCATTGAAGCGGCACAGATCATCATCGTGAACGTCAGCGATTACACTGCAACCGCCGCACTTCTGCGCAACGAGGCCGTAGCGTTAGCCATTCGCGACAAATTGGTCGTGGAGCTCACGTCAGGAACGCCGCATGGTGCACGCGAAGCAAGCCATTGGATCGTTGAACGTGGAGCCAAGTACCTCGATGGGGCGATCATGGCCACTCCGGATTTCATCGGCACGGATGGTGGCACGATACTGCTCTCCGGACCAAGAGAGGTCTTCGATTCAAACAGGGACGTCTTTCAGGCGCTCAGCGGCAATGCCCAGCATATCGGGGAGGAGCCAGGTCTCGCCAACGCACTTGATAGCGCGTTGCTGGCCCTGATGTGGGGTGCACTGTTCGGAACGCTGAACGCGATCGCCGTATCGCAAGCCGAGAGAATAGACCTCGGTGAGCTGGCCCGGCAATGGACGGCGACAGCGCCCGTCATCGAAGGATTGGTTGCCGACCTTATCAAACGGACCAACGCTGGGCGTTTTGCCAGCGATGATGAAACACTCTCATCGATCTCGCCGCACTATGGCGCCTTCCAGCATCTTCTGGAACTGATGGAAGCGCGCAAGATCGACCGCTCCGTCGTTGATGGCTATGAGAAGATATTCCGACGGGCGATTGCATCGGGCCATTTACATGATGACTTCGCCGCACTATCGCAATTCATGGAGGAGTAAGGCGCGCTCGGCACGCAGTCGTCGCCCACTTTAGCGTCAACGAGACGTCCACAGAAATGATGGCATAAAAAAACCTCGTAGAACCAGATGGTCACGAGGGTTTTTTAAACTATTATTGGTGCGGTCGAGAAGACTCGAACTTCCACGGGTTGCCCCACAGCGACCTCAACGCTGCGCGTCTACCAATTCCGCCACGACCGCATCGTGGTAGGTGCCGATTTGCGTCGGCGGGGCAGCATGTAGCAAAAGCATCTGGGGTGCACAAGGGCGATATGACAGTTTTTTTGAAAACCGCTCACAGCATTTGAATTGCCCCCGAAACGGGTCCATATAGCTGTCCTGCCGCCACTTTTTGCGCTGTCATTTCGGGGGAGCGGCAAGGAATGGCCATGCTTCGCACCGATCTCGAATTCTCCATGCTCCCACAACTAGGCACCCGGCCGGTACGCTGGCGCATCGCCGATGGCCTCGTTCCCTATGAGGAGGCGGTGGAGACGATGGAGCGCGAGGTGGCGGTGATATCGGACGGCGGCGATGAGCTTGTCTGGCTGGTCGAGCATCCGCCACTCTATACCTCCGGCACGAGCGCCAATGCCAAAGACCTCGTCCAGCCTGACCGGTTTCCGGTCTTTGCGACAGGGCGGGGCGGCGAATATACCTATCATGGACCCGGCCAGCGCGTCGCCTACGTCATGCTCGACCTGAAACGGCGGCGCCAGGATGTGCGCGCCTTCGTCGCCGCGCTGGAGGATGTCGTCATCCGCACGCTCGACATGATGAATGTGCGCGGCGAGCGGCGCGAGGATCGCGTCGGTGTCTGGGTTCGCCGCCCGGAAAGGCCGCTGCTGGCCGATGGAACGATGGCGGAGGACAAGATCGCCGCCCTCGGCATCCGGCTGCGGAAATGGGTGACCTTCCACGGCCTGTCGCTCAACGTCGATCCCGATCTCGATCATTTCGACGGCATCGTACCCTGCGGGATATCGGCCTATGGCGTCACCAGCCTCGTCGATCTCGGCCTGCCTGTCATGATGGCGGATGTGGATATCCGCATGCGCGCCGCCTTCGAACAGGTTTTCGGCGAGACGGTGAACGAAGTCTGACCTCTTCCCGATTGCTCGGCTTGAATGCCCGGCCTTCTCATGGTTGATGGCGTCATCCTCGCAAGAATCAGCAGCCATGCCAGAGCCCCATCAAAATTCCCTGCAGGGCATGGCCATCATGTCCGGCGCCATGCTCATCCTGCCGATCATGGATGCCATCGCCAAATATATGGCGACCTTCGAGGCGATGTCGCCGGGTCAGGTGACCTTCTACCGATTTTTCTTCCAGATCGCGTGCACCCTGCCGATTCTTTTCGCCGTTTTCGGGCTGAAGGCGCTTTCGGCCCAACGGCCGTGGATGAACCTGCTGCGCGGTGCGCTGCATGGTGGGGCGAGCCTGCTGTTCTTTGTCGCCGTCAAATACATGCCGCTTGCCGATGTCTTCGCCATCTATTTCGTCGAGCCTTTCATGCTGGCCGCCCTGTCGGCGCTGTTTCTCGGAGAGAAGGTCGGCTGGCGGCGTTGGACGGCGATCGTCGTCGGTTTCGGCGGCGCGATGATCGTCATTCAGCCGAGCTACGAAATCTTCGGCCTGAAGGCGCTGCTGCCGGTCGCCTGCGCCTTTCTGTTCTCGCTCTATCTCTTCCTCAACCGCGCCATCGGCGAGGCCGATTCGCCACTGACCATGCAGACGATGGCCGGCATCGGCGGAACGGTCTTCATGGCGGCCGCCCTTCTGATCGGCAACAGTTCCGGCAATGCCGATTTTGCCGTCTCTCTGCCCTCCTCCAGCCTCGGCCTTGTTCTGCTTCTCGCCCTTGGCTCGATCTCGGGATATGCGCATATGCTCGTCGTCCGGGCTTTCCGCCTCGCGCCGCTGTCGCTGCTTGCGCCGTTCCAGTACTTCGAGATCATCTCGGCGACCGTTCTCGGCTATGCGCTATTCAACGATTTCCCGAGCTTTTCCAAATGGATCGGCATCTTCATTATCGTTGCGTCAGGCCTCTTCATCATCTGGCGAGAGCGGCTGCAGGCGCAATCGTTAAAATCCTCCTGACCCGGGGAATATCGGGTTAACTCCTCTTCTTGAGGGATCGTCAATTCGCAGGCGGTAAAACCGTCTCCGGCTTCATGATGAAGCCTGGAGTTAAAACATGAGCGAATTTCGTCTCGCTTTTCCGGCCTGTGTCGTGGCCGGCAAGCATCGGCTGACGGCCGAAGATATAGTACTGCTGCGCAAACATAGTTTTCCGGAGGGTATCCGGACATCCGACGATGTCGTGGCGATGTTGGCGCTCAACAATTCCTGCCCTGAAAAATGTGCCGACTGGAACGCTTTCTTCGTGGAGCAGCTCGCCGGTTTCATCGTCCATTACACCTATCCGCAGGGCTCGCTGGATGAAATCAACGTCGCCTGGATCATGCGCATGTTCACGACCGATGGTGTCGTCAACTCGGCGCTCGAGCTCGAACTCATTCTCCACGTCATGGAGATTTCGGCCGATGTCCCAGTCGAGTTGAGAGCGCTCGCCCTCGATCAGCTCCGCCTGGCGATCACCGACAATATCGGTGGCTACAAGCTGTCGCGCGCCATCGATCGCCGGGGCATCACTCGCCAGGACATCGATTATGCGATGCGTATCTTCAGAAGCGTCGCAGAAGGCGGCGTCATTCCGGTCTCGTCGGTCGAATACGGCGTTCTCCAGCAGATCGAGCAGGCAACGCTGCGCGGCGCCAATCATCCGCACTGGGCGGGGATCATGGCTGCCGTCGAGCTGCGCGACTATGCCGAGCCGCGGCGCAGCCGCTGGCTGCGCATCGTCGACGAGGAACCCGTCGCAGAAGCTGCCGTCGCCTGACGCTCCCCAAGCCTGATTGTGCGTTCCGGTGTTTTGTGCGTAAAACTCCGGGATGCATTTCTGGGTGGAGTCTCGATGTTCAAGAAAATCCTGATCGCGAATCGCGGCGAAATCGCCTGCCGCGTGATCAAGACTGCGCGCCGCATGGGCATTTTGACCGTCGCGGTCTATTCGGATGCGGATCGGGACGCGCTGCATGTCGAGATGGCCGACGAGGCCGTTCATATCGGCCCGGCCGCGGCGTCGGAGAGCTATCTGGTTGCCGAAAAGATCATTGCCGCCTGCAAGGCAACCGGCGCCGAGGCGGTGCATCCCGGCTACGGCTTCCTGTCCGAACGCGCCTCCTTCTGCGCTGAACTGGAAAAGCAGGGCATCGTCTTCATCGGCCCGAAGCCGAAAGCGATTATGGCGATGGGCGACAAGATCGAATCGAAGAAATTCGCCAATGCCGCCGGTGTCTCCACCGTGCCTGGCCATCTCGGCATCATCGAGGATGCCGCCCATGCGGAAGTGATATCGGGCGGGATCGGTTATCCCGTCATGATCAAGGCGTCGGCTGGTGGCGGCGGCAAGGGCATGCGCATTGCATGGAACCAGGCAGAAGTGCGCGACGGCTTCGAACGTGCCCGCTCCGAGGCGAAAAGCTCCTTCGGCGACGACCGCGTCTTCATCGAGAAGTTCGTCGTCGAACCCCGCCATATCGAGATCCAGGTGCTGGCCGACGCGCATGGCAACGTCGTCTACCTCGGCGAACGTGAATGCTCGATCCAGCGGCGAAACCAGAAGGTGGCGGAAGAGGCGCCCTCGCCCTTCCTCGACGAAAAGACCCGCAAGGCCATGGGCGAACAATCGGTGGCGCTGGCGAAGGCCGTCGACTACCAGAGCGCCGGGACCGTCGAATTCATCGTCGACCGCGACCGCAATTTCTATTTCCTCGAAATGAATACTCGCCTGCAGGTCGAACATCCCGTGACCGAACTCATCACCGGCATCGACCTTGTCGAGCAGATGATCCGGGTCGCAGCGGGAGAGCCTCTTCCCCTCGCCCAGGAGGACGTCAGGCTCGACGGCTGGGCGATCGAGAGCCGGCTCTATGCCGAAGATCCCTACCGCAACTTCCTGCCCTCGACCGGCCGCCTGACGCGTTACCGCCCGCCGGCGGAAGGCAGGACCGGCAATGTCGTCGTCCGCAACGATACGGGCGTCTTCGAGGGTGCCGAGATTTCGATGTATTACGATCCTATGATCGCCAAGCTCTGCACCTGGGCGCCGACACGGCTCGAGGCGATCGAAGCCATGGGCCGGGCGCTCGACGGCTTCGTCGTCGATGGTATCGAGCACAATGTTCCTTTCCTGTCGGCGCTGATGAAACATCCGCGCTGGCGCGAAGGCCGGCTGTCCACAGGCTTCATCGCCGAGGAATATCCCGATGGTTTTGCGCCGATGAAACCGGACCCGGCGGAAGAAGCCGTGCTCGCGGGCATTGCCCTCTCCGCCTCGCTGATTGAAACGAACCGCCGCGAACGTTTCGCCGATCGTCTGCGCGCCGCATCGGGCGCGTTGCGCGAAGATTGGGTGGTCAAGATCGGCGACAAGTACGGCGCGGCACGATTGCTCGACGGTCTCGTCACCATCCCCTTCGATATGGATATCGCGATCGATGGGGCGATAGAAGGAGAGAGCCAGAATGTTGTCACCGATTGGAGACCGGGCGACCCTGTCTGGAGGGGCAAGGTCGGCGGTCGCGACGTCACCGCGCAGATCCGCCCCGTTCCGAACGGGTTGCGTATCGACTGGCAGGGGCTTTCGGTGATTGCCAAGGTCTTTTCGCCGCGTCATGCCGAGCTCGACAGGCTGATGCCGGTGAAGCTGCCGCCCGATACTTCCAAGCTCCTGCTCTGCCCGATGCCCGGCCTCGTCGTCGCCATCGCGGTGGCCGAGGGCCAGGAGGTCAAGGCCGGTGAGACGCTTGCGATCGTTGAAGCGATGAAGATGGAAAACGTGCTGCGCGCCGACCGCGATCTCGTCGTGTCGAAGATCAATGCCGCGGCCGGCGAAAGCCTGGCCGTCGATGCCGTGATCATGGAATTCGCCTGAGAGATAAGCCAGGCGGCCGGCTTCACGTCAGCCCGGCTTGCCGAGCCCGACAAGCAGCTGGGTACCGACAAAATCAGCAGGAGATATGAAATGGACGTTCGCGCCGCCGTTGCCGTTCAGGCAGGAAACCGCTGGAAGTGACGACCGTGCAGCTGAAGGGGGCGCGGGCCGGCGAAGTGCTGGTGGAGGTCAAGGCGACGGGGGCTGCTGCCACCTATACGGTAGACCTCAGGAGTCTCGATGAACTTACCCCGCGGGAGCTCTACGACCTCTTGAGAATGCGCGTCGATGTCTTCGTCGTCGAGCAGAACTGCCCCTGCCCGGAACTTGACGGCAAGGATATCGATGCCTTGCATCTGCGGCTGCTGGAAGGTGCCGAACTCCTGGGCACGGCGCGAATCCTGAAACCGTATGAGCCACAGGATCCGTCGAAGATCGGCCGCGTTGTCGTCTCGCCCGAGCATCGCGGCAAGCGGCTGGGCGATGTACTGATGAGCGAGGCGATTGCCGCTTGCGAGCGGCTTTATCCGGAAAATCCCATTGCCTTGTCGGCACAGGCCCATTTGCGCCGGTTCTACCAATCTTTCGGTTTCATCGCGGTGTCACAAGAATATCTGGAAGACGGCAGTCCCCATATCGATATGGTCCGCCAGCAGGTCACGCAACCGGCATGAGGAGATTGCCATGATCTATGTCGACGCCGATGCCTGCCCGGTGAAACCGGAAGTCCTGAAGGTCGCGGAACGCCACGGCCTCGAAGTTACCTTCGTTGCCAATTCCGGCCTGCGCCCCTCGCGCGATCCGATGATCCACAACGTCATCGTCTCCAACGCCTTCGACGCCGCCGACAACTGGATCGCCGAACGCGCCGGCGCGGGCGATGTCGTCGTCACCGCCGATGTGCCGCTTGCCGTGCGCTGTGTCGCGACTGGCGCCTTCGTCAGCGGCCCCACAGGGCGCGTCTTCGACGAGACCAATATCGGCATGGCGAGCGCCATGCGCGATCTCGGCGCGCATCTGCGTGAAACCGGCGAGAGCAAGGGCTACAACGCCGCCTTCAGCCCGAAGGACCGCTCACGCTTCCTCGAAACCTTCGATCGCCTCTGCCGCCGCGCCAAGTGCCTTGCCGCGGAGGCCGGCGGGCAGCCGTGATGCAGCAACTAAAGGTGCTACATCGTGCGCGGCGCTGTAGGCCGCAAGAATCGGGTGGCATGGCAGCCATGCCGATTCCTACCTTGAAGTCGGCCGTTTCCTCACGCATATAGGCGTCATCGCAGACGACTGCGGCATTCTCTGGGATGCAACTGTCGCGGGGACGGCCTCGCTCTTGAACAAGGAGAGTCGCATGGCCTGGTTTCTGCTTTTTCTCGCCGGTCTTTTTGAATGTGGCTGGGCGATCGGCCTTAAATATACCGAGGGCTTCACACGGCCGATGCCGACGGCGCTGACCGTCATATCGATGGTGATCAGCATCGTGCTGCTCGGCCTGGCGGTGAAGCATCTGCCGATCGGCACCGCCTATGCGGTCTGGACCGGCATCGGCACGGTCGGCACCGTCTTTCTCGGCATCTGGCTGCTGGGCGATGAGGCAAGTGTCTCCCGCCTTGCCTGCATCACGCTGATCGTCGCCGGCATCGCCGGCCTCAAGCTTACCGCCTGATATGAGGTGGAGGGGCGTCGCCGACGCCCCTCAGCTTATCGTTCAAACCGTCTTGCGGTTATCGACGGCAAAAGCGCCGGGACCGGCGAAGACCAGGTAGAGGAAAACGAAGCAGAACAGGATCGCTGCGTCGCCCTGGTTGACGGCCGGGAAGAAGCTGCTCGGGGCATGCGCCATGAAATAGGCGACCGCCATTTCGCCGGCCAGCAGGAAGGCGACCGGACGCGTCAGCAGGCCGACGAGAATGAGGATGCCGCCGATCAGCTCGATCAGGGCGGCGAACAGCATCATCGGCGACAGCGAGCCTGACATTTGCGAAGCAGGGAAACCGAAAAGCTTCATCGTGCCGTGTTCGATGAACAGCAGCGCCGTGATGATTCTGAGAGCGGCCAGCCCATAGGGGCTATAGGCAGAAAGACGCTCGAAAGTTGACATTAAACCTCTCCTTTAACAATAAGAGCCGAGCGTTAGCTTGTCCTCGGCAAGGAATGAACACACGGATCGCTGACGGCCGTTCACTTTTTCGACAGCGGCTAAACACTTGAGCGCACAGTTTTATTCATCGGCCGGCTATCAAAGCGGGATGTTGTCGTGTTTCTTCCACGGATTGGCGAGATCCTTGTTGCGCAGCATCTTCAGCCCGCGCGCCAGCCGCCGCCGGGTGGAATGCGGCATGATCACCTCGTCGACATAACCACGCTCGGCGGCGACGAAGGGCGAGAGGAACCGGTCCTCGTACATTTTCGTGTGCGCGGCGATTTTCTCCGGATCGGCGATATCCTTGCGGAAGATGATCTCGACAGCGCCCTTGGCGCCCATCACGGCGATCTGTGCCGTCGGCCAGGCATAGTTCAGGTCGCCGCGCAGATGCTTCGACGCCATCACGTCATAGGCGCCGCCGAAGGCCTTGCGGGTGATGACGGTGAGCTTCGGCACCGTCGCCTCGGCATAGGCGAAGAGCAGCTTGGCGCCGTGCTTGATGAGGCCGCCATATTCCTGCGCCGTACCCGGCAGGAAGCCCGGCACGTCGACGAAGGTGACGATCGGAATGTTGAAGCAGTCGCAGAAGCGCACGAAGCGGGCCGCCTTGCGCGAGGCGTCGCTGTCGAGAACGCCGGCCAGCACCATCGGCTGATTGGCGACAAAGCCGACGGTCGAGCCTTCGACGCGGCCGAAGCCGCAGACGATATTTTTGGCAAAGCTCGCCTGGATCTCGAAGAAATCCCCCTCGTCCGCCACCTTCCGGATCAGTTCCTTGATGTCGTAAGGTTTGTTGGAACTCGCCGGCACCAGCGTATCGAGCGAGGCATCGACATCTGTCACCGACTGGTAACATTCGATCTCCGGCAGCGGCGCGGTGTTCGAAAGCGGCAGGAAATCGATCAGCCGGCGCACCTGCAGCAGCGTTTCGACATCATTCTCATAGGCGCCGTCGGCAATCGATGAGCGCACAGTATGCACCACGGCGCCGCCGAGCTCTTCTGATGTCACCGTCTCGTTGGTGACGGTTTTCACCACGTCCGGCCCGGTGACGAACATGTAGGAGGTATCACGCACCATGAAGATGAAATCGGTCATCGCAGGCGAATAGACGTCGCCGCCGGCGCAAGGACCCATGATCACCGAGATCTGCGGAATGACGCCGGAAGCAAGCACATTGCGCTGAAATACCTCGGCATAACCGCCGAGAGCCGCCACGCCCTCCTGGATACGAGCGCCACCCGCATCATAGATACCGACGATCGGCGCGCGGTTCTTCAGCGCCATGTCCTGCACCTTCATGATCTTCTCGGCGTGCGCTTCAGACAGCGAGCCGCCGAAGACGGTGAAGTCCTTGGCGAAGACGAACACGGTGCGGCCATTGACCGTGCCCCAGCCGGTAACGACGCCGTCGCCGGCAATCCGGCTCTTGTCCATGCCGAAATCGGTGGAGCGGTGTTCAACGAACATGTCGAACTCCTCGAAAGAGCCTTCGTCAAGGAAGAGATCGATGCGCTCGCGCGCCGTCAGCTTGCCGCGCTTGTGCTGGGCGGCGATGCGCGCCTCGCCGCCGCCGAGGCGGGCGACGTCGCGGCGCCGTTCCAGTTCTTCGAGAATTTCCTTCATGCGATCTCCCTCGCCGCTGCGGGCGGCAATCCGGCGGTTAGAGCGTCGTGCTAATGAGCGCGCCCGCTGAGTGAGAAAACCGAGCGTATCCTTGCGGCGGCGTCCTCGGCCAGGATCTCGTCGGCAAGCTTGGGATCGGCAGCTATGCTGGTGACGTCGAAGGCGCTGACGGCGATGACCGAGCCGTCCTCGACAGAGGCCGCGTCTATGCTGATCTTGGCGACGTTGCGGTCCTTCTGGAAGCCGAGGCCCTTCTGGACGGAAACCACGCGGATCGTCAGCACCACCCGCGGCAGCACGGTGTCGCGCACGGTGGCGTTGATCGCCGCGTTGACGCGGTCGTTGATACCGGAAAGCAGCTCGGCCGGCATGTTCGGACCGGAGAGAACGACGGCGCTGCGCACATCATAGACCGGCGCCGCCGGCTTGGTGGCCGAGAGGCTGCCGCAGGCCGTGAGCGCGACACAGACGAGTGTCGCCCGGCAAAAACACGACCTCAGCCAATTCATTGCAAAATCCCGCACCACCCCGTTGGAGTCGCAGACTTCGTCATAATGCATTGGAAGGCAATATGTTTCAGGCGCTTAGGGCGAAAAAAACATCGGCTGCGGCTTTGAACTCGGCAAAGCGCTTGGCCCGCCGCTCCTCGGCTTCCTCGTCGCTGCCCCAATGCTCGATCGTCCAGTCCTCGTCGAGATGGGCAAGCGACCAGGCCTCCTCCACCGTTACCCGGCTCTCGGCGAAGGCCAGCGCCAGGATCGCCGAGCCCGTCAGCGTGGTGACTGTGTGGAGGGCGGCAAGCGCCATCGGGCTATCATATCTCGCGAGCGTGACGGCGAAGGCGGCGATCGCCTCGCGCGGCTGCTCATGAGGCATCACCCCTTCGACGAGGATGAAGCGGGCGCCGAGATCGGTCGCCGCCCAGTCGATCACGGGATCCCAGCGCTCGGCCTGGCGCTCGACCAGCAGTTCCGGCTCCTCGGCGCGGTAGCAGATGAGGTCGCTGGATGAAAAACGCAATATATCCTCGAAGATCGCCTGCGCGTTGGCGGCAACGCCGTCGAGTGCGGTGTTGACGAGCCGCGTTACCGGCATGCTCTGGGGATTGATCTCCTCGCCCTGCGCCTGCCATTCGGCGGCGACAAGCCGCGCCAGCGCCTCGGTCGGCACGGCGAGAACTTGGCGTGCCGGCGTGCGCACCATCTTGCCGTCGAGCGTGATCGCAAAATCACCCTCGTGCTCGGCAACGGAGACTTGGGTATAGAAGCGCTTCGGCAGCGGCTTCTTCATCTGGATCTGCGCGCGGCGGATGGGATCGGGATGGCTCAGGCTTTCGGAAAGGTCGTTCAGCAGATCGCGCATGGGCTCACCTCAGGAAAAATGACGCAATATCTCGTTCGGATGATAGACGATCGCATCAGCGCCGTTGGCGATCAGCTCATCCACGCTGGCATAGCCCCAGGCAACGCCGATCGCCTTGGCGCCGGCAGCCTTGGCCATCTGCATATCGTAAACTGCATCGCCGATGACAATGGTGTCGACAGCATTCATGCCTGTTTCATCGCAGCATTCGGTCACCATGGCCGGATGCGGCTTGGAGGGGCAATCGTCGGCGGTGCGCGCGACGATGAAATGCTTGTCGAAACCATGCGTCTCCATCACCAGCTTGAGCCCGCGCCTGGATTTGCCCGTCACCGCGCCGAGCAGCAGGTCTTCTCGCCCAGTCAGTGCATCGATCATTTCGCGGATGCCGGGAAACAGCGGCTCCTTGTAATCGAGATCCTGACGCACGATCGAGAACAGCGATTTGTAATGCGCCGTCATATCGATGTCTTGCTGCTCGACATGCGGCCTGCCCTGCATGCGGGCGATCGCGATATCGAGGGACAGGCCGATAATGGCCTTGGTGTCTTCGAGTCGCGGTTCCAACTTGCCGAACTTGTCGAAGGTCCTGCGCATGGTTTCGTGGATCAGCGCAGCACTGTCGACCAGCGTGCCGTCGCAATCGAAAAGGGCAAGTTTCATTCACTGTCCCTTTCAGCGCCGGCAAGGTCGAGACCGAGAAGGTTCCAGGTCTGCACCATATGCGCCGGCAGCGGCGCGCTGACACGCAGGCGGCCGCCGGAGGGGTGCGGAATGTCGATGTGACGGGCGTGCAGATGCAGCTTCTTCTGAACGCCGCCTGGAAAATCCCAATTCGGATCGTCGTCGAAATATTTCGGATCGCCGATGATCGGGTGGCCGATATGCAGGGCATGGACGCGCAACTGGTGGGTACGGCCGGTATAGGGCTCCATCTCCAGCCATGCGAGGTTCTGTGCCGCCGTCTCCAGCACCCGGTAGAAGGAAATCGCATGGTCGGCGCCGTCCTCGCCGTGCTTGGCGATGCGCATGCGGTCGCCGTCGACGGTCGGCTCCTTGACGAGCCAGGTCGAAATCTTGTCCTCGTGCTTGCGCGGCACGCCCTTGACCAGCGCCCAGTAGGTCTTTTTGGTGTCGCGCTCGCGGAAGGCCGCCGTCAGCTTCTGCGCCGCGCCGCGCGTGCGGGCGATGACGAGAACACCCGAGGTGTCGCGGTCGAGACGGTGAACAAGCCGCGGCTTCTCGCCCTTCGGGCTAGTCCAGGCTTCGAGCATTTGGTCGATATGCCTGGCCACACCCGAGCCACCCTGCACCGCAAGACCAGGGGGCTTGTTGAGTACGATTACCTTTTCGTCCTCGTGCAGCACCATGCGCGACAAGAGTTGGAAATCCGTCGAATGTTTGAGATCCTTGCCGGCGATCGGTCCGGATTTCAACTTGGCATCGACATCCATCGGCGGCACGCGCACCGTCTGGCCGGGCTGCACGCGCGCATCCGATTTGACACGTCCACCGTCGACGCGCACCTGGCCGGAGCGCAAGAGCTTCTGCAGCGGACCGAAGCCGAGCCCGGGAAAGTGCACCTTGAACCAGCGATCGAGCCGCATGCCGGCTTCGTCGGGTTCAACCTTGATATGTTCTATGCCAGCCATAAAAAATCTTTCGGAAATTGCAGCGCAGGCCGAGCCGGCGTTCTTGCCGCAGCCTTTAGAGCATTTTCAAGCAAAACGGAAACCGGAAAAGAAATCAGGCCAAAGCGCGCATGACGGCGAGCCCGGCGATGACGGCCGCCATCGAAAGCCCGACGCTCGCAGCGATGTAAATACCGCCAGCGACGGCCTCGCCGCGCTCGAACAGCGAGATTGCATCCAGCGAGAAGGCCGAGAAGGTTGTGAAACCGCCGAGGAAACCGGTGATCAGCAGGAGGCGCAGCTCCACCGAGGCGTTGAACTTCCGCGCGATCAACTCGGCGAAGACGCCGATGACGAAACAGCCGACCACATTGACGGCGAGCGTGCCCCAGGGAAATGCCGGACCCATGAGTCTCAGCGCCCATTGGCCGACATAATATCTGAGAAGAGAACCGATGGCGCCGCCGACGGCGACGAGAAGAGCCTGGATCATCAGCCGGATTTATCGCAACTCCGCAGCGATTCCAATCGGGAAGGAATGAATTCTTACCATCCGGTAAAATGCCGATGATTTTTTTATAATGGCGCCAAGGGCGTACCGATACGCTGACGGCATGACCCAGCTCCTGTCCATATCGGCGAGCACCGCCGCCATTGCCTTCGACTCGCTCCGAATCCCGCAGCGTGTCGCGACGAGCACCGCCGCCCGCGATGCGCGCCGCGTTGCCGACCGGCAGTTGACGGCCGAAGGCACTCAGGAAATAGACGAGCCCTCCAGCATCATCCAGTCGACCGAAGTGGCCCTCGACCTGATGGCCAAAGGCAACCGCCAGCCGCAGGCCGGCCTGAAACAGGCGCTGCGATCCTACGAAGACTTCTGAGGCCCATCACCTTCCAAACGAAAGCCTGCGACTGCGGTTACAGTCGCAGGCTTTTCTGTTTAATCAGTCTACTTCATTTGCCTTGGGCGGACAGCACCCGCAGGACCAGATCGACCTTGCCGGCCTTTTCGAAGGTCAGCGTCACCGGCACGGTATCGCCCTGCTTGAACGGCGACTTCACCTTCTGGAACATCAGATGCAGATGGCCGGGTTCGAGCTTGATCGTCTCGCCGGCGGCGATGGCGATACCGTCCTTCAGCTGGCGCATGCGCATGACGTTGTCCTTCGTCACCATCTCGTGGATCTGAACCTCGCCAGCTGCGGGCGAACTGACGGACACCAGGCGATCATCCGCCTGGCCCTTATTCTTCACCGTGAAAAAGCCGCCGCCGACCGGCTGGCCGGGCAGCATTGCCTTGGCGAATCCGCCGGAGATTTCGAGATCGCCGGCCTTGACCGTGTCGCCGACCGGTGCGGCAGCGCCCGACATAGCGGTCATGTCCATGCCGGCCATATCGTCATGATCGTGACCATGATCTTCGCCGGCAGCGACCTTCAACAGCGGCGCCGGGCTTTTCATCCCATGCGCGTCGCCGCCTTCCTTGGCCACCTGATCCCAGGCCGCGACCGTGTCGCCGCATATCTGCGTCACCGGAAAAGCGAGCGAGGTGCCGGCTTCGACGCCTGATACCTTACCCTGGATGACGAAGGTGTCGTAGAAATCGTCGGAGAGATTGCCGTTCTTCCAGCGCACTTCGATCGCGCCCGTCTTCACCTTGTCGCCGTGATTGTCGTAGGTCTTCTGGTAGTCGCCCTTGATCACCTCGAGCTCCCAGCCGGCCTTCGGCTGCGGCTTGGCGAGGACGAAGCCTTCCGGCAGCTTGACCCGCACTTCCGTTGTCGCCTTGCCGTCGCAGCCATGCGGCACCTGCAGCGTAGCGAGAATGGTGCTCTCCTGCTTCGCCTCTCTGTCGAGAAAGGTCACATGCGCCTCGGCGCTGGCAAAGGCGGTCACGGAAAGAAGGGCGGCAAGCCCGAATGACACGCCAGATGTGTTGATAGTTTTCATCGGATGTCTCCTCGCCGGCCGCGGACTTCTCTCAGGCGGACCAGCATGCTGCATCATGGATTGCGAAGGCAGATCAGGCGAAGATGGGAGGCGCGCGGGAATTCGCCCGGCTGACAGCGCTTGCGCCGGCAACGGCGGAGATTTCGATCGGCACGTTGATCAGCGAGGCAAACTTGCGCTCGAGCCAGGAGGCCGCATCCGGCGTCGGCAGAATAGTGGAGGTCGACAACCGGCAGGCTTCGCAATTCGACTTGAAGACGACGGTCTTGCCGTCGGCGTCCTTCGCGGTGACGCAGAGCGAGGCGAAAGTGCCGTCGGGCAGCACATAGGCCGCAGCATCGTTGCCTTCGGAGGCGACAGCCAGCGGCGCCTGATGGGCGAGGCCGAGCAAAGCCAAGCTCAATGCGCAAAGCATGCGCAGGAAGAGCGTCGCTTTCAGTCCGGTCTGTCGCATGAAATCCCCTTCAACAGCATGTCGCGATAGCCGGTTTCCCCGCGAAATGCAAAAGCAGATTTGCCGCTGATCGGGCCTTCTCCGGGATATGGCGACAAAAAATTGTCCGGTCGCGACATTTGGCCTTGCCAAGCGCTACACCCGCCGGATAATTGCGCCAACCTTGTTGGGAGAAGCCGGTGCTTTCGCCACCGGTGCCGAAGGAGCAACCGCCCCGGAAACTCTCAGGCAAAAGGACCAGCAAGGGGCAGACGGAACTCTGGAGAGAAGCGTTCTCGAAACGCTCGCCGAAGGGATAACAATCTCAGGCAAAGGGACAGAGGGGGCTCAGGAGAGAAGTGCGCAGCCGCGCCTTCAGATTTGAGCCCGCGCCTTCGCGAGAAGGCGCAAACCCCGGAGGCGTCTTTTGGACGATACTGCTGCCCTGAAGAAAACCCCGCTGCATGCCCTGCATCTTTCGCTCGGCGCCCGCATGGTGCCGTTCGCCGGTTACGACATGCCGGTGCAATATCCCGCAGGCGTGATGAAGGAGCATCTTCATACCCGCGCCGAAGCCGGCCTCTTCGATGTCTCCCACATGGGCCAGGTCATCGTGAAGGCGAAGTCGGGCAGCTACGAGGATGCGGCGCTGGCGCTCGAAAGCCTGGTGCCGGTCGACATCCTCGGCCTTGCCGAAGGCCGCCAGCGCTACGGCTTCTTCACCGACGACACCGGCTGCATTCTCGACGACCTGATGATCGCCCATCTCGACGACCACCTCTTCGTCGTCGTCAACGCCGCCTGCAAGGAGGCCGATCTCGCCCATCTGCAGACCCATATCGGCGATCAGTGCGACATCACGCTTCTCGATCGCGCCCTGATCGCGCTGCAGGGGCCGCGTGCGGTTGCGGTTCTTGCCGAACTCTGGGCCGATGTCGCGGCGATGAAGTTCATGGATGTGCGCCACTGCCGCCTGCACGATGTTTCATGTCTGGTCTCGCGCTCCGGCTATAGCGGCGAAGACGGCTTCGAGATCTCGATCCCCGTCGACAAGGCCGTGGATGTCACCATGCGTCTGCTCGAACACCCGGACGTCCAGGCGATCGGCCTCGGCGCCCGCGATTCGCTGCGCCTCGAAGCCGGCCTCTGCCTCTACGGCAACGATATCGACACGACCACCTCGCCGGTCGAGGCGGCGCTGGAATGGGCCATGCAGAAGGCACGACGCGGCAACGGCGCGCGCGCCGGCGGTTTCCCGGGCTCCGGCCGCATCCTGTCCGAACTCGAAAACGGCGCCGTACGCCGCCGCGTCGGCCTGAAGCCGGAAGGCAAGGCGCCGGTGCGCGCCCATGCCAAGCTTTATGCCGATGCCGAGGGCAAGATCGAAATCGGCGAGGTCACTTCGGGCGGCTTCGGCCCCACCGTCGAAGGCCCCGTCGCCATGGGCTACGTACCGGTCTCCCATGCTGCGGCAGGCACGCTCGTCTATGCAGAGGTGCGTGGCAAATATCTGCCGACCACCGTCAGCGCCCTGCCCTTCGTTACACCGACCTACAAACGCTAAACCTTTTCCAGAGAGGACGAATAATGCTGAAATTTACCGAAGAACACGAATGGCTGAAGATCGAAGGCGGCGTTGCGACGGTCGGCATCACCACTTATGCAGTCGATCAGCTCGGCGACCTGGTTTTCGTCGAACTGCCGGAAGTCGGCGCGACCTTCTCCAAGAACGGCAATGCCGCGACCGTTGAATCCGTCAAGGCTGCTTCCGACGTCTATTGTCCGCTGGATGGCGAGATCACCGAGGTCAATCCGGCCATCGTTGCAGATCCGTCGCTGGTCAATTCCGATCCTCAGGGCGCCGGCTGGTTCTTCAAGCTGAAGCTGGCAAACGCTGCGGACGCAGATGGCCTGCTCGACGAGGCGGCCTACAAGGAGCTCACTGCGTAATGACGACGCCGACAGAATTCCAGTTCACCGACTATCAGCCCTACGATTTCGCCAATCGCCGTCACATCGGCCCCTCGCCGGCCGAGATGAACGATATGCTGAAGGTGATCGGTTACAACAGCCTCGACAGCCTGATCGACGCAACGCTGCCGCCCTCGATCCGCCAGAAGGAGCCGCTCGTCTGGGGCGCGCCGATGACCGAGCGCGAGGCACTCGACAAGCTGCGCGAGACCGCCAACAAGAACAAGGTGCTGGTCTCGCTGATCGGCCAAGGTTACTACGGCACCATCACGCCGCCGGTCATCCAGCGCAACATCCTGGAAAACCCGGCCTGGTACACCGCCTATACGCCCTACCAGCCGGAGATCAGCCAGGGCCGCCTGGAAGCGCTGCTGAACTACCAGACGATGATCTGCGACCTCACCGGCCTCGACGTTGCCAACGCCTCGCTGCTCGACGAGGCAACCGCCGCCGCCGAAGGCATGGCGATCGCCGAGCGCGTCGCCAAGTCGAAGGCAAAGGCCTTCTTCGTCGATGCCGACTGCCATCCGCAGACCATCGCCCTCATCCGCACCCGCGCCGAGCCGCTCGGCTGGAGCGTCATCGTCGGCAATCCCTTCACCGATCTCGATCCTGTGGACGTCTTTGGCGCGATCTTCCAGTATCCCGGCACGCACGGTCATGTGCATGATTTTACCGGCCTGATCTCCCGCCTGCACCAAACCGGCGCCATAGCGATCGTCGCCGCCGATATCCTGGCGTTGACGTTGCTGAAATCGCCCGGCGAAATGGGCGCCGATATTGCCGTCGGCTCCTCGCAGCGCTTCGGCGTCCCGGTCGGCTACGGCGGCCCGCATGCGGCTTACATGTCGGTCAAGGATGCCATCAAGCGCTCCATGCCCGGCCGCCTCGTCGGCGTCTCCGTCGATGCCCGCGGCAACCGCGCCTATCGCCTGTCGCTACAGACCCGCGAGCAGCATATCCGCCGCGAGAAGGCGACGTCGAACATCTGCACCGCCCAGGTGCTGCTTGCCGTCATGGCCTCGATGTACGCCGTCTTCCACGGCCCGAAGGGTATCAAGGCGATCGCCCAGCAGGTACACCAGAAAGCCGTGCTGATGGCCAAGGGCCTGGAAAAGCTTGGCTATAAGGTTGAGCCTGATGCTTTCTTCGACACGATCACCGTCGATGTCGGCCACATGCAGGGGCTCATCCTGCGTGCCGCCGTCGCCGAAGGCGTCAATCTGCGCAAGGTCGGCGAAACCAAAATCGGCATGAGCCTCGACGAACGCACCCGGCCGGCGACGCTCGAAGCCGTCTGGCGCGCCTTCGGCGGCAATTTCACCATTGCCGATTTCGAGCCTTCCTATCGCCTGCCGAAGGGCCTGCTCCGCACCAGCGATTACCTCACCCATCCGATCTTCCACATGAACCGCGCCGAAAGCGAGATGACGCGTTACATCCGCCGGCTCTCCGACCGGGATCTGGCGCTCGACCGCTCGATGATCCCGCTCGGCTCCTGCACGATGAAACTCAACGCGACGGCGGAAATGCTGCCGATCACCTGGCCGGAATTTTCCGACATCCATCCCTTCGTGCCACCCGACCAGGCGCTCGGCTACCGCGAGATGATCGACGACCTGATCGAAAAGCTCTGCGCCGTCACCGGCTACGACGCCTTCTCCATGCAGCCGAATTCCGGTGCGCAGGGCGAATATGCCGGCCTGCTGACGATCCGCAACTTTCATATCGCGAATGGCGACGGTCATCGCGACGTCTGCCTGATCCCGACCTCGGCGCACGGTACCAATCCGGCTTCGGCCCAGATGGTCGGCATGAAGGTCGTCGTCGTCAAGGTGCGTGAAAACGGCGATATCGATCTCGACGATTTCCGCGCTAAGGCTGAGCAGCATGCGGCAAACCTCTCCTGCTGCATGATCACCTACCCTTCGACGCACGGCGTCTTCGAGGAGACCGTCAAGGAAATCTGCGATCTGGTGCATGAGCATGGCGGCCAGGTCTATCTCGACGGCGCCAACATGAATGCCATGGTCGGCCTGTCTCGCCCCGGTGACATCGGCTCCGACGTTTCGCATCTCAACCTGCACAAGACCTTCTGCATTCCGCATGGCGGCGGCGGACCCGGCATGGGCCCGATCGGCGTCAAGGCGCATCTGGCTCCCTATCTCCCCGGTCATCCCGAAACCGACGGCCGCTCGGGTGCGGTCTCGGCCGCCGCCTTCGGCTCCGCCTCGATCCTGCCGATCTCCTGGAGCTATTGCCTGATGATGGGCGGCGAAGGCCTGACGCAGGCGACCAAGGTGGCAATCCTCAACGCCAACTACATCGCCACCCGGCTGAAGGGCGCCTATGACGTGCTCTACAAGTCGCAGGCCGGCCGTGTCGCGCATGAATGCATCATCGACACCCGCCCGCTGGTCGACAGCTCCGGTGTCACCGTCGACGACGTCGCCAAGCGCCTGATCGACTGCGGCTTCCATGCCCCGACCATGAGCTGGCCGGTCGCAGGCACGCTGATGATCGAGCCGACGGAAAGCGAGACCAAGGCCGAACTCGACCGCTTCTGCGAAGCGATGCTGGCGATCCGCGAGGAAGCCCGCGCCATCGAGGATGGCAGCATGGACAAGGTGAACAACCCGCTGAAGAACGCCCCGCACACGGTGGAAGATCTCGTCGGCGAGTGGGATCGCCCCTACTCACGCGAACAAGCCTGCTTCCCGCCCGGCGCCTTCCGCGTCGACAAATACTGGTCCCCGGTCAACCGCGTCGACAATGTCTACGGCGACCGCAACCTGATCTGCACCTGCCCGCCGGTGGAAAGCTACGCCGAAGCGGCGGAGTAATAAATTCTGAAATTCCCCTGACACGGGGGGGATCTTATGACGTATCTCGTCCTTTAGCGATTTCATCCTCGGCAATGTGCCGAGGATGTGCCGCGCATCGGCGGGTTCGAAGCGGATGCTCGCACAATCGCGAGCCTCGCAATCCATTTCGAGGCATGGGTTCAAATTTAACCTTTCTTAGCAAGTCTCTGTTAGCAATTTGAAATGGGCGGGTTCCACTCATCATGGATGTTGCCGTCGATCTCTGTTTTGCGTGCGGGTTCCTATGCGTCCATCGGCTGTGCCAGCAATTCTCCTCGCCACCCTGATCCTGTCGGGCTGCGCCGCAAGCTCCGGCGCCGAAGATGTGCTCACCCCCGTGCCGTCGACGGAAACGACGAATGCAATCACGAAACCGAACGGCCCGATACCGGCTGCCGTCGTGGGCGATGCTGCTCCGCAGTCAAGCGCGCAGCAGCAAGCGCTGAGCTGGACCGGACCGGAGCCGCAGGCGCTCGTGCCCGCGGACGGGGCGGTCGGCATGCCCATGCCGACTGAACGGCCAGTCGCGATGCTCATGCCCGCCGAGCCGGGAGTTAATCCTGATGCCGGCCCGAAATCGTCGACGCGCTCGCGAGTTTACGGCCATCGCTTTCGCGATGCCAAGCCGATCAACTTCGGCAGGATTTCGCCAAGAAAGCTTGCCGTGCATGGCGTCGACGTCTCGCGCTGGCAAGGCGAGATCGACTGGGAGACCTTGAGAAAGCAAGGCGCGAACTTCGTCTACATAAAGGCGACCGACGGCGGCGATCACCTCGATCCGATGTTCAAGAAGAACTGGCGCCGCGCAAAGGAAGCCGGACTGAAACACGGCGCCTATCACTTCTTCTATTGGTGCCGAACTGCCGGCGAACAGGCCGATTGGTTCATCCGCAATGTGCCGAAGGAAGCCAACGCGCTCCCGCCCGTCATCGACGTCGAATGGAACGGTGAGTCGAGCTGCAAGCAAAGACTCTCCCGCAAGCGCGTCCTGGAGAAGATGCAGGTGTTCATGGATAAGGTGGAACGCCATTATGGCCAGCGCCCGATCATCTACACCGCGCCGGATTTCTATCGCGACAACCTGAAGGGCGAACTGCTCAATTATCCCTTCTGGTTGCGCTCGGTAGCCGCTCATCCCTCCAAGGTCTACCCCGGCCGCAAGTGGGTCTTTTGGCAGTATTCCGGCTCGGGCCTTTCCGAAGGCGTCGACGGCAAGATCGACCTGAACGTGTTCAACGGCAACGAGAGCGATTGGCATGACTGGGTGGCGTCGCGATAGCGAAGCTGGCCATGGCTCCGCGCCCCCGACCCCGTTCCGTGCCAATCGGGAACAAATGGATGCGAAGATGCGCGAACCTATAGGTCTTTGCTAACGCAACGCCTTCAACATTCCCTAAGCCCTTGCATGTACAAGAATTTCATCCATTTCTGGGGAAACGGCTGATGAGCATATCGGGTGTTACGAGCACTGCTCTTTCGGGAATGCGAGCGCAGACGACGCGGGTTAGCGCGATTGCCAACAACATTGCAAATAGCAGCACGCCGGCCTATGCCAGGCTGAACACCAGCCTCACCTCCGTTGTGTCAGGCGGCGTCCAGGCCGTCATCAACCCGACCGCGTCAGATGTCGATCCGGCCACCGAACTGACCGACCTGATTGAAGCCGAACAGAGCTATAAGGCAAACGCCGTTGTCTTCGAGACTGGCGCCGACATGTGGGAAATGCTGATGAGCATCAAGCGCGATTGAGCGCCCCTAAGTGACGTTATTGTTATAAAATCGTCTCGAATCAAGCCTATGCCGATCCGCGCCATTGATGCGGGTTGATACCATGCCGGAATATCAGGATTTCGTTTTCGTCACGGGAAGAGCTGAGCTCGATGCGGCACCACTGGTGCTGCTGCATGGCAGCGGCATGCATGAACGCAATCTCATCGGGCTTGCGGACAAGGTCGGGCCGGATCGTCCTTATCTGGCGCTCAGGGGTGCGGTCGAGTGGGAGGAAGGCTTTGCCTTCTTTCGTCGAAACCCGGACCGGACGCTCGATTACATCGATCTCTTCAACAAGACCCATCACCTTGCTGATTTCCTGGCGAGGGCCTTGGAGAACGGTCTGCTGAGACGGCCACCTGTGCTGCTCGGCTTTTCGAATGGTGCGATCATTGCGGCTTCGGTCCTGCTGCATCGCCCGGAAACCGCAGCTGGCGCCATCCTGCTCAGACCGTTGTCACCCGCGCCGGCCGCCGATTTTCCCGACCTGAGAGGCCATCGCGTCTTGATACTCGCCGGCGAACGCGATGAGCGTCGCGCGCCTGAGGATGTTGTGCTGGTCAGGGATCAGATCGAAAAAAGTGGCGCCGGCATCACGACGCGTCTGCTCCCGGCGGGCCATGGCCTGGATGAGAACGAACCGGATTTTATCAAGAGTTGGCTGGCGGAAAATTTTCCGCCGGCCTGAAGGGCGTCAGGAATGCGCCGGCTCGCTTTGGCGCTGGGCGGCAAGGGCCGCGAGATCGGCAGGCTTCAGCTCGACGGATTCGCCGCAGCCGCAGGCCGATGTCTGGTTCGGATTGGTGAAGGTGAAGCCGGAGCGGAGCGTCGTCGTCTCGAAGCCCATTTCGGTGCCGAGCAGGTAAAGAGCCGCGGATGGCTCGACCCAGACCTTTGCACCATCGTGCTCAATCAGGTCGTCCTTGGCATTGGGCTCGCTCACCAGGTCGATGGTATATTCCATCCCGGCGCAGCCGCCCTTCTTGATGCCGACGCGCACGCCCTTGGCATCCGGTCCCGAGTTCTCGACGATCGCTTTGACGCGGGCCGCAGCACCGTCCGTCATGCTCATGATTGCAAAGCCCATCGGCTCATTCTCCTTCCGCAACCGGGGTCAAGATCCGGTGCATCGTGATTCAAATGTAGTCGTCCGAGGTAAACGGATCAATACCGCGGGATATCAATACCAGCCGACGGCGACCTGCGCCTCTTCGGACATGCGATCCGGCGTCCACGGCGGATCGAAGGTCATGGCAACCTCGACGCCCGACACGCCTTCGACGGCGCCGACGGCGTTTTCGACCCAGCCGGGCATCTCGCCGGCCACCGGGCAGCCGGGTGCGGTCAGCGTCATCATGATCTTCACCATCCGGTCGTCCTCGATGTCGATCTTGTAGATCAGACCGAGCTCGAAGATGTCGGCAGGAATTTCAGGATCGTAGACGGTCTTCAGCGCGCTGATAACGTCGTCGCTCAGCCGCGCCAGCTCATCGGCCGGAATGCTGGAATGCACGATGCCTTCGCGCACGTCGATCTTCTGTTCGCTTTCGTCCAGGCTCATCACGGACACTCCTCAAGCAAAAAACTTGCGCGCATATTCAAGCGCATCGGCGAGCGCATCGACCTCGGCGCGGGTATTGTACATGCCGAACGATGCACGGCATGTGGAGGTGACGCCGAAGCGTTTCAAGAGCGGCATGGCGCAATGCGTGCCGGCCCTGACCGCAACACCCTGCCGGTCGATCACCATCGAGACGTCATGGGCATGGATGCCGGCAAGCTCGAAAGAGAAGATGCTGCCCTTGTCTGGCGCCGTCCCGAAGACGCGTAGCGAGTTGACGGATTTCAGCCGCTCGACCGCATAGGCGGCAAGATCTGCCTCATGCCGGGCGATCGCCTCGCGGCCGATCTTCTCCATATAATCGAGCGCGTAACCCAGCCCGATCGCCTGGACGATCGGTGGTGTGCCGGCCTCGAAGCGATGCGGCGGATCATTATAGGTAACCACGTCCTCGGCGACTTCGAAGATCATCTCGCCGCCACCCTGGAAGGGGCGCATCTCGAAAAGCCGTTCCTTCTTGCCATAGAGCACGCCGATGCCCGACGGGCCGTAGAGCTTGTGGCCGGTCATGACGTACCAGTCGCAATCGATATCCTGCACATCAACAGGCAGATGCACGGCGCCCTGGCTGCCGTCGATCAGCACCGGGATGCCGCGTTCGTGCGCGATCCGGCAGACTTCCTTGACGGGAACGATCGTGCCGAGCGCATTCGACATATGGGTGATGGCGACGAGCTTGGTGCGCTCCGTCAGGCTTTTCTCGAAATCCTCGATATGGAAGGCGCCCTCGTCGTCGACGGGCACCCAGACGAGTTTGGCGCCCTGCCGCTCGCGGATGAAGTGCCAGGGCACGATATTGGAATGGTGCTCCATGATCGTCAGCACGATCTCGTCGCCTTCACCAATCTTCGGCATGCCCCAGCCATAGGCGACGGTGTTGATCGCTTCTGTCGAATTCTTGGTGAAAACGATGTCGTTCACCGAAGGCGCGTTGAGAAAGCGGCGGACCTTCTCGCGCGCTGCCTCATAAGCGTCCGTCGCCGCATTCGAGAGATAGTGCAGGCCGCGATGCACATTGGCATATTCATGGGAATAGGCATGCGAGATGGCGTCGATCACCACCTGCGGCTTCTGCGCCGAGGCGCCGTTGTCGAGATAGACCAGCGGCTTGCCGTGCACCTTCTCCGCCAGGATCGGAAAATCCCGGCGAATGGCTTCGACGTCGTATTGCGTGGCCGGCACTATCTTGTCCATTGGTATATCCGATCAGGCGTGCTTTTCGAGCCAGGCCGAAATCACGCCTTCCAGCGCCTCGACCAGGGCCTCGTCTTCCAGTTCCTCGACAATCTCGGCGACGAAGGCGTTGACGAGCATCGCCCGCGCCTTGTTCTCCGGAATACCCCGCGCCATCATGTAATAGAGATGGTTGGCGTCGATATCGGTCACCGTCGCGCCGTGGCCGCACTGGACATCATCGGCGAAGATCTCAAGCTCGGGCTTGACCGAGAATTCTGCGTCGTCGGACATCAGCAGCGTGTTGCAGGCCATCTTGGCATCGGTCTTCTGCGCATCGGGCGCCACTCGGATCATGCCCTGGAAGACGCCCTTGGCACGGTCGAAGACGACGTTGCGGATCACTTCGGTCGAGCCGGTATTCGGTACGTCGTGGCCGAGCACCATCGTCACGTCGGTATGGCTTTCTGCTCCGAGCAGGTTTATGCCGCGCAACGTCAGATCGGCGCCTTCGCCCGTCACCTTGATATGCAGCTCCTGCCGGACCAGCTTGCCGCCGGCATTGATGACGAAAAGCCGGAGCTTGGCGTCAGCGCCCAGATCGATGCGGATCTGCCCGAGATGCGTATCGTCAGCCCCCTGCTGCTGGAGGATGATCCAGGTCAGTTCGGCGCCTTCGCCAACCGTGATGTCGCTGACATGGGACACCAGCGCTGCATCGCCGGTCACCGTGCGGTGACGCTCGATGACGGTCGCCTTGACGCCGGCGCCGAAGGACACAGGCAAGCGCGTATGCGTCTGCCCACCGGCATGGATGAACTGGATTTCAAGGGGGTTTTCAAGCTCGGTATCGGCAGGCACGTCGACGACATAGCCATCGCGCACGAAGCTGCCATTGATGCGGCCGACCGCGTCGTCAGAACCGAGTGCATCCAGGCCACCCGCGGCAGAGCCGTCAAGCAGACGTTCGGAATAGGCCGAAACGCCAAGACCGTCGACCGTAGCCTTCTGGTTGGAATGGCCTTGGATCACCGCCAGCACCGTGGCGTCATCAACGAGCGGCTCCAAAGCCTGCGAGCCGGCATCGCCCGCCTGCTGCGGGACAGTGCGCAGCAGGTTCTTGAGGTCGGTATAGTGCCAGGCCTCGATGCGGCGCGTCGGCAGGCCGGCTTTCTTCAGGTCGTCGAGAAGTCGGTCGCGCAGTGCCGTCACCGCGCCATTGCCCGGCAGCTCGCCGATCTGCTGGTTGAAAGCCTCGATCAGCGCCGTCTCGGCCGCAGTCAGGCGGCTCGTCGTCTGCATATTCATGGACGTCGTCCTTTCCACCCGAAACTCAGGCCGCCGTGCCGATGATGTCGGCATAGCCGTTGGCTTCCAGCTCATGCGCCAGCGTCTTGTCGCCCGACTTGATCACCTGGCCCTTGTAGAGCACGTGGACGGTATCCGGCACGATATAGTCGAGCAGGCGCTGGTAGTGGGTGATGACCACGACCGCGCGGTCCGGCGAACGCAGCGCGTTGACGCCGTCGGCGACAATCTTCAGCGCATCGATGTCCAGGCCGGAATCGGTTTCGTCAAGCACGCAGAGCTTCGGTTCGAGCAGCGCCATCTGCAGGATCTCGGCCCGCTTCTTCTCGCCGCCGGAGAAGCCGACGTTCAGCGGCCGCTTCAGCATCTCGGTATTGATCTGCAGCTTGCCGGCGGCATCCTTGACGCGGCGCATGAAATCCGGCGTCGTCAGCTCGTCTTCGCCGCGCGCCTTGCGCTGCTCGTTCATCGCCACCTTCAGGAACTGCATGGTGGCGACGCCCGGAATTTCGACCGGGTACTGGAAGGCAAGGAAGATGCCCTTGGCGGCGCGCTCGGCCGGATCGAGCTCGAGAATGCTTTCGCCATTATAGAGAATGTCACCCTCGGTGACTTCGTAGTCACTGCGGCCGGACAGCACATAGGAGAGCGTCGACTTGCCGGAGCCGTTCGGCCCCATGATCGCGGCAACTTCGCCGGCCTTCACCGTCAGGTTCAGGCCACGGATGATCTCGGTGCCGTCTTCGGCGATACGGGCATGAAGGTTCTTGATTTCTAGCATTTCGTTCTTCCTGTTCATAAAGCGGATTCAAGTGCCGCCTGATAGACCGTTCGCACCGGTCTCGATCCGTCATCCTCGGGCTTGTCCCGAGGATCTAAGCCGTCAATTGTAATCGCTCCACTCCCGCGTATTCGGATGCGGTCGATAGACATTCTCGATTTCATCGATCCGCTCGTAGAGATCCATCCAGGTCGGATTGAGCTCCTCTACGAGCTTGATCTTCCATTCACGCATATAGCGCTTCAGAGATTTTTCCCGCTGGATCGCCAACACGATGTTCGGATGGTGCTCAAACCAGACGAGATTCTTTGCTCTGTATTTCTGCGTAAAACCCTTCTGGATTTCGTTGCGATGTTCCCAAATGCGTCCGTGCAAATCGCTCGTTACGCCTCGTGGTTTGTCGGACATCATGTAGACGAAACCACTCATCCCACTTTCCGGATACGTGCGTAGATCCTCGGGACAAGCCCGAGGATGACGGAAAACTGCGGCTAACCGACCGAGCCCTCGAGCGAGATGCTGATCAGCTTCTGCGCCTCGACGGCGAATTCCATCGGCAGCTCCTGCAGGACTTCCTTGACGAAGCCGTTGACGATCAGCGCGATCGCCGCTTCGGTCGGGATGCCGCGCTGCAGGCAGTAAAACAGCTGACCCTCGGAGATCTTCGAGGTTGTCGCCTCATGTTCGAACTGCGCCGTCGAATTCTTCGCCTCGATGTAAGGCACGGTATGGGCGCCGCACTTGTCGCCGATCAACAGCGAATCGCACTGGGTGAAGTTGCGCGCGTTCGACGCCTTGCGGTGAGCCGAAACCTGGCCACGATAGGTGTTGTTCGAAACACCGGCGGCGATGCCCTTGGAAACGATGCGGCTCGACGTGTTCTTGCCGAGATGGATCATCTTGGTGCCACTGTCGATCTGCTGATGGCCGTTCGACACGGCGATCGAGTAGAACTCGCCGCGGCTGTCGTCGCCGCGCAGGATGCAGGATGGATATTTCCAGGTGATCGCCGAGCCGGTTTCGACCTGCGTCCACGAAATCTTCGAACGGTCGCCGCGGCAATCGCCGCGCTTGGTGACGAAGTTGTAGATGCCGCCCTTGCCGTTCTTGTCGCCAGGATACCAGTTCTGGACGGTGGAATATTTGATCTCGGCATCATCGAGCGCAACCAGCTCGACCACGGCGGCATGCAGCTGGTTTTCATCGCGCTGCGGCGCCGTGCAGCCTTCGAGATAGGAGACGTAGGCGCCCTCTTCCGCGATGATCAGCGTGCGCTCAAACTGGCCGGTGCCCTTCTCATTGATGCGGAAATAGGTGGACAGCTCCATCGGGCAACGAACGCCTTTCGGCACGAAGACGAAGGAGCCATCGGTGAAGACCGCCGAATTGAGCGTCGCATAATAGTTGTCCGAGGTCGGCACGACCGAGCCGAGATATTTCCGGACGAGATCGGGATATTCGCGGATGGCCTCCGAGATCGACATGAAGATCACGCCGGCCTTCTTCAGCTCTGCCTTGAAGGTGGTGACGACCGAGACGCTGTCGAAAACGGCGTCGACGGCGATCTTCGGCTTCTCGACGCCGGCAAGAATCTCCTGCTCACGCAGCGGAATGCCGAGCTTCTCATAGACCTTCAACAGCTCCGGATCGACCTCATCGAGCGACTTCGGACCCGGCGTGCTTTTCGGCGCAGCGTAATAATAGATGTCGTTGAAATCGATCTTCGGATAATTGACTCGCGCCCAGGTCGGCTCTTCCAGCGTCAGCCAGCGCCGATAGGCCTCGAGACGCCATTCCAGCATCCATTCCGGCTCCTGCTTCTTGGCCGAAATAAAGCGGATGATATCCTCGGACAGGCCCTTCGGCGCCTTGTCCATCTCGATGACGGTCTCGAAACCGTATTTGTACTGATCCACATCGATCAGGCGCACCTGGTCGATTGTTTCCTGCACGGCAGCCATTTCATTCTCCAATCTCGCCGGATACAAGGTCCGGCAGCTTGTAGCGTTTGGGCAATTATCTTGCCCCTTATGTAAGAGGCCAAAAGGGACTTTTCAGCCCGATTGGCAAGCAGAAATTTGCGTTTCCGCAAGTTTTGACACCGGGCAAGCCGCCTCCCCAGCCGACCTGCGCCGGTTGGCGATCTTTGCGAAAGCCGCAATCGCCCTGTCGATATCCTCTTCCGTCGTCGAAAAGCCGAGCGAGATGCGCAGAGCGCCGAGCTTGGCGTCACGTCCCATCGCCGTCAGCACATGGCTTTCGCCAAGGCGACCCGATGAGCAGGCCGAACCTGCGGAAAGTGCAACGCCTTCGAGATCGAAGGCGATCTGTCCAGTCTCGGCTTTCAGCCCCGGCAGGGTGAAGAAGATCGTATTGGTGACACGCTCGCCACCCTCGCCGTGGATCATCACATCGGCTGCCGCCTCACGCATGCCGGCCTCGAGCCGCTCGCGCAACGCGCCGATTGCCACATTGCGCGCCTCGAGTTCGTCGGCCGCCGCTTCAGCTGCCGCGCCGAAGCCGATTAGCGCCAGCGAATTCTGCGTCCCTGAGCGGTGACCCCGCTCCTGCCCGCCGCCCTGGATCAGCGGCCTGGGCATCAGCGCTTCGCCCTGCGCAATGAGCGCGCCGGCACCCTTCGGCCCGCCGATCTTGTGCGAGGAAACGATCATGAAGTCCGCACCGATCCTGACGATATCGAGCGCGATGCGGCCGGCCGCCTGCACGGCGTCGACGACGAAGAGCCCACCATGGGCGTGGACGATCTTAGCCGCCGCCTCGACCGGCTGGACGATGCCCGTCTCGTTGTTGACGAGCATGATAGCGACCATCGGCAGGCCGGCGGCCTTGTCATGCGCATCAAGCAGGCGGCCGAGCGTATCGAGATCGACGATGCCGGCTTCCGTCACCGGAATCTCCGTCATACTCTCCCTGGCGAAGCGGCCGCCTTCGCGCACAGCCGGGTGCTCGATCGCCGAAAAATAAAGATGGCCGAGCCGAAGCGGCGTGCGGCCCATGCGGAAATCCGGCGTCAGCACCAGATTGGCGGCTTCGGTCGCGCCGCTGGTAAAGACCACATTGCCGGCATCGGTGCCGGCAAGTGCTGCCACCTTGCGTCGTGCGCCTTCGATGGCGGCGCGCGCGGCGCGACCCTCTCCATGCACGCTGTTCGGATTGCCAAATACGTCGATGGCGCGCATGATCGCCGCGCGTGCTGCGGGGTGCAGCGGCGCTGTGGCATTCCAGTCGAGATAAAGGCGTGGCGGCGCCATGATCTTCAGTCCTGCGCTTGACGAGCTTGCTTCAGCGGCCGCGGTTCATTTTTCTTGAAATTTCCGCCGGGCTTGCCTTATGACACGTTCCACGATGCGTGGATCGCCATGCAAGTTTCGAATTGTTCTAAACTGCGTTTTAGAAAAGCTGACAACACTAGTCAAGTCAGGTTGTCATCCAACGCAGCGCGAACGCGAAATAAAACCCGGAGTACCAATGCCCGAAGTTATTTTCAACGGCCCAGCCGGCCGTCTTGAAGGCCGCTACCAGCCCTCCAAGGAAAAAAGCGCGCCCATCGCCCTGATTCTGCATCCGCATCCGCAGTTCGGCGGCACGATGAACAATCAGATCGTCTATCAGCTCTTCTACATGTTCCAGAAGCGCGGGTTCACGACGCTGCGCTTCAATTTCCGGGGCATCGGCCGCAGCCAGGGTGAATTCGACCACGGCGCCGGCGAGCTCTCGGATGCCGCCTCGGCGCTCGACTGGGTGCAGAGCCTGCATCCTGATTCCAAGACCTGTTGGGTCGCCGGTTATTCCTTCGGCTCCTGGATCGGCATGCAGCTCCTGATGCGCCGACCGGAGATCGAAGGCTTCATGTCGATCGCGCCGCAGCCAAACACCTACGACTTTTCCTTCCTGGCACCCTGCCCGTCTTCCGGCCTCATCATCAACGGCGAAGCCGACAAGGTGGCCCCGGAAAAGGATGTCAACGGCCTGGTCGAGAAGCTGAAGACCCAGAAGGGCATCCTCATCACCCATCGCACCGTTGCCAACGCCAACCACTTCTTCAACGGCCAGGTGGAAACGCTGATGGGCGAATGCGAGGACTATCTCGACCGTCGCCTCAACGGCGAACTGGTGCCGGAACCGGCCGCCAAGCGGATTCGCTGACACCACAAATCTCGGCCTCATCGAGGCCATGACGGTCCGCAACACAACCGGGCCGGCTGTCCCGGAACAGATCACCTACCGTGTTGCAATCCATGTTGCAGTGCGGTAGGGTCCTCGCGATCCTAACAAAAGCGAGGTCCGCAATGACCAAGTCGTTCGGGGAAGTCCTGGATAAGTATAGGGGAATTGGTCCGGGGTTCGATTTTCTTCGAATAGGGCTCGCCTTTTCCATCGTATTGACCCATTCCTTTTTGTTAACCGACAACAATGACTTCATCAGGGGGTCAGTATTCTGGTTTACTGAATACGCTCTTGTTCCGATGTTCTTCGCTTTGAGCGGATTTCTGATCGCCGGCAGCGCCCAGCGCCTGAGCCTTCGGAATTTTCTGATCAACCGAGGCTTGCGCATCGTCCCGGCCCTCGCCGTCGATATCGTCGTTTGTTCGCTGATCATCGGGCCGATCATTACGGTCGTTTACCACTCCGAATATTTTACCGATCAGCGGTTTTTCAAATACTTCCTGAATATCGTCGGCTGGATCCATTACGAGCTTCCGGGCGTCTTCCAGGATAATCCGAGCCAGCGCGTCAACGGCGCTCTCTGGACGGTTCCCTGGGAAATCTTCTGCTACATCATCATGTCGTTCCTGATGATCACCGCCATCGTGAAGACGCGCTACAAGCTGCTGGCGGTGACGGTCGCCTACATCGTTATCGGCCTTATCGTGCAGAAGATGCCCTACCTGTTGCCGGGTTCGATCAAGCCGATCGCGCGCTTCCTGTTCATGAGCCGAGGCTCCCAGCTGATAACGGCCTTCATGATGGGCATTGTCGCCTTTCAGTTTAGGGCAGTCATTCCGCATTCCCGCTGGATATTCGGCGCTGCCTGCCTGGTCTGCATCGTCGCCATCCTCACCCTGGACAGCCGCGCGACGGAGTCGGTGCTCAACCGGCCCCTGGTCATCACCTCTCTTGTTTACATCACCGTCTTCGTCGGCCTGTCCGAGGTGCCCATCCCGGCCTTTTTCAGGAAAGGCGACTATTCCTACGGCGTCTATCTTTATCACGACCCGTTTTTGCAGATCTGGATCAGCTCGTTCCCGTCGGTTTTCCTCTATCCGAAATATGGTGCGCTGGCGCTCTATCTCGTCGGCCTGCCATCGGCTCTCGCCGTTGCGGTGCTGTCCTGGCATTTCATCGAGAAGCCGATCCTCGGCCTGCGCAAGAAATTCTCGTTCATCGCCCAGGTCAGGGGCGTCGAGGATGGCAATCAGGCTGGGCGCGAATCCCATGTCCGGCCGGTCGCCGTAAAGAGTTAGAGCTTTGCCGGCCGCATATCGGCGGTCAGTTCGAAAGCCGTGTCCAGCACTCCATCGATCAGGATCGGCGCGCGTTCGCGCATGCCGATCTTTCTGAGGACACGCTGCGAGGCGATGTTTTCGGGATGCGTGAAGGCGATGAAGCCCGATGCAAGCTCCCTTTCGAAGAACCAGTCGGCCAATGCACTCGCCGCTTCGGTCGCCAGGCCCCTGCCCCAAGCCTCCTCGCGCAGGGAATAACCGAGTTCGAATTGCTCGTTCCTGAACTTCGAAATCCCCGCGCGGCCGACGAAGCTACCGTCCTCGGCGAGGAGCTTGTATTTGGTCGTGCCGTCGCGCGCCTGCTCCTCGAACCAGCCCCTCAGCCGCTGCTCGGCTTTCTCGAGGCTCCACGGCACGTTGCCGGACAGATATCAGGTCGTCGCCATCGTTGAATGCAGCTGTTGCACCAGGATCGCATCGCCTTCGTCCCACATGACGAAGGTAAGCCGTGGCGTCTTCAGTATGACCATTTGCTCTGTCATGGCGTTGCCAGCAACCCACCGCTGACGGGAGCCGCGACCCCTGTCGTGCCGGGAAATGTCAGCGGCAGCCCGTCCAGCGACCGGACGGCGAGATAGGCCCAAGCCTCGGCTTCCATCGCATCGCCGTCGAAGCCCGCCGCCTCGGCCGTCAACACCCTCGAGCCCAGCCTTTCGGCCATGACTGAGAACTCTGCCATGAGAGTGGCGTTCAGCCGCCCGCCGCCGCAGACGATATAGAGCGCTGGGGTCTCGGGGAGGAAACCGGCGGATTTGATGATCGAGGCGGCGGCGACATGCGCCAGCGTCCGGGCGCCGTCTTCAAGACCCGCCTCCTCCGGCCGAAGCGGCGCGAAGTCGCCGCGGTCCAGCGAGCGGCGAATATTGCCGCGGAAGAACGGGCTTTGCAGATAGCGTTCCGCCAGGCTGGCCACGACCTTTCCTCGCCCACCGATCTCGCCGCCGGGGTCATAGGTTTTGCCGGTCTGCATCTCCACCCACTGGTCGATCAGCGTATTGCCCGGACCGCTGTCGAACGCCGATATCCGGCCGTCCGTGGCGATAAAGGTGACATTGGAGATACCGCCGATATTGACGAAGCACACCGCCTGTCCCGCCTGCTGGAATTTTCCCGCAAGTGCCGCGTGATAGGCCGGCACCAGCGGCGCGCCCTGCCCGCCATGAACCATATCGTTGGCACGCATGTCGTAGACCACCGCTATGCCGGTTCTCTTCGCCAGTTCCTCGCCGTCGCCGATCTGAATCGTCAATCCCTCGTCAGGGCGATGAAGCACCGTCTGGCCATGGAAGCCGAGGACATCGACGGCATCGGCCGCTAGGCCGAAACGCTCCATGAATGCCGTAACGGCAATTGCATGCCGCAACGTCAGTTCAAGCTCGATATCGCGAAGCTCAGTCGGTCGCTGGCTTCTCTCACTGAGTGGACGCGACAGTTCCAGCGCCCGTTTGAGCTGCCCGCGAAAATCCGCATCATAGGGCACGCCCATGAACGGCCCGCGCTCGATGAAGCCGCGGCCGTCGGTCCTGATCAACGCGACGTCGATTCCGTCCATCGACGTGCCGCTCATCAGCCCGATCGCGGTCCTGATGACATTCATGAGGCTTGCCTCCCATGCGATTCCCGGATGCACTTTTATAAAAACAGTGCTAAACGCGCCGCGACAGATCAACAACAACGAACTTGCGCCAAGCCCCCATAGGGTGCGGAGCAGACACCAAGAGACGAAACCTATGTCCGAGTTCAAGTCCGATTTCCTCCGCACGCTGAAAGAGCGCGGCTTCATTCATCAGGTTTCCGATGAAAGCGGCCTCGATAACCTGTTCGCGAAGGAAACCGTGACGGCATATATCGGCTTCGATCCGACGGCGCCCAGCCTGCACGCCGGCTCGCTGATCCAGATCATGATGCTGCACTGGATGCAGAAGACCGGTCATCGCGCCATCTCGCTGATGGGTGGCGGCACCGGTATGGTCGGCGACCCCTCCTTCAAGGAAGAGGCGCGCCAGCTCATGACCGTGGATACGATCGAAGGCAACATCGCCTCGATCAAGCGCGTCTTCTCCAATTACCTGAACTACGGCGACGGCCCTAAGGACGCGCTGATGATCAACAATGCCGAATGGCTGCGCTCGCTGAACTACCTCGAATTCCTGCGCGATGTCGGCAAGCACTTCTCGGTCAACCGCATGCTGTCCTTCGACAGCGTTAAGACGCGTCTCGACCGCGAACAGTCGTTGTCCTTCCTGGAATTCAACTACATGATCCTCCAGGCCTATGACTTCGTCGAGCTTACCAAGCGCTACGATTGCCGACTGCAGATGGGTGGTTCGGACCAGTGGGGCAATATCGTCAACGGTATCGATCTCGGTCACCGCATGGGGACACCGCAGCTCTATGCGCTGACGTCACCGCTACTGACGACGTCGTCGGGCGCCAAGATGGGCAAGTCGGCGACCGGCGCTGTCTGGCTGAACGCCGACATGCTCTCGGCCTATGATTTCTGGCAGTATTGGCGCAACACCGAGGATGCCGACGTCTCGCGCTTCCTGAAGCTCTACACAACGCTGCCGATGGATGAAATCGCCCGTCTCTCCGCACTCGGCGGCTCGGAGATCAACGAGGTCAAGAAGATCCTTGCAACCGAGGTAACGGCGATCCTGCACGGCCGCCCGGCCGCCGAGCAGGCCGCTGAAACCGCGCGCAAAACCTTCGAGGAAGGCGGCCTCTCGGAGAACCTGCCCTCGGTCGATATCCCTGCCACCGAACTCGACGGCGGCATCGGCCTGCTGTCGCTGATCGTTCGTGCCGGCCTTGCCTCGTCGAACGGCGAAGCCCGCCGTCACGTCCAGGGTGGCGCAGTCCGCATCAACGACGAGGCGGTCAGCGACGAACGCAAGATGATCGGCAGCGGCGAAATCACCGCCGACGGCGTCATCAAGCTTTCGCTCGGCAAGAAGAAACACATCCTGATCCGCCGCGCGGCGTAAGGGCCTTCAATTCCGAATATCGAAGCCGGCGCCTGCGCCGGCTTTTCTTTACCTCACTATTCGGGTCGGCGAGCAAGATCGTTCGGCTCCCCGCCGGTATTCTTCGTCATCTCGTCTGGTCTGTTAAGAAGATAGCCCGGCGGATCGACGCTTGAAGCCGGCTTCACCCGCGACCACCAGCTGATCGAGAAGATCGGCGGCGTCATCATCGCGTCCAGAGGAACCATCAGGACGTGGTCCGAACGGATGACCGCCTCTTGCGATTTCAACCGCACGCTCTTTTCCGCAGAAAGCGACACGTCGGCTATCGTGACGGCCATCATGGCGGCAGATGCAAAAGAAACTGTCCGGACGCACTGCATGGCATCCTCCGACACTGCACCGGCCGTTGCCTGCTGACCGGGACAGTACAGTACATCAGATTTCCCTAAAATAGGCAAAGCGTCACTACCGAATTTGTCAGTCTGGGCTTCAATTCGGTTTTGTCGAGGAGGAGCCCACGCACTTCTCCGCTGCAAAGCGCCACGACCCGCATAACGAATACTTTGTCGGAACCTTTTCCGCCCGCCGGGATTTGCGACCAGATTGGATTGGAGCCCCGGCATGATCAACGACCTCTGGTATAAGAACGCTGTCATCTATTGCCTGTCCGTCGAGACCTTCATGGATGCGAACGGTGACGGCGTGGGTGATTTTCAGGGTCTGATGCGGCGCCTCGATTATCTCTCCGGCCTCGGTGTGACGGCGGTCTGGCTCATGCCGTTTCAGGCGTCGCCCGGTCGCGATGACGGTTATGACGTCTCCGATTATTACAATGTCGACCCGCGCTATGGCTCGCTCGGCGACTTCGTCGAATTCACCCACGGCGCCAAGCAGCGCGGTATCCGGGTGCTGATCGATCTGGTGATCAATCATACATCCAGGGACCATCCCTGGTTCCAGGACGCCAGGAGCGATCCGCGCTCGCGCTATCGCGACTGGTACGTCTGGTCGGAGAAAAAGCCTGATAATGCCGATCAGGGCATGGTCTTCCCGGGCGTCCAGAAGACGACCTGGACCTATGACGACAAGGCCAAAGCCTATTATTTTCACCGTTTTTACGATCACCAGCCCGATCTCAATACGTCGAACCCCGAGGTGCAGGCGGAGATCCTCAAGATCATGGGCTTCTGGATCCAGCTCGGCGTCTCCGGATTCAGGATGGATGCCGCCCCCTTCATCATCGCAACGAAAGGCGCCGACGTTACCAAGCCTGTCGAACAGTTCGATATGCTGAGGAAGTTTCGCGAATTCCTGCAGTGGCGCCTAGGCGATTCCATCATCCTGGCGGAGGCCAATATCCTGCCGAAGGACAATTTCGAATATTTCGGCGATGATGGCGACCGCATGCAGATGATGTTTAATTTCCAGGTCAATCAGGCGCTGTTTTATGCTTTCGCCAGCGCCGATACCCGGCCGCTCCAGAAGGCGATGGAGGCCACGAAACCGCGCCCGGCGACCGCGCAATGGGGCCTCTTCCTCCGCAACCATGATGAACTGGATCTCGGGCGATTGACGGAAAACCAACGTGGCGCGGTATTTGCCGCCTTCGGGCCTGAAAAGGACATGCAGCTTTACGACAGGGGCATTCGTCGTCGCCTGGCGCCCATGCTCGGCGGCGACCACCGCAGGATCGAAATGGCCTACAGCCTGCTGTTTTCGCTGCCTGGAACGCCCGTCATCCGCTACGGCGACGAAATCGGCATGGGCGACGATCTAGGCATGCCCGAGCGCAATTGCGCCCGCACGCCGATGCAATGGTCGACGGAACCGGAAGGCGGGTTCACCAAAAGTGAAAAGCCGATCTTGCCCGTTATCAAGGATGGTCCCTACGGTTTCCAGCATGTCAATGTTGCCGAACAGCGGCGCGATCCCAATTCTTTGCTGAACTGGACCGAGCGGATGATCCGGATGCGCAAGGAAGCCCCTGAGATCGGCTGGGGCGATTTTTCCGTGATCGACACCGGCGACGACGGCGTGCTGGCGCTTCGTTATGACTGGCGCGGCAATTCCGTATTGATCCTGCACAATCTGCATGCGCAGCCGGCGGAAGTGACTTTCGATCCTGACATCGGTGAAGACGGGCGACAATTGATCGATATCGCCGATGGTGCGAGCAGCAAGGCGGACGAAAAAGGATTTCATACCGTCATGCTCGATGCATACGGCTATCGTTGGTATCGCGTCGGCGGCCTCGACTATCTCCTCAGGCGGACGGAGATTTAGGTACGTCTCGCCACGACCTCTGCCGTGACCGCTTCCCGCCTCACTGGAATTCGAAGATCTGCCGGAAGACGCCCGGCGCGATGATCGACAGCGGATTGATCTGCAGGTTCGGCTGGTCGAACTTGCCCGTCAGCTTGAAGGTAATGCCGATCAGGCCGCGGTCGCTGCCATTGCCGAGGATGACGCCGATCAGCGGCAGTTCGGCAAAAAGGCGGTTAAGGCCGTAGGCTGGCATGAAGGTGCCGGTCATGTCCATGTTGCCCTTGCGGTCGCGCACGATGCCCTGGAAGGTTGCGCCGATCTGGTCGCCGCGCAGCACGCCGTTCTCGATGCCGACCATGCCATTGCGCGAGACGACGCGGGCAAAGCCGCGCTGGAAGCGCTGCGACGAAGTATCGATGTCGCGCTTGACCGCCTCGTTGAGGCTGCGCTGCTCATTTCCGACAGGCGTCGAGACGATCGATCGCAGGCGTTGTTCGTTGACGATCGCAAAGCGGCGCACGTCGAGCGAGCCGTCCCAGCCGCCCTCCGCCCCCAGCCGGATTGCCAGATTGAGCAACCCGCCCTGCATGTGCTGGTAGAGATCGGCGAAACGAGATACCGCGCCGGCGTCGCCGCTGGTGATGTTGATGACGCCGCCGTCCTTCATCTGGCTGACCACGGCCTCGCCGCTGTCGGTCACGGCGGAAAAATTGAGCGCCTGCAGCTTGTCGCCGCGCAGTGATATTTGCGCCTGGAAATTGCCGACCTTCTCGTCGTTGAAGCCGATGACGTTTTTCAGCCTGGCGCGCACCGATACGCCGGTGTCGCCGGCATCCCCGGCATCCCCATCACCATCGCCGTCCGATCCCGATTTCAACCGCGCAATGACCGGCCGCGCATCGGCGCTGGCACCGGAGACCGAGACGTCGAAATTGCCCTTGCTGCGCTTCACCGACAGGGCGAAATCGTCGAGCGAGGAGAGCTTGACGCTGTCGAAATCGGCCGAGATCAGCCCGCCCTTGCCTATGTTCAGCGATCCGTTGGCGCCGAAACCGTCGCCCTTCAGCCGGAAGTTCTTGATCTGGGTATTGTCAGCCGGCCCGGACGTTTCGAATTCCGCCGTGGCAGCAATGCCGCTGCCCTTCGCCCAACCGATCCAGGGCAGTTCGAGCAGCGACTTGGTGAGATCGAGCTGGACGTCCTGCCGGTCGTCGTCGATTCGCGTCAGCACCATCTTCACGCTGCCGCCGACGATGCCCGAAAGGCCGGGTATCAGCTTGTTGCGCTGGTCCTCGGAAAGCGTCGCGGTGATCACCCGTTGTTTGGCCGCTGTGTCGGATGCCTCGACCGGTTCGGTAAGATCGATATCGGCCGGGACGCCGTCGATCTGGGCTTTGGCGTCAAGCGTGATTCGCTTCGGATTGCCGTTCAGGGTGCCGTCGAGATTGCTGATCATCCTGCCGGAAAACGGCTTGGCAAGATCGATATCGGTGAGCTTCATTGCCGCCGTCCATTCGGCCGGCGGCGGGTTTTGCGAGGAGAGCAGGCCGAAATGGGCCCTCACATTCGCCTCGATCCGGCCCTTGAGATCATCGGGCGTAAAGCCGGCGCGCTGCAGCACCCGGATCGGCCGGTAGGTCAGAAGCTCGCCGACGGCGTCCGCCGCTCCGGAGACCGCGAGATCGATATCGGCCATCAGCGGTTTATCGTAGGTGGCAGGCAGGATGAACGTCCCCTGCCCGAGACCGACCGACCGGCCGGAGGGGAAATAGGAGGTACCGCTCTTGATCGCGATCGTCGCAACCGGGCCGGTCAGGTCGAAATGTGCTGACGTGTCGCGGATCGGCGGAATGTCGCCGGCGACGTTCATCCGCGCCCCCGTGATGTCGAAGCCGATGCGGATCTGGTTGGCGTCCAGCTTCAATCCTTTTCCGCCGGCTGCCTCGTCCAGCCTGCCGAAGGGTATGAACACGGATATGGCGGCGTCCGTGACGGTGCCGCCGAAAAGATTGCCGTGCACCCAGGTGCGCACCTTGGGCGCCATCCAGAATGGCCAGAGCTGCTTGATCGCGATCGTCTGCAACTGCGCCGACTGGCCGGCAAAGCTGATCTCCGGCGATTTGTCGCCCAGTTTGACGTGCAGTGATCCGTAGAGCGCGCCGAGCGGGCTGGAAACGGTTATGTTGGGAAACTGGAATTCACGGCCGGCGACCATGTAGCGCCCGGTCGCCTGGATGTCGAAGGAGAGCGGCTCCTCGCCGGAGCCGCCAGGGGCTGCCGTGCCGCCGCTGACGAGCAGGTCGATGCCGAAGCCTTTGCCCGCCTGCGGGTCGAGCTTGTCGAGATCGATCAGCGCCCCATTGATGGGAAGCGCAGTCGCGCCGAACCGGGCGTTCGATCGGGCGATCTCGATCGTCTGCTTGGCGAAATCATAGATGAGATTGATTTGCCCGCCCGACAGCTGCTGCGGATCGCCATCCGCATAGATCTGGCCGGGATCGATGTCGATCGTCGCCGCCAGCGCCGGCTGCACGCCATCGCGCGCTCTGGTGGCCGACACTGTCAGATCGGCAAAGGCGCTCAGCCCTTGCCGGATCATGCCCTGATCGTTGCGTTTCAGCGCGAAGGGCGTGAGGTCCGCATGCCTGAGTGTCGCCGCGACCTTGGATACGTGGCCGTCTTCCTTCTCGGCCAGCACGTCGAGCTCCGCCACTTCGCCGTTGAGCGCGACTTCGCCGGTCAATTGCAGCGAGGACGGACCGGCATGGGCAAAGACCAGATTGTCGATGACGAGCGACAGCGGACCGTTGGCGGTATCGGCAAGCTTGATGTCGATGCCGGAGATGCGCACCGAATTGGTCGAGCCGCGCGTCACGATGCTGTCGAACATGTCGAACTGCGAGAAGATCTTCTCCATCGCCGCCGGCATGGCGTCGATGCGCAGATCGTCGAGCTTGACGGCATTGCCGGAGGGCAGAAGCGCGGTATCGAGCGCGATATCCTCCGCTTCGATGTCCGCGACGGCGATGCGGCCGCGGAAAAGCTGCAGCGGATCGAGCCCCAGGCGCACCGAGCCCGTCGTCGACAGGTGCTGGCCGCTCTCCTGGTCGATCATGTTGACGTTGCGCGCTTCGAGCGCCAGCCGGAAATCCGAGGTGAAGCGGATGACGGTGGAACCGACCTCGGCGCGGTAGCGCGGTCCGGCCACGCCATTCAGCGCCGCCTGCGCCTGCTGCGACAGCGGCTTGTCGAACATGCCGCTCTCGACGGTGAAAACGATGGCAGCGAGAATAACGAGGATCAGTCCCAGAAATCCGCAGGTCAGCTTCGCCGTGCGGCGCATCGGCGAACGCGGCGGCGGGCAATGGACGATGATCGGATCCTCGGCCTGGGCGGACGGCAAGCGGTCCAGCGCAACGATATCCTTCTTGCGAAACGTGACCTTTTCGCCGCGGATGGCTGACATGCGCCCTCGGGCTCTCCCTTTACGTGAAGAAATGAACCCGGCCATGCTGGACGGGTATCCGTCCACTATATAATTCGGGGAGAGAAAGTGTCACCACACAAACCCGGCAAAAGAAAGGTTTTCACAATGGCGGTTCCAGGCATCGGCGTCACGGCCCCTGATTTCAACCTTCCCCGCGACGGCGGCGGCCGCGTTTCGCTGGCCGAATTCCACGGCAAGCCGCTCGTGTTGTTCTTCTATCCCAAGGACGACACCACAGGCTGCACCGCCGAATCGCTGGCTTTCACCGCGTTAGCAGCCGAGTTCGAAGCGGCGGGTGCTGCCGTCATCGGCATGTCGCCCGATTCGGCCGCCTGCCATGACAAGTTCATCAAGAAGCACCGTCTTTCGGTGGCGCTTGCCTCGGATGAGGAAAAGACGACGCTGCAGGCCTATGGCGTCTGGAAGGAAAAGAGCATGTACGGCCGCAACTTCATGGGTGTCGAACGCACCACCTTCCTGATTCGCCAGGACGGGACGATCGCCACCATCTGGCAGAAGGTGAAGGTGCAGGGCCATGCCGAAACCGTGCTCGAGGCCGTGAGGAACCTGGCGGCGTGACCGGGAATCTCACGATAACCTCGCTGCGCGGCGGCGCCATCGATGCGATCTCTTCCGCCGACCTCGACCGCAAGACGGCGCTTGCGCAGGAAAGCGCCACCCGCTGGTTCGCCCGCCGGGTGTCGCTGCGCTCGCCGCTCGATGCAGCCCTGCCCGACAGGCCCGGCGGTCCCGACAAACCGGTGCTGACGCCGCCGACCCAGGTGGAGAAGCGCTCGCTGCATACGCTCAAAGGGCGGATCGCCCTGCTGCACGCCATCGCCCATATCGAGCTCAACGCCGTCGATCTGGCGCTCGATATCGTCGCGCGATTCGCGACCGAGCAGGTGCCGAATTCCTTTTTCGACGGCTGGATGCTGGTCGCCTTCGAGGAAGCGAAGCATTTCCGCATGGTGCGCGCCAGGCTCAACGATCTCGGCGCCGATTACGGCGATCTGCCCGCCCATGACGGGCTCTGGCAGGCCGCCCATTCGACGCGCAACGATCTGACGGCAAGGCTCGCCGTCGTGCCACTGATTCTGGAAGCCCGCGGCCTCGACGTCACCCCGTCGCTGCAGGCGAAGATGCGCCAGACCGGCGATCTCGAAAGTGCAGCGGTGCTCGACGTCATCTACAATGACGAGAAAGGCCATGTCGCCGTCGGCGCCAAATGGTTCCGCTTCCTCTGCGCCCGCGAGAAGCGCGATCCGGCAAAGGCCTTCCAGGAGCTGGTGCGGGCCAATTTCCGCGGACCGCTGAAGCCGCCCTTCAACGACCTTGCCCGCGCCGAGGCCGGGCTGACGCCGTCCTTCTACCGATCGCTCGCATCGATCAGCCACGCTTGAAGTCACTGAAATTTATGACGCGACGGCGACAATGAAAGCATTCATTAACCATAACGGTGTCTAATTTCCGAAAGAGGCGTAGAGCATCAATCGGGAGAGCCTGCGTGAACAGCGGACATCAGCACCGGGTATTCGGCAGGCGGGCGCAGGAGCATATCCTCATCCTGGCAAGCGGCGACAAGGTCCGCCATATGACGGTCCGGCCATGGATGGCAGCACTTGCCTTCTGCTTCGTCGGCGTGTTCTCGATCGGCTACCTCCTGGCCACGTCCTATCTCGTGCTGCGCGACGACCTGATCGGCGCCACCATGGCCCGCCAGGCCCGCATGCAGCACGATTATGAAGACCGCATCGCCGCCCTCCGCGCGCAGGTCGACCGCATCACCTCCCGCCAGCTTCTCGACCAGCAGGTGGTGGAAGACAAGGTCGACAAGCTGATGGAGCAGCAGATGGCGCTGACCTCGCGCCATGGCAAGCTCGACAATCTGCTCGACCGGGCCGAGAGTTCCGGCCTGACGGAAAAGGACGGCGCCCCGCCTTCACCGTCTTCGCCCGTTCAGTCCTATGCACCCGATGTCAAGGACAAGCGCGCTTCACTCACCGGGAGCGGCATCGAGGCGATCGAGAAACAGCTGGCGAGCGGCGCGCCCGCCGATGCGACGCCCGACAATTCGACGCTTGCCTATGTGCCGGCCACCGACACGGTCGGCGACCGTGCCGACCGCATCTTCTCCAAGGTGACGCTGTCGCTAAAAGATGTCGAACAGGACCAGCGCAGCCGTGTCGAACAGCTGACGAGCGATGCCGGCAATGCCGCCAACGCCATCGAGACCGTGCTGACCCGCTTCAAGATTCCGATGCCCGAGACCGCTGCCAGGAAAGACGACGACGATGCCGTCGGTGGCCCCTATGTCGAGCCGGAAAGCAACGACGGCTTCAACAATTCGCTGGCAGCGCTCGACGGCGCGCTGACCCGGCTCGAAGCAGTGCGCAGTACCGCGGAATCCCTGCCCTTCCGCAATCCCGCTATCGGCAAGGACGTGACCAGCCCCTTCGGCAACCGCCGCGACCCTTTCCTCGGCCGCCTCGCGCTCCATTCCGGCATCGATTTCCGCTTTTCGCCCGGCGAAAGGATCCGCCCGACGGCGCCCGGCAAGGTCATTTCGGCCGGCTGGACCGGTGGCTACGGCAACATGGTCGAGATCGATCACGGCAACGGCATCTCAACGCGCTACGGGCATATGTCGGAGATTCTGGTCAAAGTCGGCGACACGGTCGACCGCAACGACGTCATCGGCCTTGCCGGCAGTACCGGCCGCTCGACGGGCACGCACCTGCATTATGAAGTGCGCCAGGACGGCCATGCCGTCGATCCAGTCTATTTCATGAATGCCGGCCTTAAACTCGCCACCTATATCAAGTAACTCCTGTCCGGTAACCAACGCTTCACTCTGCAATGGGTGCGGCGTCTCTATTTCTTGACTTGCCGGCCATTCGGGGCTATGTCGCGCTGCATTGCGGCATGCAATCCCGCCGACTCGTTCAGAGCTCGGCCGAACGGAATGGAAACAGTTTTCCCTTTGACGACATTTGCTGACCTTGGCCTAAGCCAAAAAGTGCTATCCGCTGTTACGGACGCGGGCTACACGATCCCCACGCCCATTCAGGCGGGAGCCATCCCGTTTGCGCTCGAGCGCCGCGATATTTGCGGTATCGCGCAGACCGGCACTGGCAAGACGGCATCCTTCGTGCTGCCGATGCTGTCACTTCTGGAGAAGGGCCGTGCGCGTGCGCGCATGCCCCGCACGCTGATTCTTGAACCGACGCGCGAACTCGCCGCCCAGGTCGCCGAGAACTTCGAGAAATACGGCAAGAACCACCGCCTTAACGTCGCCCTTCTGATCGGCGGCGTTTCCTTCGAGGACCAGGACCGCAAGCTCGAACGCGGCGCCGATGTGCTGATCTGCACCCCTGGCCGCCTTCTCGACCATTTCGAGCGCGGCAAGCTGCTGATGAGCGGCGTCGAGATCCTCGTCATCGACGAGGCCGACCGCATGCTCGACATGGGTTTCATCCCCGATATCGAGCGCATCGCCAAGATGATCCCGTTCACCCGCCAGACGCTGTTCTTCTCGGCAACCATGCCGTCGGAGATCCAGAAGCTCGCGGACCGTTTCCTGCAGAATCCCGAGCGCATCGAGGTCGCAAAGCCGGCTTCCGCCGCAGCGACCGTGACGCAGCGTTTCGTCGCTTCGCACGGCAAGGATTACGAAAAGCGCGCCGTCCTGCGCGAACTCGTCCGCGCCCAGACCGAACTCAAGAACGCCATCGTCTTCTGCAACCGCAAGAAGGATGTCGCCGATCTGTTCCGGTCGCTCGAGCGTCACGGCTTCTCGGTCGGCGCTCTGCATGGCGACATGGACCAGCGTTCCCGCACGATGACGCTGCAGAGTTTCCGTGACGGCAATCTCCAGCTTCTGGTCGCTTCCGACGTCGCCGCCCGCGGCCTCGATATCCCCGATGTCAGCCACGTCTTCAATTTCGACGTGCCGATCCATTCCGAGGATTACGTCCACCGCATCGGCCGCACCGGCCGTGCCGGCCGCTCGGGTGCCGCCTTCACCCTCGTCACCAAGCGCGACACCAAATTCGTCGATGCCATTGAGAAGCTGATCGGCGAAAAGGTCGAATGGTTGAGCGGTGACCTGACGTCGCTGCCGCCGCCGGCAGAAGACAGCCGGGATAGCGAACGCCCGCGCCGCAATAGCCGCGAGCGTGGCGCCAGAGATGGTGCAGGCCGAGATCGTGCGCCGAGAGAGAATGGCGACAAGGATCGTGGACGCGGACGCGGCAATCGCGCCGCCGCGAGTCATAAATCTGATAACGACATACAGGATAATGGCGTCGACGTGATTGAAGCAGCACCAGTAAAGGCCGACATCGTGAAGAACGAGCGCAAAGCAGAGCAGAAGCCGCAGAACAACGCGCGCAACAGTCGGCCCTACCCGGCAAACGACGACAGCCGCGACCGCCGCCGTCATCGCGACCACGACGACGGCCCGACCCCGGTCGGCTTCGGCGACGATATCCCGGCCTTCATGCTGATCGCCGGCAGCGCCAAGGTCTAAGCATTACCATGGGCAGGCCCGGCATTGATTTCCCGGGTCTCGGCGTCGGCCTGGTGATTCTGCGCGACGCCAGGATCCTTCTTTACAAACGTATGCGATCACCTGAAGCCGGCTATTGGAATATCGTCGGCGGCAAGGTCGATCACATGGAGCCGGCAGAGACTGCCGCGCGCCGTGAGGCCGAAGAGGAAACCGGCCTGACGATCGGCAGTATCGAACGGCTCGGCATGACCGAGCAGATCATCGATGCTGACCGCCAACACTGGATCTCGATTCTCTATCTCGCTCGCGACGTCGAGGGCGAGCCTCAACTGACCGAACCGGACAAGCTCTCGGATTTCGGCTGGTTTCCACTGACGGAATTGCCCGCGCCACTGTCGGCCTTCACCAAGGCGGCGATAGCAGCCTTGTCGCCCGCTGAACGCGGCTAACTATTCGGCGCGAAGCGACGCCTCATAGGCAAGCCTCACCCATTTCGCCATCAGATCGGGATCATCGTAAGCCTCGTCGGGGATCGACCAATAGGGCATTTTTACCGGCTTGCCCTTCTTTCCCTCATAGGTCCATTGCGTGGAGCCAGCGGCGGCAAACTCCGGGGCGCTCGTCTCGTCGGCCTTCAGCAGCATTTCGTCGCGCACTTCGAGCGCGATGATCCGTCCGAGATGATAGATGCCCTTTCCACCGAACATGCGCTTGATCGTGACTGGCCCGAGCCCCTGAAACATTTCCTCGATCCCGGCATTGTCCATTCTCTGCTTCCTCGAATACCGCAAGCCGGATTACAGCGCGTGATAATCCCGGTTCATATAGATGAGCGCCGGGTGCTTTTCGCTGAAGCGGACAGCCGCAACCTCGCCGAAGACGACATTGTGCGTCGGCATTTCCTTAATATCGATCACCCGGCAATCGAAGGCTGCGAGCGCATCGAAGAGAACCGGCGCGCCGGTGACGAGTGTGTCGAAACGGGCGCTGGCGAAGCGGTCGTCATTGGTAAGCGCGGTGCGCCCGGAGAAAGCGTCGGCAACGGCCTGGTGATGAGCGCCAAGCGTGTTGAGCACGAAGACGCCGCTGCGGAAGAAGATCTCGTTCTTCGGATTGGTGTTGTTGAGGCAGATCAGCACAGAGGCCGGATTGTCCGAGACCGAGCAGGCTGCAGTGATGGTGACGCCGCGGCGCAGCTCGCCCATCGCCGTCGTCACGAGCTGCACATGGCCGGCATACCGGCTCATGGCATCGCGATAAAGGCCGGGGTCGATATGCTGCCTGTTCAACACCTGCTTCTCCGTGCGCGCGCCATATGCCTGGATTGTCTTGTCATCGCGCCAATATGGCGAGCATCGGTTACCTTTTCTACAATAGGACCGGTGAAAAGCGCTGCGTTGCGCTTGTTTTTCTTTGACGATCGCGGCCTTGCGGATAAAAGGGCATGGACGATGGCTAGGATTTCCGCCTTTCATGATCAACCTGCGTGGCATAGCAGCTTTTCTGGCGCTGCTGGGAGCGGCGGCTGAAAGCCATGCGGCCGGCGTGACGATCGGTGTCGTCGCCCCTCAGAACGGCCCGCTCGCCCTCCTCGGCGCCCAGATTGCCGCCGGCGCCGGTTTCGAGATCCAGCAGTCCGGAAATACCCTCGTCGCCATCAACGAGACCTGCGAGGAGAATAGTGGTGCCGCGGTCGCCGGAGCGCTTGTCAATGCCAAGGTGCAGGTCGCGGTCGGCTTTCTCTGCAGCGAAACGCTGGAAGGAGCGCTGCCGAAGCTGAAGGACGCCAATATTCCGGCGATCACCGTCTCCGTGCGCTCCCGCATCCTGATGGAGGATGCGCTGAAGAGCGGCTGGCCGCTTTTCCGCGCGGCGCCTGCCGACGGTGCGGAGGCGGCAAAGGTCATCGAGGTGATCCTGAAGGACTGGGCCGCCGATCCGATCGCCCTGATCGAGGACGGCACCATCCATGGCCGCGAACTGACGGAAGCGGTGCGCAACGCGCTGGAGCAGAATGGCCTGAAGCCGGTCTTTACCGATACCTACCGGCCGGGACAGGAGCAGCAGATCGCCCTCGTCCGCCGCCTGAAACGAGCCGGCGCCACCAGGGTCTTCATCGGCGGCGACCGCAACGACATCGCCGTCATCGCCCGCGACGCCAAGGCCGAGAACATCCAGCTGTCCATCCTCGGCGGCGATGCCATGCGCGCCGCCAACCAGCCGCTGCCGCTCGCAGATGGCGTGCGCGCCGTCGCCCTGCCCGAATACGCCCTTCTGCCGGAAAGCGCAGCTACAGCCGATGCGCTGCGCGCCAAAGGCGTCGAGCCGGAAGGTTATGTCCTGCCGTCGCTGGCCGCGGCCCTCATTGCCGGCCAGGCGGGGCAAGCCGCAGCTGCGACGGGCAAGCCCCTCCAGGAAACGCTTCTCGGCACGACATTCCAGACGCCGGTCGGCGCTATCGCCTTCACCGGTGCGCATGAACTTTCGCAAAACCCCTACCGCCTGCTCGAATGGCGGAGCAACGGCTTTTTTCCACCTGCCGCGCCGACGCAATGAGCGGCGTCAGCCTTGAATTCGGGCGCCGCGGACAGATGGACCCCATACGGAGTAAAATTTGATGACGCTGCCCATTCGCATTGCCCCCTCGATCCTCGCAGCGGATTTCGCCAGGCTCGGCGAAGAGGTGCGCGACGTGACGGCTGCCGGCGCCGACTGGATCCATCTCGACGTGATGGACGGCCATTTCGTGCCGAACATTTCCTTCGGCCCCGATGTCATCAAGTCGCTGCGTTCCTACACATCAGCCACCTTCGACTGCCACCTGATGATCTCGCCGGTCGACGACTATCTCGAAGCCTTCGCCAAGGCCGGCTGCGACCGTATCACCGTCCATGCCGAAGCCGGGCCGCATCTGCACCGCTCGCTGCAGACCATCCGTAATCTCGGCAAGAAGGTCGGCGTGACGATCAATCCGGCGACACCGCTCAGCGCGATCGAGAACGTGCTCGACGATGTCGACCTCATCCTGATCATGTCGGTCAATCCCGGCTTCGGCGGACAGAAATTCATTCCGGCGATGGCGAAGAAGATCGCGGCGGCAAAGTCACTGATCGGTGATCGACCGATCGAACTCGAGGTCGACGGCGGCGTCACGGTGGAAACGGCGCCTGATATCGCGCGCGCCGGCGGCAACGTCCTCGTCGCCGGCTCGGCAATTTTCAAGGGCGATACGGTCGAGGATTATCGCCGGACTGTCGCCGATCTGCGTCAGGCAGCCGAAGGGGCACGAGCATGAACAAACGTATGATCATTGGTGGCATGCTTGCTGCCGCATTTGCCGGCCTACCCGGCCTGTCATTTGCCGGCGATATCGCCAATATCCAGCCGATCGGCTTTTCCGCCGACGGCAAGGTCTTCGGATTTCAGGAGTTCGGCATCGAGGAGAGCGGCAACCTTCCCTACTCCAACACCTATTTCATCGATACCGAAGACGGCCACTATCTCGAGGGCACGCCTTTCCATACCGAGTTGACCGACAAGGACGCCAATCTCTCCAAGGCGCGGCGGCAGAACCTGACGGCAGCGCGCAGCCAGATGGACAAATACGATCTTCTGACCAATCCCGGCCTGATCGCCGCCTTCAATCCGCCGACCGAACTTGGCTCGCCCTCGAAGACGCTTCGCTACACCACGCTTGCGACCGACGGTCCGCCGAAGGCGCCCTATACGCTCTCGCTCGGCGAGATGCCGGTGCCGACGCCGAAGGATTGCGCTGCAGTCGACAAGCGGGTCATCGGCTTCAGCCTGCAGATGATCGAGAAGGAAGGCGCTCCGAACCGCCAGGCGGCGCGCCAGGCGACCGCGGTTCCCGCAGAGCGCGCATGTTCCGTCGAATACCGGATCGGTGGCGCCGTGGTCTATCAGCCTGAAGGCGGAAACCAGGTTCACATCGCCCTCGTCCTGGCCTTCGATGCCGACAGGAACGGACGCTGGATCGCCGTTCCGGTTCATCCCTGAGCATGGATCGCCCGAGGACCGATCACCCGAGGACGGATCGCTCCAGGATGGATCGTCTAAGAGCTGCACGGCCGCCCTACCCCGATCTGGTCGGCGGCGCGTTGCTTTGGGGGATGCAGATGCTCGCCGCCGCCATGCTCGGCCTTTACCTGCGCAATGGCCTGCAGACGAGCCGCCTTGCCGAGATCGCCGCACTCTATTTCGCCGGCGGCCTGTTCGCCTGGCCGTTCGCCCTGCCGGTTGCCCGCTTCCTTGCCTATGGCAGGCCGCCGGAAGCACGTTTTGCCGCTTTTTTCGTGACGCTGACAACGGCCACGATCCTGATGACCGCCTTCCTCTTCGCCATGGAATACCGGATCTTCTATTCTCGCTGGCATGCGCCCTTCGGCAGTATCGTCTGGGCTTTCCAGTTCGTCTTCACCAGTATCAGCGCAGTCTATCAGTTCCTGGTGATCGGCCTGCGTCTCTTCCTGCCGCTCGGCCTCGTCTGTCTTGTCGCAAGCAGCTATCATCTTGCCAAACGCATGCGTTGAGATTGCCGCCCGTCTTTGCTACAGGGGCGCTAACCTTGATGAAGCAAACCTCTTGAAGTGAAGGCAGCCGCCCATGATCCCGCGTTATTCCCGGCCCGAAATGGTCGCCATCTGGTCTCCCGAAACCAAGTTTCGCATCTGGTTCGAGATCGAGGCGCATGCCTGCGACGCGCTGGCCGAACTCGGCGTCATCCCGAAATCGGCGGCAAAGACGATCTGGGAAAAGGGCGGCGGCGCCGCCTTCGACGTCGACCGCATCGATGAGATCGAGGCCGTCACCAAGCACGACGTCATCGCCTTCCTCACCCATCTCGCTGAGATCGTCGGCCCGGATGCGCGCTTCGTCCACCAGGGCATGACCTCGTCCGACGTGCTCGACACCTGCTTCAACGTCCAGCTGGTGCGCGCCACCGACATCCTGCTCGCTGATATCGACCGCCTGCTCGAAGCGCTGAAAAACCGCGCGTTCGAACACAAGGACACCGTCACCATCGGCCGTTCGCACGGCATCCACGCCGAGCCCACCACCTTCGGCGTCAAGCTGGCGCTCGCCTATGCCGAATTCGAGCGCTGCCGCCAGCGCCTCGTCGCCGCCCGCGAGGAAGTCGCGACCTGCGCCATATCGGGGGCCGTCGGCACCTTCGCCAATATCGATCCGCGCGTCGAGGAACACGTCGCCGAGGCCCTCGGCCTGAAGGCCGAGCCGGTGTCGACGCAGGTCATCCCGCGTGACCGCCACGCCATGTATTTCGCCACGCTTGGCGTCGTCGCCTCGTCGATCGAGCGGCTGGCGACCGAGATCCGCCACCTGCAGCGCACCGAGGTGCTGGAAGCCGAGGAATATTTCTCGCCCGGCCAGAAGGGCTCTTCGGCCATGCCGCATAAGCGCAACCCGGTTCTGACCGAAAACCTGACCGGCCTTGCCCGCATGGTCCGCTCCTATGCCATGCCGGCAATGGAAAACGTCGCCCTCTGGCATGAACGCGATATTTCCCACTCCTCGGTCGAACGCATGATCGGCCCGGATGCCACGGTGACACTCGATTTCGCCCTGTCGCGGCTTGCCGGCGTCATCGAAAAGCTGCTGGTTTACCCTGAGAACATGGAAAAGAATCTCAACAAATTCCGCGGCCTCGTCCATTCGCAGCGTGTCCTGCTGGCACTGACCCAGGCCGGCACTTCCCGCGAAGATGCCTACCGCCTCGTCCAGCGCAACGCCATGAAGGTCTGGGAACAGGGCAAGGATTTTCTGGAAGAGCTGCTTGCAGACGCCGAAGTCCGCGCCGCATTGTCGGAAGAGGACATCCGCGAAAAATTCGACCTCGGCTATCATACCAAGCATGTCGATACGATCTTCCGGCGCGTGTTTGGGGCGGCGTGAGCGGACCTGCAATCGACGATACAGCGGCGCCCTTGCAGGCGCCGTTTTTCTGCCGGCATACTTCTCCGTCGAGAATCTATCAGACGGCTTCTTTCCTTAGTCGCAGCCTGATCATAACTGGAAAGTAGATGCATGCGACAAGGACAGAAGGCACAGAAATAATTAGGAAAAAAGCTAACAAGGTCAGCCTCTGAATACTTCCACCTGACAACAACAAGAAAGCCGCCACAATCAGCAACAAAATTACTATAAAAATGATTGATGACCAAAGAAATGGCCGTGAATTTATTTCAATGTATTTAACGCGATAAAAAATAAACAATACAAAAACGATTGGCAGCGAAACAATAAACTTTGGAATAAACGCGATAAATCCGATATCTTCGAAGAAAAATGGCAAATGACCTAATGTCATTCCTATGAAATAAGCCTGAAAGAACAGCTCGACCTGCGGCTCTCTAAGAAGGGAGTCGTTCATTTTCCCCTGCCGAGTTGGATTTAATGAACTGAATATAAGTGCCGATTGTATTTCATAGTTTAGCTTTTCTCAAGCGGCCGTTGTTTCTGCTTCGGCGCTTTGGCGGCAACAGAGCGTTTCCGCGCCTCCGCCTTTTTCGACGGCGCCGCATTTGCCGCTTCGGTTGACTCCGATACCCTGCAAGCCTCCGTCTCACCCCTGCCCTTGGCGGCCTTGGCGACCAGCTGGTTGAGGCGCTTCAGCTCCTCCTCGTCGAGATTTTCGATGCCGATGAAACGGTTCTCGGCATGGCTGGTCAGGATGATTTCGTTGAGCTTGGCCTGGATCGCCCGCGTGTCGCGCGTCTGGGCGTTCTGCAGCACGAAGACCATCAGGAAGGTGATGATCGTCGTGCCGGTATTGATGATTAGCTGCCATGTTTCGGAATAGTCGAAGAAGGGGCCGAGCGAGGCCCAAATGACGACAACCGTCAGCGCCAGGATGAAGGCGGCGGGCTTGCCCGCCCATTCCGATGTCTTGGTTGCGAAGCGGGCAAACAGATGCTTCATCGTCACCTCTGGAATCCTCCCTCGACGCCTCCGGAGCATGATGTCGACGACATCATGCTCCGGTTAAACAAACTCCGAGGCAGGTTCGAGGTTCCCAGGGATCTTAGATTCCCCAGGGATCCCAGATTCCCCAAGGGATCCGATATTCCCCTCGGGGTCCGGAATTGCCCGCAGGCGAGGCCGTGGTTATGCTGTGACTTCCCCTTCCCTCCCAATCAGCTTGCGATAGAGATGCCAGGTCGCATGGCCGAGGATCGGGATGACCAGCGCAAGCCCGGCAAAGACCGGGATCGTGCCGATGAGGAGCAGCGCGGCGACGATCAGGCCCCAGAGCAGCACCGGCACCGGATTGAGAATCGTCGCGCGGATCGACGCCGTGACGGCGGCCACCGCCCCGACATCGCGGTCGAGCAGCAGCGGAAAGGTGATGACGGTGATCGCCAGCACGACGAGCGCAAAGACGAAGCCGATGAGATTGCCCCAGAGGATCAGCTGCATGCCCTCCGACGTGCTGAAGACCTGGCGGAAGAAATCCCCCATGCTGCGCGGAAAGACCTCGCCGAGCAGGTTGCTGTAGAGTGTCTGCGCCGTCACCAGCCAGACGATGAAGAGGCCGCAGAGCATCAAGCCGACCGCGACGATCGACGGCAGTGCCGGCGAATGGCGCACGTCGAGCGCATGCGTCCAGGACGCGTCGAGGCCGGCCTCGCGCCGGCGGCTGATCTCGTAAAGGCCGATCGCCGCGATCGGGCCGATCAGCACGAAACCTGCCATCAGCGGGAAGACCATCGGCAAAAGATTGGCGCCTGAGGTCCACAGCGTCAGGAAGACGCCGGCGATCGGGTACATCAGGCACAGGAACACATAGTGGGACGGTTTCTCCATGAAATCATCGTATCCGCGCTTCAGCGCGTCGAAGACGTCGGCGATACCGATGCGATTGACGACGGGCCGCGCTAAGCTTTCGCTTGCACCCGTCATGACGTGAAATGCCGCCATGGCTTTCTCCTCCTCAGCCGAGACTTGATCGGCGGCGGAAAGCATATCGGCGGGCAAGCCGATACGAATTCCGCAACCGGCACTGGAGGAATATAGCAACTTTCAGGGCCCGTGTCGCTCCCTCCCTTGACATCCCCCTCTTGACATCTTGGACCAGCTTTCTCACATCGGCGGCATCATGAAAGCCTCAGACGCAGATATCCTCATCATCCCCGGTTACACCAATTCCGGCCCGAGCCACTGGCAGAGCCGCTGGGAGGCAAAGCTCAGCACGGCGCGGCGCGTTGAACAAGCCGAATGGACGAAGCCGGTCCGCGAGGACTGGATCGCCCGCATCGCCGAGGAGGTGAACGCCTCGACCCGCCCGGTCCTTCTCGTCGCCCATTCGCTGGGCGTCCCCTCGGTGATCCATGCCATCCCGCATTTCCGCAACCGGGTGGCGGGCGCTTTCCTCGTCGCCCCGCCCGATGTCGCCAATCCCGACATTCGACCGAAGCACCTGATGACCTTCGGCCCCTATCCACGCGATCCGCTGCCCTTCCCGTCGATCACCGTGGCCAGCCGCAACGATCCGTTCGGCAGCTACGAGCATGCCGATGATGTCGCCAGCAGCTGGGGCTCCTTCCTCGTCGATGCAGGCGAAGCCGGCCACATCAATGCCGATTCCGGTCATGGCCCCTGGCCCGAAGGCACCATGGTCTTTGCCCAGTTCCTCGGCCGGCTCTCCGCTGATTGAGGAAAACCCGCATTCTCGCTTGTTGAGCAAGTGCTTTCTAAGTCTTTCTTAATGGAATGACAGCAGACTGCGCCGAGGTGAGATAAGCGAGAATGCCCGTGAAGAAAGCCCGTACAGAGGCCGGTGATCCGCATGGCGATGCCGCAGCGGTTGAGGCAGGCATCGGCAATGGGCCAACCGACGATTCCGACCTCACCGAGCGGGAGAGCCGCTGGAATTATGCGCTGGTCGGCTCTGGTCTCGGCGTATGGGATCACAACTACCGTCTCGACCGGAAATATTACTCGCCGACGTGGAAAACCATCCGCGGCATGGCGCCCGACGAGGAAGCCGACGGCGATTACGAGGCCTGGCTGCAGCTCGTTCATCCCGACGATCGTGATTTCGTCGTCCATGCAATCGACCGGCAGAACGCCGGCGATCCAAATTACCAGGTCTTCGAATATCGCGAGCGCCACAAGGACGGCCACTGGGTCTGGATCGAGTGTCGCGGCGCATGCGTCGAATGGGACGAGAACGGCGTGCCGACGCGCATCATCGGCACGGATACGGATATCACCGCCCGCAAGGAAGCCGAGGAGACGCTGTCGCGTTTGTCGCGCCGGCTCGATCTGGCGCTGGAGATTTCCCGCATCGGCGTCTTCGAGGCCGATATCGAGCATGATAGCGTCGAATGGGACGACCGCCTCATTGCCATCTACGGGCTGCAGGGCGCCTCACGCCAGATCGCCAGCGACGCCTGGGCGAAAAGCCTGCATCCCGACGACCGCGAACGCGTGCTTGGCTTGTCCGACCGTAGCGTCGAAAGTGGAAGCGATTTCCAGCAGGAATACCGCATCATCCGCGGCGACGGCGCCGAACGCGTCATCCGCGCCCGCTCGGCCTTCTTCATCGACGGCAACGGCCACCGCAAGCTGATCGGCGCCAACTGGGACGTCACCGAGGAAGTCGCGCTGCGCAACGAACTGCGGCGCGCCAAGGATCTGGCCGAGGCGCGCAACCGCGAGCTCGAAGCCGCCAAGGAGAGCATCGAGCACCTGGCGCTGCACGATTACCTCACCGGCCTGCCGAATCGCCGCTATCTCGACAAGATGCTGGACGACCGCTCGGCGGAATGCCGGGCCAAGGGCCTGGCCCTGGCGATCCTGCATATCGATCTCGACCGCTTCAAGCAGATCAACGACACGCTCGGCCACCGGGCCGGCGACGCCATGCTGCAGCATGCCGCAAGCGTGCTGAGAACGTCCGTCCGCGCCGTCGATTTCGTCGCCCGCATCGGCGGCGACGAATTCGTCATCCTCTGCATCGTCGATCCCGCATCGAAGAAGATCGCCAGCCTTGCCGAACGTGTCATCCGCGAATTGCGCAAACCCGTCAGATATGAGGGGCACGATTGCCGTTTTGGCGCCAGCGTCGGCATCGCCATCGATAGCGGACCGAAGCTCGACGCCAAGCAGATGCTGCTCGACGCCGATATCGCCCTTTATCGTGCCAAGGGCCTGGGCCGCAACCGCTTCGAGTTCTTCTCGGCCTCTGCCCGCCGCGACATCATCTCCGCGAAGCACCTTGCCGACGAGATCCTGATCGGCCTCGAACGCAATGAATTCGTGCCCTTCTATCAGCTGCAGTTCGATGCCCGCACGCTCGATGTCGCAGGCGTCGAAACGCTTGCACGCTGGCAGCACCCGGTGCACGGGCTGCTGACCCCCGACCGCTTCCTCGACATTGCAGAGGACCTCGACGTCGTCTCGACCATCGACGCCCTGATCCTGGAGCGCGCCATTGCCGACCGGAAGGTATGGCTGAAGGACGGGCTGCCGATCCCGAAGATATCGGTCAACGTCTCCGCCAGGCGGCTCGCCGATCCCGATCTCGGCAAGAAGCTCCGCGCCTTGAAGATCGAGCCCGGCACCTTCTCCTTCGAGCTGCTGGAATCGATCTCGCTCGACGATTGCGACGAGGCGGTGGCCGCCAACCTGAAAAAGCTGCGCAAGCTCGGCATCGACATCCAGATCGACGACTTCGGCACCGGCCATGCCTCGATCGTCAGCCTGTTGCGCCTGAGCCCGAAGACGCTGAAGATCGACCGCGAGTTGATCCGCATGCTGCCGCAATCGGCCGAGCAGCGCAAACTCGTCGGCTCGATCATCGATATCGGCCGCTCGCTGAACATCCTCGTCATCGCCGAGGGCGTCGAAACGGCGGAGCATATCCGCATTCTCGAAGAACTCGACTGTGACACGCTGCAGGGCTACGCGCTCGCCCGGCCGATGCCGGCCATGCAGATCCCCTCCTTCATCCGCTCCGGAAACTGGCGGCACGGGCAAATCGCCGCTCGCGCCTTGCAGGCGCAGCTTCGCCGCGCGCTGCCAAGCAGAGCCGCCAAATAAAAACCTGCATAAACGGCTCGCCATTTCGCCTTCATTCCACCGTAGAGGAAAAGGCGCTAAACTCCTCTTGCGAATTCATTCGATTCTCTTGGCGGTATTCCGTAAAATTGGAATCCAAGGCCGCGAAATTCGGAAACCGGGGCCACAGAATCTTGAAACCGGGGCCACAGAATCGTCAAACCGGGGAAGGAGCGACAGGCGGATTGTGAAACCCTCTCTTTTCCTTTAAGGGGACGCCACGAGATCGATCCACTCGCGCTATCCCAAGAGCGCCAACAATAGAGAATGACCACGATGAACCGTCGCCGCCGTATCTACGAGGGCAAGGCAAAGATTCTGTATGAGGGGCCGGAACCGGGCACTTTGATCCAGTTCTTCAAGGACGATGCCACTGCCTTCAACAAGAAGAAACACGAAGTCATCGATGGCAAGGGCGTACTCAACAACCGCATCTGCGAATATATCTTCAGCCACCTGAACAAGATCGGCATCCCTACTCATTTCATCCGCCGGCTCAACATGCGCGAGCAGTTGATCAAGGAAGTAGAGATGATCCCGCTGGAGATCGTCGTGCGCAATGTCGCGGCCGGTTCTCTCGCCAAGCGCCTCGGCATCGACGAAGGCGTCGTGCTGCCGCGCTCGATCATCGAATTCTATTACAAGTCCGACGCGCTCGACGATCCGATGGTCTCCGAAGAGCACATCACCGCCTTCGGCTGGGCAAATCCCGCCGAACTCGATGACATCATGGCGCTTGCCATCCGCGTCAACGACTTCATGACCGGCCTCTTCCTCGGCGTCGGCATCCAGCTCGTCGATTTCAAGATCGAATGCGGCCGTCTCTTCGAAGGCGATATGATGCGCATCATCCTCGCCGACGAAATCTCGCCGGACAGCTGCCGGCTCTGGGATATCGAAACCCACGAGAAGATGGACAAGGACCGCTTCCGCCGCGACCTCGGCGGGTTGCTCGAAGCCTATTCCGAAGTCGCGCGCCGTCTCGGCATCATCAATGAAAACGAGCCTGTGCGCGGCACAGGCCCGGTTCTCGTCAAGTAAGGCAGGAAAGACAAAGTGATCAAGGCTCGTGTCACCGTCACGCTGAAAAACGGCGTTCTCGATCCGCAGGGCAAGGCTATCGAGGGTGCGCTCAGTGCCCTTGGCTTCTCGGGCGTCGGCCATGTAAGACAGGGCAAGGTCTTCGACCTGGAGCTTGATGGCACCGACAAGGGCAAGGCTGAGGCCGACCTCAAGGCCATGTGCGAAAAACTGCTCGCCAATACGGTGATCGAGAACTACGCAATCGCGATCGACTGATGATCACAGACCCGTCGTCCGGCGGACTTTGAGGATTTGGCGTCATGATGAAAGCAAAGCTGGAGACGGAAGTCTCGAAATATATGAGCTATGTTTTGCGTCATGCGCCTGATGCTGCTGGCCTGACGCTTGATAGCGAGGGTTGGGTGTCGTTCGATGAGCTCGAAAAAGCGTTGGCGTCGAAATACGACGTTTCCCGCGCTGATATTATCGAGATCGTCGAAAACAATCCAAAGAAGCGCTTCACGCTTACCGATAACAGAATTCGCGCAAACCAAGGTCATAGCGTCGACGTCGATCTCGCATTGAACCAGGTCGAACCGCCCGCCGCTCTTTTTCACGGCACGTCTCTGACGAACTGGGAGTCGATCGAGCGCGAAGGTTTGCAGAAGATGCAGCGGCACTACGTTCATCTGTCGGCGGATGTCGAAACGGCGAAAATTGTCGCAGCGCGCCGCAAGGGTGAACATCTCATCCTGCGCGTGGACGCGGCCCGCATGTTTTCAGAGGGTCATTCTTTCTTTGTCTCCGACAATGGAGTATGGCTCGCCGAAAGCGTTCCAGTTCAATATCTTTCGCGAAACGCAGGGACCCCATGAAATCAGCCGTCGTTCAACTTCCGGGCCTCAACCGCGACCGCGACATGATCGCCGCCTTGACCAAGATCTCCGGCCAGCCACCGGTGACGATCTGGCAGACGGAAACCGAGATCCCCGATGTCGACCTGATCGTCATCCCCGGCGGTTTTTCTTATGGCGATTATCTGCGCTGCGGCGCGATCGCAGCCCGCATGCCGGTCATGCAGGCAATCATCGACAAGGCTTCAAAGGGCGTGAAGGTCCTCGGCGTCTGCAACGGCTTCCAGATCCTCGTCGAGGCCGGCCTGCTGCCCGGCGCGCTGATGCGCAATTCCTCGCTGAAATTCGTCTGCCGCGAGATCAAACTCGAAGTCGTCAAGGCCGAGACGGATTTCACCCGCGCCTATGCGCAAGGACAGGTCATTCGCTGCCCGGTCGCCCATCATGACGGCAATTATTTCGCCGATGATGCGACGCTGGCTGCGATCGAAGGCAATGGCCAGGTGGTGTTCCGTTATGCCGAAGGCACCAATCCGAACGGCTCGATCAATGATATCGCCGCCGTCATGAACGAAAAGGGCAATGTGCTCGGCATGATGCCGCATCCCGAGAACCTGATCGAGGCCGCCCATGGCGGTTCGGACGGCCGCGGCCTCTTCGCCTCGGCGCTCGACGTCATCGCCGCCTGAACCTCGACACACGAAAATCCTTCTGTTCGGATCTGGAGCAATCGATGCGCCCTCGCCTCTCCGTCGCACACGCCGCCCTGTTGACCGCTCTCGCAGCCATGGTCGCAGCTTGCCAGACGCCGGCGCCGACCGGCCCGAACCGCGCCGCACTGCCGACGATGGAACGCGTGGCGCTTGGCGCCAATGCCTGCTGGTTCAAATCGGGCGATCCGGCCTTTGCAGCCTACAAGCTCGCGCCGGAGCTCAATTCTTTCACCGGCCGTCCGCGCATCCTGCTCGTCCATAAGGGCAGCCCTGAAAGCCGGCCGCTGCTCGTCGTGCAGGCTGAGGGAAGCCCGTCCCGCCTGCAGGCCTTCGGTCCGATGATGCAGGAACCCGTCGCCGGCCGCATCACCGCCGACGTCAATCGCTGGTCCGGCGGCAACAAGGCCTGCAGTTGATCGCGGCGATGACAGCGCCACGCGTCTTTTCAGACGCGCGAAGACCGCTGTAACTCTTTGAGTTCTGCATAATCAGTCCCAGAAAAACGACTTGCCGACTTCGCGCGCGGCATCGGACTGCGACACACCGATATCCTTGAGCTCGGTCGCCGTCAGGCCTCTCAGCGCGCGCCGGCCTTCCCGCTTTTGATGCCAGAGAAGAATGGCGGCCCAGATTCGCTCCAAATGCGTCGTCACCTCGGCGGGCGCGTCTGGGAGGATGATTTGTCTCCTGTCATCACAAGAGACAATCGGTACAATCGGCATTTTGATCTCAGGCAAGGCAGACATTCCAGGAATCCTCTCGGTTTGCCGTTGGAATTGACTCATACGCTTGACCGATACAATGTGCCAATATATACAATTGTCACCATGACAAATTGGCTTCCCGATATTTCCCGCGGCTCTGGGCCGGTCTATCTCCGGCTTGCCGACAGCATCGAATCCGCCATATCAAGCGGCGCCCTGCCCGCCGGCAGCAAATTGCCGCCGCAACGCAACCTTGCCTACGACATCGGCGTGACGATCGGCACGATCGGCCGCGCCTATGCGCTGGTACATGAGCGCGGCCTGGTCGCCGGCGAAGTGGGGCGCGGCACCTATGTGCTGAACCGTTCCGAAACGCCGCCCGGCGAACAGATCGATCCGCTGACCGTGTCACTCGGCGGCACCCGCATCCAGGATGCGCCAGCCAACAAAATCCGCTTCGATACGACAGCCGCTCCCGATCTCGGCCAGGGCAAGATCATCGCTGGCATCCTCGCCGAGATCGGCGAGCAGCATCTTGCCGAAATCTCCTCCTATTCCCGGAGTTTTCCGCGCAACTGGTTCGAGGCCGGCCGCCTGTGGCTTGCCCGCAGCGGCTGGACGCCGGAGGTCGAAAACATCGTGCCGACGCTCGGCGCCCATGCAGCGGCGATTGCTGTCATCGCCGCCGTCTCGGCGCCGGGGGACAAAATCGTCTTCGAGGATCTCACCTATACCCAGGTCAGCCGCAGCGCCCGCCTTCTCGGCCGCCGCACGCTGACGGTCGATTCCGATAAACTGGGCGTAATTCCAGAGGATTTCGAGCGGCTCTGTCAGCAGCAGCATCCGAAGATCGCCTTCCTGATGCCGACCGTCCACAATCCGACGTTGGCGATCATGCCCTATGAGCGGCGCGCGGCAATCGCCGCAATCGCCAGGAAACACGGGGTCTGGCTGATCGAAGACGACCTCTACGGCGGCATGGCCGACGACGATACGCCACTGCTCGCCTCGATCGCGCCCGATCGCACCTTCCTCGTCAATGGCCTGTCGAAATCGGTCGCCGCCGGCGTGCGCGGCGGCTGGGTCGCCTGCCCGCCGCATTTTGCCCAGCGCATCAAGGTGACGCACAGGATGATCACCGGCGGCCTGCCCTTCATCCTGGCGGAGACCTGCGCGCGCCTCGTCGAAGGCGGCATGGCGCACGAGATCCGCAAGGCAAGTGTCGAGGAACTCTCCCGGCGCGTCCGGCTCGCCCGCGAGCAGTTGCAGGGCTTCGATTTCGAATCGCATCCGCACGCGCCCTTCCTCTGGCTGAAACTGCCGGAACCCTGGATGTCGGGCACCTTCAAGAATGCCGCCTTCCGCGACGGCGTGCTCGTCGACGACGAGGACGAGTTCAAGTCGGCGCGCGGAGAGCGACCTTATCATCGCGTTCGCATCGGTTTTTCCTCGCCGAAGACGGGGCAGGAACTGATCTCAGGCCTGATGATCCTGCGCCGGCTGCTGGAAAACGGCGGATCCGCCTATGACGGCGAAATATGACCTGTTGCAAATACACGTCATAATTCGGAAAAAACGCCGGAGCCTATTCGGAGCGCTTCACCGACTCAACCTCCATGTTACCTCTTTGTTGTTCCCGTCTGACGCGAATCAAAGAACAGCAAATGAGGGCCGACTTCGGAAAGATCGCGTTGCGTTTTTTGGTATGGCATCATTAGCAGCGGCAGCCACCATCTCGGTTGTGAGCTCGGCAACTGCCGGCGAGCAGATATTCGATGAACTGCGGTTCGGCGCTTCGGCCTCGGTGCAATCGGGCCACTCCAGGGAAGACGGCGTCTTTCCCGAAATTACCGCTCTCTTCGATCCCTTCGGCTACGATACGGCGGTCGGCTGGCAGCAACAATTGCTGCATCCCCGCGTCCATCTCGGCACCTCGATCGGCACGTCGGGCGAAGCCACCCAGTTCTTCACCGGTTTCACCTGGACGGTCGATTTCAACGAAAGGCTCTTTGCCGAAGCCGGCTTCGGCGGCGTCATCCATACCGGCGATCTCGAGGGCGACGATGACGGCCCGGAACTCGGCTGTCGCGTCCTCTTCCACGAATATCTGGGTGCCGGCTATCGTTTCAACGCCCACTGGAACGTCATGGCTCAGATCGCCCACTCCTCGCACGCCAATCTCTGCGACGGGCCGAACGACGGCATGACGCGCGCCGGTCTGCAGATCGGCTACAAGTTCTGAGTGGTTGCCGCCTTTGCGAAGAAAGCCTGCCCGCCCTCTGTTGACGGCGGGCATTTTCCTGTCGCGCATTGCCGCTACATAAGCTAAAGACAGCGCAAAACGCGCCAGGGACTTTCCGCTCATGACCATTCCAAATACCATCCCGATCACGCCGGAACTCATCGCGGGCCATGGCCTGAAGCCGGACGAGTACCAGCGCATTCTGGATCTGATCGGCCGCGAACCGACGTTTACCGAACTCGGCATCTTCTCGGCCATGTGGAACGAGCACTGCTCCTACAAATCTTCGAAGAAGTGGCTGCGCACGCTGCCGACCAAGGGGCCGCGCGTCATCCAGGGCCCGGGCGAAAATGCCGGCGTGGTCGACATCGATGACGGCGATTGCGTCGTCTTCAAGATGGAGAGCCACAACCACCCCTCCTATATCGAGCCTTATCAGGGTGCTGCGACCGGCGTCGGCGGCATCCTGCGCGACGTCTTCACCATGGGTGCGCGCCCGATCGCTGCGATGAACGCGCTGCGCTTCGGCGAACCGGATCATCCGAAGACCCGCCACCTCGTCTCCGGCGTCGTCTCCGGCGTCGGCGGCTACGGCAATTCTTTCGGCGTGCCGACGGTCGGCGGCGAGGTCGAGTTCGACGCCCGCTACAACGGCAACATCCTCGTCAACGCCTTTGCCGCCGGTATTGCGAAGTCGAACGCCATCTTCCTGTCCGAAGCCAAGGGCGTTGGTCTTCCGGTCGTCTATCTCGGCGCCAAGACTGGCCGCGACGGCGTCGGCGGCGCGACGATGGCGTCGGCCGAATTCGACGAATCGATCGAAGAGAAGCGCCCGACCGTTCAGGTCGGCGACCCCTTCACCGAGAAGTGCCTGCTGGAAGCCTGCCTCGAGCTGATGCAGACCGGCGCCGTCATCGCCATCCAGGACATGGGTGCGGCCGGCCTCACCTGCTCGGCCGTCGAAATGGGCGCCAAGGGCGATCTCGGCATCCTGCTCGAGCTCGACAAGGTGCCGGTCCGCGAAGAGAGGATGACGGCCTACGAAATGATGCTGTCGGAAAGCCAGGAGCGCATGCTCATGGTGCTGCAGCCGGAGAAGGAAGAGGAAGCCAAGGCGATCTTCGTCAAGTGGGGCCTCGACTTTGCCATCGTCGGCTGGACGACCGACGATCTGCGCTTCCGCGTCATGCACCAGGGTGAGGAAGTCGCCAACCTGCCGATCAAGGATCTGGGCGACCAGGCACCGGAATATGATCGCCCCTGGCGCGAATCCGGCAAGCATGCCCCGCTGCCCGCCAATCTCGTCGCCGCTCCTCAGGATTACGGCCAGGCGCTGCTGCAACTCGTCGGCTCCGCCAACCAGTCGAGCCGCCGCTGGGTCTATGAGCAATATGATACGCTGATCCAGGGCAATTCGCTGCAGCTTCCGGGCGGCGATGCCGGCGTCGTACGTGTCGACGGCCATCCCTTCAAGGCGCTTGCCTTCTCCTCCGATGTCACCCCACGTTATGTCGAGGCGGATCCCTTCGAAGGCGGCAAGCAGGCGGTCGCCGAATGCTGGCGCAACATCACCGCGACAGGCGCCGAACCGCTCGCCGCCACCGACAATCTGAACTTCGGCAATCCCGAAAAGCCAGAAATCATGGGCCAGTTCGTTCAGGCGGTGAAAGGCATTGGCGAGGCCTGCCGCGCGCTGGATTTCCCGATCGTGTCAGGCAACGTTTCGCTCTACAACGAGACCAACGGCGTCGCCATCCTGCCGACCCCGACGATCGCAGGCGTCGGCCTGTTGCCGGACTGGCGCAAGATGACCCGCATCGGCAGCGCCAACGATGGCGACAAGGTGATCATGATCGGCGTCGACGGCAGCCATCTCGGCCAGTCCGTCTATCTCCGCGATGTGCTTTCCAGCAGCGAAGGTCCGGCTCCTGAAGTGGATCTGTTCGCCGAAAGACGCAATGGCGATTTCGTCCGCTCCGTGATCCGCAACGGCCAGGCGACCGCCTGCCACGACATTTCCTCAGGCGGCCTTGCCGTGGCGCTCGCCGAAATGGCGATGGCCTCGGGCAAAGGCCTGACGATCGATCTGAGCGAAGGCAAAGGCTCACCGCATGCGCTGCTCTTCGGTGAGGATCAGGCGCGCTACGTCCTGACGTTGCCTGCCGATGTCGCCGATTTCGTCTGCGTCAATGCAGAAGGTGGCGGCGTTCCCTTCCGCCGTCTCGGCACGGTCGGAGGAACGGCGCTCATTGTCGGAGATCTCATCTCGCTGCCGATTCAGCAATTGCGCGATGCCCATGAATCGTGGTTCCCTGATTTCATGGAAGGCCGCGGCGAACTTGCTGCGGAATGATGCGCAAGGAGTAACGATCATGGCCATGAAACCCGGCGATATCGAAGACATGATCAAGGCTGGGATTCCCGGTGCCAAGGTGACGATCCGCGATCTGGCGGGCGACGGCGATCACTACGCCGCCGAAGTCGTCGCCGAAGCCTTCCGCGGCAAGAGCCGTGTGCAGCAGCACCAGATGGTCTACGAGGCGCTGAAGGGCAATATGGGCGGCATACTGCACGCGCTGGCGCTGCAGACCTCCGCGCCGGAATAGAGCCCGACGCAATCCCGATGACGATGCCCGGCCCTCAGCCGGGCATTCTCTTTTTGTCGGGATCGGCAAAGACCGAGGCCGGCATCGGCCCGGATGTCAAAAGCGTGAAATCGAAGGGCGCCTGCAGATCAGGCCCAAGCACATATTGCCGGTGGACGCGCAGCTGGTCCTTGCGGATCTTGCGGTAGTGCTCGCGCGTCAGCATCTGCTTGACGCGGATCAGGATCATCTTTGCCTGAGGCGCATCCGCATGGCCGGAGACGGCAACGACCGGCACCTTGTAGAAATTGATCGAATCCGTCAGGCACTGCACGTCGAGCCAGGAAATATCGGGACAGCGGGCGATCAGCCCGACGCGGGCGCGAAGCAGCGTTGCCGATGACATGAGCGCACATTGCAGAATAGCGCTGCCGAGTGTGGCAAACACCACACGCTTGCCCTTGAAGATCTCCGGCTCCCTTTCCAGCAAAATGCCGATGACATGGGCGGCGACGCTCGATCCCATGCTGTGCGAAGAGATCACATATTCGTCCGCCTCTTCGTCAAGCGCCTTGCGCACGGTAGCGGCCCGGTCTTCCAGCCAGTCGTTGAAATCTGACCGGTCCATGCGGCCGAGCGCCACGGCCATTTTCCAATCGGCAAAGAGATGCAGTGTATGGAAACGTTCGGAAAACGGCAGGAAGGCGAAGATGAAGAAACAAAACGCCAGCGGTCCGCTCCACAGCACATGCCACGGCGAAAAGCCGAGACCATAGGGCACGATGGCGATCTGCGCCGTCAGCACGATCGCCAGCGCCGTCAGCAGGAACGGGAACAGAAAGAACAGGCCGAAGCGCCAGGCATGGCGGAAATACCCCCGCATGCCGCCTTCGAACATGATCTCTGCGCAGCTTCGGAAGCCCGCAATGATCTGGCTCAGCGTGTTGCCGGCACGCAGCTTGCGCACCAGTATATCGTGATCGACCACATGGATGTGGCTCTTCGTCTGCCAGCCGGGGGAACCGGTCCCTGCCTCGGGCGCCGCTACCCTCTCAGCCGTCCTGACCTCGAAACTGATCAGATCGCTCCGCTCGTCCGCTGCCCCCGTCTCAACCGAATAGCCCCAGACGGCAGCACTCTGCCTGGCCGAACGCTCGTAGCGCCCCCTGTGGGCAATGCCGTCCAGCGGCTCGAAGCCCGGGAAATGCAGGACGACCCGCTTCTCGATCAGTTTCATTCGCTCTTCCGGCCGGGCGATTGGCCGGCATGTTGCTGCGATCCGGCCGCTGCGCCACTGATATGGGCAAAAAGCAGCCATGGTCTCGAAGCCGTCTTGCTAACCGAACTCTTCCGGAATTCAATAGCAGCCATGTCGTTTCCATCACGAACGGAGGGGTTTTGTGGTCGACCTAGTCAAAGAATTGATATCAGGCGTCGTCGACAGCGTGCTGAAGGAGATCCTGAAGAAAACCACCGGCCGCGTCACGACGAAGCGCAGGGAGCGTAAGACACGCCCCGCCGCAACGACGGCGGCTGCGCGCAAGGCGGCCGCGGCCAAGCCCAAGCCCGCCCGCAAACAGGTCAGCAAGCGCCGCACCGCCGCTGGCCGCAGCCGTCAGCGCGTAGCTAAGCCCCGATGAAAATGTGAGCGGTTTTCGGACGAATTCTGCCCCGCTGCAGGGCCGCGGGTCTTTTGAGGACGCGCAAAGGACGCTGTCGCACTTTGATGTGCAGTAGCGCGACGGCAACAACCCCTTCAACGGCCTGCCCCAATTGGTATTTTTTTGGCTCGGGCGGCTGGAATTCCTGCTGTCGCATGCTATCTAAAGGCAACGATTGAAACGGTGGGCCTTTAACCCGCCTGTTGAAAGGATTAGGTCCCATGAGCGGCATTCACGAATTCATCGGCAACGAAATCAAGACCAACGACGTCGTCCTCTTCATGAAGGGCACGCCGCAGTTTCCGCAGTGCGGTTTCTCCGGGCAGGTCGTGCAAATTCTTGATTACATCGGTGTTGACTACAAGAGCGTCAACGTGCTCGCCGATTCGGAAATCCGCCAGGGCATCAAGGAATATTCCAACTGGCCGACAATCCCGCAGCTTTACATAAAGGGCGAGTTCGTCGGCGGCTGTGACATCGTCCGGGAAATGTTCCAGGCTGGTGAGCTGCAGCAGCATCTCCAGGAAAATGGCATCACCGTTCGCGGCGCCGCCTGACCGGTCACCGGACGTCCGCCCGGTTTCCAAATCTGTTTCTTGAGTTCGAGGCGCTGCGGCCAGCAGCGCCTCGACCTGTTTATGGGAATTTCATTGTGACAGATTCATCACAAGCCGTGTCCGCGGGCCGCCTGCCCATGGGCAAGCGAGAATTCATCGCGCTTGCCGCATTCCTGATGGCCATCAACTCGCTGGCAATCGACATCATGCTTCCGGCCTTGCAGCAGATCGGCGCGAGCCTCGGCGTCGAGAGCGAGAACCACCGGCAATTCGTCGTCTCCTCCTATCTGCTCGGCTTCGGCTGCGCCCAGCTTTTCTACGGACCGCTTTCCGATCGCTTCGGCCGCCGCACGCCGCTGTTGTTCGGCCTCGTCGTCTATATCGTTTCGGCCATCGGCATCGTCTTCGTTCCCTCCTTCGCCGGCCTGCTGGTGCTGCGCTTCGTCCAGGGCATCGGCTCGGCGGCCACCCGCGTCATCACCATCTCCATCGTCCGCGATATCTATGGCGGACGGCAGATGGCCGAAGTCATGTCACTGATCATGATGGTCTTCATGATCGTGCCGGTGATTGCGCCCGGCACCGGCCAGGTCGTCATGTTCTTCGGCAACTGGCACCTGATCTTCCTCTTCATCGCCACCATGGCGACTGCTATTGCCGTCTGGGCCTATCTGCGCCTGCCGGAAACCCTCCATCCCGCCAATGTCAGGCCCTTCACCGCCCGCTCGATCTTCGGCGCCTTCAAGCTGGTGCTGACCAATCGCGTCGCACTCTGCTACACCATTGCCAGCACCTTCATCTTCGGCGCGCTGTTCGGTTTCATCAATTCGGCCCAGCAAGTCTATGTCGGCATTTACGATCTCGGCGTCTATTTCCCCTTCGCCTTTGCCGGCGTGGCGATCTTCATGTCACTATCGTCCTTCTTCAATTCGCGCTTCGTCGGCAAGCTCGGCATGCGCCGCCTGTCGCATGGCTCGCTCATCGGCTTCATCGCCATCAATACCATCTGGCTGATCGTCCAGATGGCCAGCACCGAGCCGATGCCCTTCGCTCTGTTCATCTCTTTCTTCGGCCTTTCCATGTTCCAGTTCGGCTGGATCGGCTCGAACTTTAATTCACTCGCCATGGAGCCGCTCGGCCACGTCGCCGGCACCGCCTCCTCGGTCCTCGGCTTCATGAGCACGGTCGGCGGCGCCATCATCGGCGCCGGCATCGGCCAGGCCTTCGACGGCACTGCGCTGCCGATGGTCGCCGGTTATTTCACCGTGTCGATCATCGGGCTCGTCTTCGTGCTGATCGCCGAGAAGGGCCGCCTCTTCCAATCGCAGAACCCAGCCGTCTGAACGGCAGGCCCCATTTACATCCGGGATTTCACCACATGACGCCGCCGCATAAACCGCACCAGGAAAACCAGGGCTCCCGCCGCATCGGCATGGGTTTTGGCGAATTCGTCGTTACCATCGCCATCATGACCGCCAGCGTTGCTATGGCGATCGACAGCATGCTGCCGGCATTGCCCAATATCGGCCATTCCCTCGGCGTCACCAATACCAACGACGCGCAGTTGATCATCGGCGTGTTCTTCTTAGGATTCGGCGTCTCGCAGATCTTCTTCGGCAGCCTTTCGGATACGTTCGGCCGCCGCAACATCCTGCTCGGCGGCTTGGCCTGCTATATTGTCGGAATGTTTGCCGCCGCAGCGACCGGCAGCTTCGAAATGCTGCTCGTCATGCGTTTTGTCCAGGGTATCGGCGGTGCGGCCGTGCGTATCACCACCATGGCCATGGTGCGCGACTGCTTCGGTGGCCGCGAAATGGCCCGTGTCATGTCCTATGTGATGATCGTCTTCATGATCGTGCCGATCGTTGCCCCATCCGTCGGCCAGCTCATCATCCTCTATGCCAACTGGCACTGGATCTTCATCCTGCTCGGCATCATCGCTACCGTCCTGTTCGTCTGGGCTCTCCTGCGGCTGAAGGAATCGCTGCCGCCGGAAGAGCGGCTGCCACTGTCGGTCGGCTCCGTCGTGGATGGCTTCAAGACCGTGCTCACCAACCGCATCACCTGCGGCTACATGATCGGCCTCACCATGTTCACCGGCGTCATCAGCGCCTATGTGATCTCGGTGCAACAGGTCTTCGGCGAGGTCTATGGCCTTGGCGACTGGTTGCCGATCGCCTTTGCGGCCACCGCCGGCGGCATCGCCGTCGCCAATTTCGCCAACGGCTTCTTCGTGCGCAAATTCGGCATGCGCCGCATCTCGCACGCTGCCCTGCTGATCTTCACGGCGCTGTCGGCTGCCGGCTTTTTCTATTCGCTGGCCGGCAAGCCGGATTTCGCCGTCGCCTACGGCATCTTCACCATCGTGCTGATGATGTTTGCCGTGATCGCCACCAATTTCACCGCCATCAGCCTCGAACCGATGGGCAATCTCGCCGGCACGGCGACCGCCATCACCGGCTTCGTTTCGACGACCGCCGGCGCCATTCTCGGCGGCCTGGTCGGCCAGATGTTCAACGGCACGGTGCAGCCGCTCTTCGGCGGCTTTGCGCTCTTCGGCGCGGTGACCATCGCAGCCACCCTCTGGGCCGAAAACGGCAAGCTTTTCACCCACCCCGGCGACAGCCCGCAGCTCGATCCGGGTGCTGCTCACTTCTGAAATGGGAAATCTGCCGGAACGGTTGATCCCCGGCGGCATTGCATTAGATGGCAAACTCGGCACGTTCCTAAATCTGGATGCCCCCTGGAAGAAGGAGCCTGGTTTTGGATGCAGAATATCAACGTCTCCCCCCGCCATTGCAGGGTGAGATATTTCAAGTCAAACCAGATACCGGCACTGGCGTTGTGGTACTCGGCGGCTCCAGTGGCCGGGTCGATGTGGCCCGCGCCAGGTTGTTTGCGAGCCAGGCGGCAACGGTCATAGCGCTTCGCTGGTTCGGCGGCGAAGGCCAGGTGCCAGGCATTTGCGAAGTGCCGCTGGAAACTTTTTTCTCTGCCACGGACTACTTGATCGAACTCGGTTGTAAACGCATCGTCCTGGTGGGAACATCGAAAGGCGCCGAAGCTGCGCTGCTCACAGCGGTATACGATCCGCGCATCAACGCGGTCGTGGCAATAAGCCCTTCTTCAGTCGTCTGGGGAAATATTGGTCCAGGGCTTGATGGCATCAGCTGGCCCGAGCGCTCGTCGTGGACATTGCGAGGTACACCGCTTCCTTTTGTTTCGTCAGACCCAGAATGGGTGCGGGAATACAGAGACGAGCTGGTCGCCTATCGGGGCCTGTTCGAACGATGCCTTCAAGTGCACGAGTCAGAGATCGACGCAGCGGCTATCCCTTTGGAGAAAACGAATGCCGAAATTCTGCTCGTAGCAGGATGCGATGACGCGCTCTGGCCATCAGACAAATTTGCCGCATCACTTGTTCGGCGGCGCGCAGATTCGGGCTTACTTACCCAGCTTGTGCTGGGAGAAAATGCGGGCCATCGCATTCTGCTGCCGGGCGAAACGACTTCCCGATCATCGCTGCACGCTCACGGTGGAAGTGACGAAGCCGACGCAGAGTTGGGACGACTGGCGTGGGAGCACATTCTCGCTGTCCTATAGCATGAGGGCAGCAGTAAAGGCTCTACGCTTTGAGGCGAGTGTTCAGACCGTGAAAACCTCACGCCGCAACACGTCCCATGAGGCCTTGTCGGGGTAATCAGCAGCCCGCCGTCGAGATGATGCGGCAGGTAGGGCGATCCGTCGAAGCGCGCCGCATAGGCGCCGGCCTCCTGCGAGATCAGCGTGCCGGCAAGGTGATCCCACGGCATCAGCTTGTTGTACATGAGGTAATGCACATACCCGCCGGCAAAGGTGCGGTATTCGTGGGCGGCGCAGCGGTAATTGGTGAGGAAGCGTACCTTGGCGAGATTGCCGAGCACCTCGGCGCGCTTCTCCTTCGGCAGGTAGCCGGTCGAGGCCATGCCGACCATATGTTCCAATCCCACGGGAGCTGCGACCGAGAGCCGCTCGGCGCCGCCATCCGGCCGCCGCAGCCAGGCGCCGCCGCCTTTTTCCGCCATCACCCAGTCGTCGCCCATCGGATCGTAGATGATGCCGGCAACCGTCTCGCCGCCGGAGATAACGGACGCCATGACGCCGAAGGCCGGGATGCCAGAGGCGAAATTGAAAGTTCCGTCGACCGGATCGACGACGATCGCGAGATCGGCATGTGCGAGCCCGTAGAGCAAATCGGGATTGGCCGCGACCGATTCTTCGCCAAGGAAGAGTGCGCCCGGCCAGAGTTGCGCAGCTTCCGCCTTGATCATCCGTTCCGCCTGCTCATCAGCCTCGGTGACGAGATCGGTCGCCTCGCTCTTGGCGCGCACCTCGCCCTGGCCGAGCCGGCGAAAGCGCGGCAGGATCTCCGCCTTCGCCGCGCGGCGCAGCAGATCGGCAAGAACGGTCACGTCGACAATCGAAGTCATGTCAAATCCTCACGCTTAGGTCTCTCAGAAGAACCTTGAATCAGATGCCGACGATCTCATGCCGGATCAGCTGCCAGCTTTCCCGATCGGGCGCGGAGATGATCCCGCCCCTCGTCTCGCCGGGTCGATAAGGGGTGCCGTCGAATTTCGCCGTATGGCCGCCGGCCTCCTGATGCGCGAGCACACCGGCCAGGTGGTCCCAGGGCATCAGCTTCGCATGGCCGATGAAATGCATCTTGCCGGCGGCGACCATCCAATATTCGTAGGCCGAGCAATTGAAGGCGAAGGTCATCCGGGCCTTCGCCATGTTGGCGCAGATACGCGAGCGGTCGGGCTCATCCATATGACCCCACGACAGGCCGCCGACCATCTGGCTCAGGCTGGCAGGCTCGGCGACCTTCAGCTTGGTCGACTGCCCGTCCTGGCGGGTCAGAAAGGCGCCGGCCCCTTTGATCGCCGTCACCGTATCGCCGAGAACGGGATCGTGAATGATGCCAGCGACCGTCTCGCCTCTGACCGTCACTGCCAGTATTGTCCCGAAAACCGGAAGCCCCGCGGCAAAATTAAAGGTGCCGTCGACGGGATCGATGACGAAGGCAACCTCGGCCTCGGCAAGGGCCGGCACGACCGACCGGTCGGCATCATAGGCCTCCTCGCCGACGATGAGTGCCGTGGGAAAACGCTCTCTCAGCGCCGCGGTGATATGGGCTTCGGCAAGCACATCCGCCTGCGTTACCAAATCGATCGCCGAGGTCTTTTCCGAAACATCGCCCGCGCCGAGACTACGAAAACGCGGCATGATCTCCGCTTGCGCCGCTTGCCTCACGCAATCGCCGAGAAAGAGAATATCCTGATCTGAAATGGTCATGCGAAATCCTGTCCTTCATGCATGAGCAGCCTGCTTAGCCGGGCCTTCATGAAGGGTCTGTGACACCAAGAGTGGAAAAGTCGAAAAGTTTCGGATCGAGCAGATGCGACGGGTTCACATGCGAAAGCGCTCGCAGCATCGTGTCCTTGCGGCCGGGCATGCGCCGCTCGATATCGGCGAGCATGTCCTTCATCGCATTGCGCTGCAGCCCGTCCTGTGAGCCGCAGAGATCGCAGGGGATGATCGGAAACTGCATGGCGGCGGCGAACTTCGCGAGGTCGTCCTCGGCAGCGTAGGCGAGCGGCCGCAGCACCATCAGGTCGCCCTCGTCGTTCAAAAGCTTCGCCGGCATCGAGGCGAGCCGGCCGCCATGGAAGAAATTCATGAAGAAGGTTTCGAGAATGTCTTCGCGGTGATGGCCGAGCACCAGCGCATCGCACCCCTCTTCGCGCGCGACGCGGTAGAGATTGCCGCGGCGCAGCCGCGAACAGAGCGAGCAATAGGTGGCGCCTTCAGGCACCTTCTCCTTCACGATCGAATAGGTGTCGCGATATTCGATCCGATGGCGGACGCCGATCTTGGTGAGATAGTCCGGCAGCACATGTTTCGGAAAATTCGGCTGGCCTTGGTCGAGATTGCAGGCGATGAGCTCGACCGGCAGCAGGCCGCGCCATTTGAGATCGAGCAGCAGCGCCAGCAGCCCATAAGAGTCCTTGCCACCGGAAAGGCCGACCAGCCAGCGCTTCTGGCCCTTCAGCATGTCGAAATCGTCGAAGGCCTGCCGCACCTGGCGGAGCAGGCGTTTGCGCAGCTTGTTGAAGGAGACAGAACGCGGCGCATCGGCAAACAGCGCATGGCCACTGGTGTCGGCTTCGCCGGTTTCCAAATCATCGGCGATCTTGGCTGCGATATTCATTGCTTCGTCCTACAGAAAATCCACGTTTGCTCTAGCAGAAAGCCGCCTGGCAACACAGCGTCAATCTCCGAAAACCGACCAGCCGGTGCGCGCCGCAAGCATCTCCAGCGCCGCAGCGCCGAGCTGTGAATTGCCGACCTTGTTCAGTCCCGGCGACCACACCGCGATCGAGGCGATGCCCGGCGCCACGGCGAAGATGCCGCCGCCGACGCCGCTCTTGCCGGGCAGGCCGACATGATAGGCGAAGTCGCCCGAACCGTCGTAATGGCCGCAGGTCAGCATCAGCGCATTGATACGCCGCGCCCGCTTCGGCGAGACCACCGAATGGCCGGTCGTCGGATTGCTGCCGCGCGCCGCCAGGAACAGCCCGGCGCGGGCGAGCTGCTCGCAGCTCATCGACAGCGCGCATTGATGGAAATAGACGCCGAGCACGTGGTCGACGGGATGGTCGAGATTGCGGTAGGCGCGCATGAAATTGGCAAGCGCAAAATTCCGGTAGCCCGTCTGCGTCTCCGAACGCGCCACCTTGTCGTCGATGGTGATCGACTCGTCATCGGCGAGATAACGCACGAAACGCAGCAGCTCGCCGATTGCCTCGCGCGGCGCATGGCCGGCCATGACGACGTCGCTAACGGCGATCGCGCCGGCATTGATGAAGGGATTGCGGGGAATGCCGCTCTCGTGCTCGAGCTGGACGATCGAGTTGAAAGCCGATCCGGAGGGCTCGCGTCCGACACGCTTCCACAGCCCTTCGCCGACCTTGCCGAGCGCCAGCGTCAGCATGAAGACCTTCGATATGCTCTGGATCGAGAAAGCGGTATCGGCATTGCCGACGCGATAGACTTTGCCGTCGACGGTGACGATCGCCATGCCGAACTGCTGCGGATCGACCTTGGCCAGCTCGGGAATATAGTCCGCGACCCTGCCCTCGCCGATCCGCGGCTGGATATCGGCGTAAATGCTATCGAGGGTCGCCTGCAAATCTGCCATCGCTTCTCTCCAGATCGCAAAAAAGCCGCTCCAAAGAGCGGCTTTCCGTATATCGACGCATGCTGTTGTCTCGCAATCGGTTTCGACTGCGAGACGAATGCATTAACGCGAATAGAATTCGACGACCAGGTGCGGTTCCATGACGACCGGGAACGGAACGTCGCTGAGCGTCGGGACGCGGCCGAAGGTTGCGACCATCTTGTTATGATCGACTTCGATGTAGTCGGGAACGTCGCGCTCTGCGAGGCTGACGGCTTCCAGAACGATCACCAGCTGCTTCGACTTTTCGCGAACTTCGATGACGTCGCCGGCCTTGCAACGATAAGAACCGATGTTGACGCGCACACCGTTGACCGAGACGTGGCCATGGTTGACGAACTGACGGGCAGCAAAGACCGTCGGAACGAACTTGGCGCGATAGACGATCGCGTCGAGGCGCGATTCCAAGAGGCCGATCAGGTTTTCAGAGGTGTCGCCCTTGCGGCGGTCGGCTTCGGCGAAGATCGCGCGGAACTGCTTTTCGCGCAGGTCACCGTAGTAACCCTTAAGCTTCTGCTTGGCGCGCAGCTGCACACCGAAGTCCGAAAGCTTGCCCTTGCGGCGCTGGCCGTGCTGGCCCGGGCCGTATTCGCGGCGGTTCACCGGGGACTTCGGACGGCCCCAGATATTTTCACCCATACGGCGGTCAATTTTGTACTTAGACGATTCGCGCTTGCTCATCGTATTTCCTTTCAAAGGTTTATGACGGCTTGTTGCCAAACCGCACGAAGGAAACACGCCCTCCTCTGGTCTCTTCCAAGACCTGACAGGATGTTCCGGTTAGCGAACAGGAACGATCCACGGGACATGTCAAATGAAACACCGGACATTGCTGCCCGGTGCTTGCGGCGGTCTTTAGAGGGCCGTCATGAAAATGTCAACAGCGGCAACCCCGAAAGCGCCACTATTCCGCCGCCAGCGGTCGGTCGCCCGTGTCGGGTCCGTTGGCGTCGCCCGGCGCCGTCTGGCAGTCCATATCAGGGAAAGCGACGATACGCTTGCCGGAAAAATCGGCGTGCACGACGATGATGCCCTGCTCCTCGAAATAGCCGAGCAGGCGCCTCGCGCGGCGGGCGGAATGGGTGCCGTAGGCGCGGGCGATGCGGGCGTCCGACGGGCACGGCTCGCCGCAGACGGCGGCCTTGGCGAGCATCAGGAAGACGCCCTGCAGGTCGTCGGTGACACCTGATGACAGCGACAGCGCCGTTGCCCAGGTATCGGTCGCAGCCGTCGTCGCATCGACGCCGGAGCGCGAGATCGCCACGCGCCGGCGGAAATCCGGCAGCGCGATCGGCGGTCCCGGTACCCGGCGCATACGCAGCCTTACCAGAAAGTCCTGGTAAAGCACCGAATCGGTTCGGAAGGCGGAGGTGGGATCGTCGAGGATTTCGGCAAGCACGCCGGCAAGGCGCTCCTCCCGCTCTTCGGCGGAGACTTCCACCTGGCTCGCCCTCGCCTCCGCAGGTGCAGCCGATGCCGCCGGCGTCGAGCGCGAGAGTTCGGCCAGAATATCGGTCGTCGGCCGCGGCGCCGGCGGGGCGCGGCGCACCAGCGGGCGTTGGAATTCCTCCGGATCGGGCGTGAAGATCAGGTCTTCGACATCTTGCGGCGCATCCGGCAGCGGCATCAGTTTCGGGCTGGAAGAGCGCGCCGAGGTCTCCACCGCGCCGATCTGGATCGGCAGCGGCCGGCGCGACAGCGCCGGTCCGAGGGCAACGAAATTGCCGCGCTTCAGGTCGCGGAACATCTCGGCCTGGCGCCGGTCCATGCCGAGCAGGTCGGCGGCGCGCGCCATGTCGATATCGAGGAAGGTGCGGCCCATCAGGAAATTCGAGGCCTCGGCCGCGACGTTCTTGGCGAGTTTGGCAAGCCGCTGTGTCGCGATCACGCCGGCAAGGCCGCGCTTGCGGCCGCGGCACATCAGGTTGGTCATCGCGCCGAGCGACATCTTGCGCGCATCTTCCGAGACATCGCCGCCGACCGATGGCGCAAACATCTGCGCCTCGTCGACCACGACGAGAACCGGATACCAGTATTCGCGATCGGCATCGAACATGCCGTTGAGGAAGGCGGCTGCAGCGCGCATCTGGTCTTCGAGATCGAGGCCTTCGAGCGTCAGCACGCAGGAAACGCGATGCTGACGGATGCGGTTGGCGATGCCCGCCAACTCCGCCTCCGTGCGCTCACCGTCGACCACGACATGGCCGAACCTGTCGCTGAGCGTGACGAAATCACCCTCTGGATCGATGATGACCTGCTGCACCCATTGCGCCGATTGCTCGAGCAGGCGGCGCAGCAGATGCGACTTGCCCGATCCGGAATTGCCCTGCACGAGCAGACGTGTCGCCAGCAGCTCCTCGATATCGAGCGTCGCCGGAGCGCCGGACGCCAATCCCATATCGATGCCAACCTGCAATGCATACCCTCGCGGCGAAGAGACTCACATGAACGAAGCGCCATTCTTCCGAAACGGCATCGCCCCGTCTATCAAAGAATGCGCGGTTTTTCAGGATCGGTTTTCGCCAACCCACAGGACAATTCCTGGCATCATCCGGGAAATTGATCCATCGCCGTGATCGCGCATCTCTTCGCCGAGCTACGCCCTCAATCCGAATCCCTGCATCAGCCGCCGGGTCGCAAAATCGGGATTGCCCGAGGTGAGCACCGCGAAGTCGAAATTGTCGGGATGCACAGCGTCTGCGATCAGCGGCACCAGTGTGCGGGCGCGGCGCGCGATCGCTTCGGCCGGGTCGAGCCAGTCGACCGGCCAGGGCGCAAGCCGCCGGAATAGGTTCGCCATGAAGGGATAATGCGTGCAGGCGAGCACGACGATATCGGTCTTTCGTCCGTCCTTCTCGACGAAGCATTGGTCGATCTCGGCAAGCACGGCGTCGTCGGAGACGGTGTCGCCGCGAATATAGGCCTCCGCCATGCGAGCCAGGTTCTCCGAGCCGACGAGGCGGACATGGCATTGCTGGGCGAAGGACTGGATGAGATCACGCGTATAGGCGCGCTTGACCGTGCCCGGCGTCGCGAGCACCGAGACCAGGCCGGACCGCGTGCGCTCCGCTGCTGGCTTGATCGCCGGCACGGTGCCGACGAAGGTCATCTGGGGAAAGGCGGCGCGCAGATCGGCACCAACAAGCGTGAAGGCCGTGTTGCAGGCGATGATGCAGACTTCAGGGTCGTGCTCTTCGAGCAGCCGGCCGAAGAGGCCGATTACCCGCTCCTTCAGCGCCTGTTCCTCCCAGCCGCCATAGGGAAAGCCGGCATCGTCGGCGACATAGATGAAGCCGCGTTCCGGCATCAGCACGCGCGCCTCGCGCAAGACGGTCAGCCCGCCAATGCCGGAATCGAAGACGAGGACGGGTTTCAGCTCATGCGTCGGCGCTGTCATCTGGCGGTGTTTCCTTGGCCGCTGTCGGGAACCGGCCGCCGCGCGGGCTCTTGCGCGAAAAACGGTCGAGGGAGGAGATGACGCCGCGCAACACGCTGATTTCCTGCTCCGTGAAGGCCCGGCGAGATAGAACGGCGCGCAGATTGTCGACCATTTTCGGCTTTTTCCCGGCGGGATGGAAATAACCGCGCGCATCGAGCGCCTCTTCCAGCTGGTCGAACAGGCCGAACAGCTGTTCCTTGGTCGAAGGCGTCTGCCCCATCGCCTGGAAGGGCACGGCGCCGAGATCCTCCATGCCGGATTTCATCCATTCATAGGACATCAGCAGCACCGCCTGGGCGATGTTCAGCGACGCAAAGGCCGGATTGACGGGAAAGGTGACGATCTCGTCGGCAAGCGCCACCTCCTCGTTGGTCAGCCCCCAGCGCTCGCGTCCGAAGAGGATCCCGGTTCCCTCGCCGGCGCGAAACCTCGCCCGGAGCGTCTCGGCGGCAATGACCGGCGAGCGCACCGGCTTGTAGCCGTCGCGCTCGCGCGCCGTCGTCGCATAGACGAAATTAAGGTCGGCGACCGCCTGCTCCAGCGTATCGTAGACCTTGGTTGCCTCGATCACGTGATCGGCCTTGGAGGCGGTCGCCAAGGCTTTCTCGTTCGGCCAGCCGTCGCGCGGATTGACGAGGCGGAGTTCAGCAAGGCCGAAATTCGCCATGGCACGCGCCACCATGCCGATATTCTCGCCCATCTGCGGCTCGACCAGAATGATGGCCGGCCCTTCGGCCAGAAGTTGACGCTCGCTGTTCGTGCCTGCCATGGTTCTATCCCTGTTTCGAGCGCGCAATAACCTCGCCCGGCGCAAACGGCAAGACATCAGCCTGCGGATAGAGCCTTTCCAGCGCCGAACCGATCATTTCGAGCCCGAGTCTGGCGCCTTCGCGCGACAGCGGCAGGTGCCGCCTTGTCGTCCGCGACGCCTTGCGCTCGATGAAGAAACAGGTCGAGCCGCGCGGGGCCGCATTCTTCATTAGCGCCAGATCCGACGCGATCAGCCTCTTCATCTCGTCAGCCTCGACCGGCGCTGCGTAGCTCTTCGCCAGGATGCGCGCCCAATAGGTGCAGGAGAGGAAGATCGCCAGCGTCTGGCGGATCTCGCCGGGCCGCGTCACCACCGACCAGGACGAGCCGAGCGGCCGCGCCGCCACCGTTACGTCGCGGTAACAGGCATCGATCTTCTGCGACAGTGCAATCAGCGCAAAACCGCTCTTGCCATCGCCGATCGCGCTCAACAACTCGTCCAGCGCCTGAAACCAGCGGGCGAGTGCGGCATCAAGCGCGCCGCGCGTGCGTGCCGGAAAGACCAGGAAGGCAACCGCCGTCCCGGCCACCGCGCCGATCAAGGTCTCCCCGATGCGCAGTTGCAGGAGATCGAGCGTCAGCACCCCAGTCATGCCGTAGACCAGGCAGAGCACGATCGAGATGAAGAAGGTCATCGTCGCGTAGGAGACCTGCAGGAAATAGAAAGCCAAGAAGATACAGATGCCGGCGACCGGAATGGCGATGACAGGCTCACCCGAAATCAGCGTTGCCAGCACGAGACCGATGGCAATCCCGAACACCGTGCCGAGCGAGCGCGACAGCGCCTTCATCGCCGTGTCGCCGCGCGAATTGGTGTTGGTGAAAACAAGGAAGGCGGCAAGCACCGCCCAGAACCAGCGCTCGCGCGACAAGAGCAGGCCGAAGCCCATGGCGAGCGCCGAGGCGAGCGTGATCTGCAGCGCCGAGCGCAGCAGCGGATTGGCGAATGAAAAGTCGATCTTCTCGGGCTGTGCCGTGTCCTTGACGGCATCGATGCCGGCAAAGCCGGAAGCCTGCCCCTCGCCAATCGCCTGCGTCAATTGCTGCCGCGCCTCGCCGAGCCAGAGTAGCGCCCGCACGGTTTCGCCTTGCGGCTCGTCCTTGATGGCTTCGGCCATCCCCTCATAGGTGGCGAGCTCCGCCTTGTCGGCCTCGATCACGGCATGGACGAGCGCAAAGGGCGGCAGGCTCTGGAAGCTCACCACGATCGCGCTTTCGGCAGCGAGATGTGCATCGAAGAGCCGAATCGCCAATTCCGCGGCGGGATCGGAAGCACCGTCGAAGACGCCGGCCGGCGGGCGTGGAATGAAGGTCTCGGCCATCAGCACCACTTCCTTCAGCCGGTCTTCCAGCTGGCGCAGCTCCTGCCGGTCGGCTTCGCCGATCTCGGCGCCACCGGCAAGGGCGGCGAGCTTGAAGAGGATCTGGTTGATCCGGCCGCGCACGCTTTCGAGCGAGCGCAGCAGGTCGCGCCGCCAGTCGTTCGGCAGGAGCACGGCTCTCACCAGGTGGCCAACGAGCACCGAGACGACGGGGCCGATCGCCACCGCTGGCAGCTCGGCAAGAGAAGGCCGGAAATAGGACCCCATGAAATAGGAGGTGAAGGCGAACATGCCGATCGCAAAACCGCGCGGCCCGAACACGCGGCCCGCCGATGCGAGCGCGATCACCACCAGGAAGACGAGATCGGAGAGCAAACGGCGATCCTCGAGGCCCGCCGCGATGGCGACGACGCCAAGACTTGCGACGCAACCGAAAAGCCGCGTCACCAGCTGTCGCGTATTGCCCTTGTCGCGAACCGCCACCCCGCCCTCGATCGACAGCACGATGCCAAGACCGAAAGCCGCGGTCGGCAACGGCACGATGAACATCTGGATGGCGAGGAGGACCAGGAAGGAGAAAACGATCGTCAGCGTCACCCGCGAAGCCATGCGCAGGCGCGAAAGCGCCGGATCGTTGGCAAGCAGCCAGTCGCGGAACTGAAAACCGGAAAACAAATGCAGAAGCCCCTCATGCCGCCCAGGGATCAACAGATACCGCCGCAAGAGCGGAAATCAAACCGCCTGAGATCACCCCGATGCTCTCGAATGTCGCGCGCCTATTGGCCCTTGGCAATCAGCGCCATCGTCGCCTTCAGGGAATCGCGCGCCTGCGTTTCGATATTCTCGGTGACGATATCGTCGATGACGGGCTTGCCGCCTTCTTCGACCACCAGGAAACGAACGGTCGTATACTCCTTGGCATCGGGCGCCGCCGAGCAGGCGGATTTTCGGAAGCGTACCGTCACCTCGGCCATGCCGTCGACCACCGGCGCTGCCGCCATCGTCAAATCCTCCAGCGGGCAGGCCTCCTGGCCATTGACGATAACGTCGTAGTCGAAGGGCGAAATGCCGTCATCGTCGACGGCAGGAAACTGTGCCGCCGCCTGGTACTTCGCGACGAAATCGCGGCTGTAGAGATGGTCAAGCCGGCTCGCATCGAAGATGTCGGTCCAGTCGCTGTTATTGTCGGCCCAATTGCTCTTGGTCGCCTCCATGATCTCCTTCACGGGAGCGGTAATGTCGGCGGCATGGCCGATGCCGGAAAAGGCGATAACGCTTGCGATAACAACGGCGAATGTCTTCATGGTCGAATGTCCGGGACGGCAGATCGAGGCGGACACTAGCCAATTTCCGGCGCTTGGCAATGGCGGCAAAAACGCATTGTCGAGCCCCTTGCAGCTTTGCGTTCCCTGATCACAATGCTATAGCGCTCCTCATCATATCACCCACCCGGGACGCCGGTCCCCATTGAAGCTCGAACGAGGCAGATACATGAACAAGATCAAGGTCGCCAATCCCGTCGCCGATCTCGACGGCGATGAAATGACGCGCATCATCTGGCAGCTCATCAAGGATAAGCTTATCCATCCGTATCTCGACCTCGACATCGACTATTTCGACCTCTCGGTCGAAAACCGCGACGCCACCAACGACCAGGTCACCGTCGATGCCGCCAACGCCATCAAGAAGTATGGCGTCGGCATCAAGTGCGCGACGATCACGCCGGATGAGGCCCGCGTCAAGGAATTCAACCTCAAGGAAATGTGGAAGAGCCCGAACGGCACGATCCGCAACATCCTCGGCGGCGTCATCTTCCGCGAGCCGATCATCTGCAAGAACGTGCCGCGCCTCGTTCCCGGCTGGACCAAGCCGATCGTCGTCGGCCGCCACGCCTTCGGCGACCAGTACCGCGCCACCGATTTCAAGTTCCCCGGCAAGGGCAAGCTGACGATCAAGTTCGTCGGCGAAGACGGCACCGTCATCGAGAAGGAAGTCTTCAACGCACCGGGCGCCGGCGTTGCCATGGCGATGTACAACCTCGATGAATCGATCCGCGAATTCGCCCGCGCTTCGATGATGTACGGCCTGATGCGCAAGTGGCCGGTCTATCTGTCGACCAAGAACACCATCCTCAAGGCCTATGACGGCCGCTTCAAGGACATCTTCGAGGAAGTCTACGAGACCGAATTCAAGGATCAGTTCAAGGAAGCCGGCATCACCTACGAACACCGCCTGATCGACGACATGGTCGCCTCGGCGCTCAAGTGGTCCGGCGGCTACGTCTGGGCCTGCAAGAACTATGACGGCGACGTCCAGTCCGATACCGTTGCCCAGGGCTTCGGCTCTCTCGGCCTGATGACCTCGGTTCTGCTCACGCCCGACGGCAAGACGGTCGAAGCCGAAGCCGCTCACGGCACGGTCACCCGCCACTACCGCCAGCACCAGAAGGGACAGGAAACCTCGACGAACTCGATCGCCTCCATCTTCGCCTGGACCCGTGGCCTCGCCCACCGCGCCAAGCTCGACGACAATGCCGAGCTCGCCAAGTTCGCTTCCACGCTGGAAAAGGTCTGCGTCGACACCGTCGAATCCGGTTTCATGACCAAGGACCTGGCGCTGTTGATCGGCCCCGACCAGCCGTGGCTCTCGACCACCGCCTTCCTCGACAAGATCGATCAGAACCTGCAGAAGGCCATGGCGTAAGCCGGTCTTTCCGAGATAACATCGGAGCGGCGGGGATTTCCCCGCCGTTTTATTTTGGGAGAATGAACCGATGACGGTCATCCTGCGACCGCTCGAACCCTTTGACCGAGCCGCTTGGGAACCCCTTTGGGAGGCCTATCAGCGGTTCTATGAAGTGGTCATCCCGCCCGAAACCACGGATCTCACCTGGGCTCGTTTCCAGGATCCTGACGAACCGATGCATGCGCTCGGCGCCTTCGATGAAGACGGCCAGCTTGTCGGCATCGTCCATGCCATCTTTCACCGCTCCTGCTGGCTGCCGCAATGGACCTGCTATCTGCAGGATCTCTATGTCGACAACAGCCAGCGCGGGCTCGGCACCGGGGCCGCTTTGATCGAGGCCGTCGCCGACCTCGCCCGCGCCAACGGCGCAGGCAGGCTCTATTGGATGACCCACGAAACCAATGCAACGGCCCGCCGGCTCTATGACAGGATCGCCGAGCGCTCCGGCTTCATCCAATATCGCAAGGCGCTCTAGCGGCCGGGACTTGCAGGCGGCCATCGCTGCGCTATTGATTCCGTGGGACCAATAACGGCAACACGAGGAGGACGTCATGACCGAAGAATTGGTATTCTATACGAACCCGATGTCGCGCGGCCGCATCGCGCGCTGGATGCTGGAGGAGATCGGCCAGCCCTATCGCACCGAATTCCTGACCTTCGGCGAAACCATGAAGGCGCCGGAATATCTCGCGGTCAATCCGATGGGCAAGGTGCCGGCAATCCGCCACGGCGACACAATCGTCACCGAATGCGCGGCGATCTGCGCCTATCTGGCCGAGACCTTCCCCGAAAAGGCCCTGGCGCCGAGACCGGAGGAGCGCGCCCGCTATTACCGCTGGATGTTCTTTGCCGCCGGCCCGCTCGAATCGGCGGTGACGATGAAGGCTCTCGGCTTCGAAATTCCCAAAGAGCGGCTGCGCATGGCCGGCTGCGGCGGTTTCGGCGACGTCATGGATACGCTTGAGAAAGCCGTCTCCGCTTCGACCTACATCACCGGCGAGCGTTTCACCGCCGCCGACGTCTATGTCGGCTCCCATATCGGCTGGGGCATCGGCTTCGGCGGCATCGAAAGACGCCAGGCCTTCCTCGACTATGTCGGCCGCATCAGCGAGCGCGAGGCCTACAAGCGGGCAAACGCCCTTGATGACGAAGCCATCAAGACCATGCAGGCCGCTTGAAAATTCCAGGACGCGAAAGGTCGCCTGACCGTCCAGGGACGCGGCAGATCCGCCGCGCCCCCGATCGACGACTTTAGACAAGCGGTATGTGAATGTCCGTCAAAAGCTCGGTCGGCGGCACCTCGCGCGGATTGTTGAGATATTCCTCGAACATGACCCTGTCCTTCAGCTGCCGACCGGATTTAGGCAGCCATTCGGCAAAGAGCCACTGATAGGACTTGGACATGTCGGCATAGGGACCCCTGTGGCGCAGCACCGCATAATCGCCGCCGTCGATCGTGCGCCGCTCCAAGGGTACCGCCGCCGGCACTTCGGCAGCGCCGGTGACGCAGGCGATCGAGCGCAGCTTTTCCTCCGGCACAAGATCGGGATCGTCGAGATAGACGCCGATCATCCGCATGTCGGGCTTGGCGAGGCCGCGGGCATAAAGCGTGCCGAACAGTGTCTCGAAAGCCTTGTCGATCTGCATGTAGGAGCCGGTATGGGCAACGCCGATCAACTCGATCGGCCCGATCTCGCGTATGGTAACGTCTAACATGGCTTTGGTCTTTCCGTCAGGTGAGGGTTCGAAGGTTGTGTGGCTTCCCTCTTTCCGATAGCGGGCCGGCGGCATGCCGTAGACCGACTTGAAGATACGATTGAAGGATTGGAGATTGGGATAGCCTGATCGCTTCGCAATTTCGCTGACGGCAAGCTCCGTGCGGACGATCTCGCCCGCCGCGCGATGCAGCCTGAGCCGCTTGACGGTCACCGCCAGCGTCTCGCCGTAAATCGCCCGGTAGATCCTGTGCCAGTGATAGCTCGACATGCAGGCGATCTCGGCAAGGCGCTCCATATCCAACTCCTCGTCGAGGTGGTCGTGAATATAGGCCGAAACTCGTCTCAGACGGTTTTCATAAAGTGCCCATGCCGTTTCGCCATTCATGTCGGAACCTCGTGCAAATCGATCGACCGCAGAGAACCATATCCCGATTTGACAAATCCTGCTGACTTGAACCTTCGGCGAATCCTGCGTAGACCGGAATTCCGGCTCGAACCCAAAAGGAATGATAGATGCCGGATTTTTCAACATTAATGCTCTTTGCCGCCGCAGCGCTGGTGCTGACCGCCACGCCCGGTCCCGACATGCTGCTGATCGCCTCCCGCAGCATCAGCCAGGGACGCGCTGCCGGCTTCCTGACCTATGCCGGCATCGCGCTCGGCACCTATTGCCACGCCCTTGCCGCAGCCTTTGGGCTGTCGCAGCTCTTCATGACCGTGCCGGCCGCCTATGAAACTGTGCGCTGGGCCGGCTGTTGCTATCTTCTCTATCTCGCCTACAAGACGGTCCGCTCGGAAGGCGTCGCCTTTCAGCCGGCATCGACGCTGAAGCGGCTGTCGGGCCGGCGTATCTTCTTTGCGGGCCTTGCCACCAATCTGCTCAATCCGAAGATGGCGCTCTTCGTCATGGCGCTCTTTCCACAATTCGTGAATGCGTCAGCCGGGCCGCTGACGATGCAGATGCTGATACTTGCAAGCATCCTGAACGGAATCGGCCTCGTCGTGAATGGCGCCGTGATTTTCCTCGGAAGCACGATCCGTTCGAGACTCCAGTCGGCGAGCCGTTTCCCGAAGTTACCGCAATACATTCTGGCAACGGTCTTCACCGGGCTCGCCTGCCGCCTGGCATTGCAGCCGCGAAACTGAACATCGAGGGACCACGGCGCTAAAAACAAAACCGGCTGCGAAATCCGTGATCTCGCAACCGGTTTGAATTTCAAACTGTTGTCAGGCGGCAGCTCAGCCGGCTAGTGCCACGGCAACCGCCTCAATCGCTTCACCGGCCTTCGATCCGTCGGGGCCGCCTGCCTGCGCCATGTCGGGGCGGCCGCCGCCGCCCTTGCCGCCGAGGGCGGCAGATGCGATGCGGACGAGATCGACGGCGCTGTAGCGCTGCACCAGATCCGGTGTCACCGCCACCACAGCACTTGCCTTGCCGTCGTCGGACACGCCGACGAGCGCGACGACGCCCGACCCGATGCTGGTCTTGCCGTCATCGGCAAGCCCCTTCAAATCCTTGGGATCGACGCCCGAAATCGCCTTGCCGAGGAACTTGACGCCGGCGACTTCGCGCACGGCATCGACCGAGCCGCCCTGCCCACCGCCCATGGCGAGTTTGCGCTTGGCGTCAGCCAGTTCCTTTTCGAGCTTGCGGCGCTCGTCCATCAGCGCTTCGACACGCGACAGCACCTCGCCCGGCTGCACCTTCAGCGAGGCGGCAAGCGTCTTTACGCGTTCGTCCTGTTCGGCCAGATATTCGCGCGCCGATTCGCCGGTGACGGCCTCGATGCGGCGAACGCCGGCGCCGACGGCGCTTTCGCCGAGAACGCGGATCAGGCCGATCTGGCCGGTGGCCCCGACATGCGTGCCGCCGCAGAGTTCGATCGAATAGGCTTTGCCGGCCTTGGCGCCACGCACACCCTCGCCCATCGCCACGACCCGGACTTCATCGCCGTATTTTTCGCCGAACAGCGCCATCGCGCCTTCGGCGATCGCATCGTCGACGCTCATCAGCCGCGTGGTAACCGGCGAATTCTGCAGCACGATCTCGTTTGCCATATCCTCGACGATCTTCAGTTCCTCGGCCGACATCGGCTTCGGATGCGAAACGTCGAAACGCAAGCGCTCGGGCGCGACCAGCGAGCCCTTCTGGGCAACATGGGTGCCGAGCACCTCGCGCAGCGCCTCGTGCAGCAGGTGGGTCGCAGAATGGTTGGCGCGCAGGCGCGACCGGCGGGCATGATCGACGGTCAGCACGACCGCATCGCCATCCTTGAACACGCCGTCGACGACGGTACCCTGATGCACGAACAGACCTTCGCCCCTCTTCTGCGTATCTGAAATCTCGATCTTGCCGTGGTCGGACGAGATCACGCCGGTATCGCCCATCTGGCCACCGGATTCGCCGTAGAACGGCGTCTGGCTGACGACGATCTGCACCTTGTCGCCGGCCTTGGCCTCGGTCGAAACCGCGCCCTCTTTGACGATCGCCTGCACGACGCCTTCAGCCGTTTCGGTGTCGTAGCCCAGGAATTCGGTAGCACCGTGTTTTTCCTTGAGCTCGAACCAGATGGTTTCCGTCGCCTTCTCGCCGGAACCGGCCCAGTGCGAGCGGGCTTCGGCCTTTTGGCGCTGCATCGCATCGGTGAAGCCGGAGATGTCGACGCCGATCTCACGGGCACGCAGTGCATCCTGCGTCAGATCGAGCGGGAAGCCGTAAGTGTCGTAGAGCTTGAAGGCGGTCTCACCATCCAGCATATCGCCCTTGGAAAGATCCGTTGTCGCGTCCGACAGAAGCGACAGGCCGCGTTCCAACGTCTTGCGGAAGCGGTTTTCCTCCAGCTTCAGCGTTTCCGAGATCAGCGCCTCGGCGCGCACCAGTTCGGGATAGGCGCGGCCCATCTGCTGCACCAGCGTCGGCAGCAGCTTGTAGACCAGCGGCTCCTTGGCGCCGAGCAGCTGTGCATGGCGCATGGCGCGGCGCATGATGCGGCGCAGCACATAACCGCGGCCCTCATTCGACGGAAGCACGCCGTCGGCGATCAGGAAGGCCGAGGAGCGCAGATGGTCGGCAATGACGCGGTGGCTGGCGCTGCCTTCCGCCTTGACGCCCATCGTGTCCTCGATGGTGCCGATCAGCGTGCGGAAGAGATCGGTGTCGAATACGCTCTGAACGCCCTGCAGAACGGCGGCCATGCGCTCCAGGCCCATGCCGGTATCGATCGACGGACGCGGCAGCGGCGAGCGCTCGCCGGGTGCGGTCTGCTCGAACTGCATGAAGACGAGGTTCCAGAATTCCAGGAACCGGTCGCCATCTTCCTCCGGGGAGCCCGGAGGGCCGCCCCAAACATTCTCACCCTGGTCGATGAAGATTTCCGAGCACGGGCCGCAGGGGCCGGTATCACCCATCTGCCAGAAATTGTCAGAGGTTGGGATGCGGATGATCTTGTCGTCGGAAAAGCCGGCGATTTTCTTCCACAGCGTCGCAGCTTCCTCGTCCTCGGAATAGACGGTCACCAGCAGGCGGTTCTTCGGAAGGTCGAAGCCCTCAGTGACGAGCTTCCAGGCAAGCTCGATCGCATTCTCCTTGAAATAGTCGCCGAAGGAGAAGTTGCCGAGCATCTCGAAGAAGGTCAGGTGGCGTGCAGTATAGCCGACATTATCGAGGTCGTTGTGCTTGCCGCCGGCTCGCACGCATTTCTGCGAAGTCGTCGCCGTCGAATAGGGACGCTTTTCGAGGCCGGTGAAGACGTTCTTGAACTGCACCATGCCGGCATTGGTGAACATCAGCGTCGGGTCGTTGCGCGGCACGAGCGGGCTCGACGGAACGATCTCATGGCCGTTCTTCTTGAAATAGTCGAGGAAGGTCGACCGGATATCGTTCACGCCGCTCATGCTATGCCCTTCAATGCTGCCGGAGGCAGGTAAATACAAATCCATCGGCTTTTAACGTTCGCCCCCGCCACTGTCCAGCAGACAAACAAAACCGGCCGCATTCTCATCAGGAATGCGGCCGGTTGGAACTGTCCGATGAGTTTAAGCGCGAAAATTACATTTCCGCGGAGGCATCGCCATCGCCGTCATCGGGCTCCGGTCCGCCGTTCTGCAGGAAGCGGTCGGCGATCAGGCCGGCATTCTGGCGCAGCGACAGTTCGATCTCGCGGGCGAGATCCGGATTATCGCGCAGGAAGGTCTTGGCGTTTTCGCGGCCCTGGCCGAGGCGCTGGCTGTTATAGGAGAACCAGGCGCCCGATTTTTCGACGATGCCGGCCTTGACGCCGAGATCGACCAGTTCGCCGGTCTTGGAAACACCCTCGCCATACATTATGTCGAACTCGACCTGCTTGAAGGGCGGCGCCATCTTGTTCTTGACGACCTTGACGCGGGTCTGGTTGCCGATCACCTCTTCGCGCTCCTTGACCGCGCCGATGCGGCGGATGTCGAGGCGCACGGAGGCGTAGAATTTCAGCGCATTGCCGCCCGTCGTCGTTTCCGGCGAGCCGAACATGACGCCGATCTTCATGCGGATCTGGTTGATGAAGATCACCATGGTGTTCGACTTCGAGATCGAAGCGGTGAGCTTGCGCAGCGCCTGGCTCATCAGTCGTGCCTGCAGGCCGGGAAGGCTGTCGCCCATCTCGCCTTCGATTTCGGCACGCGGCGTCAGGGCCGCGACCGAGTCGACGACGAGAACGTCGACGGCGCCGGAGCGCACCAGCGTATCGGTGATTTCGAGCGCCTGCTCGCCGGTATCGGGCTGCGAGATCAAAAGGTTCTGTAGGTCGACGCCAAGCTTGCGGGCATAGACGGGATCGAGCGCATGTTCGGCATCGACGAAGGCGCAGATGCCACCCTTCTTCTGCGCTTCGGCAATCGTCTGCAATGCAAGCGTCGTCTTACCGGAGCTTTCCGGCCCGTAGATTTCGACGATGCGGCCCCTCGGCAGGCCACCAACGCCGAGTGCAATATCGAGGCCAAGCGAGCCGGTCGAGATCGTCTCGATCTCGACAACATTCTCGTTGGAGCCGAGTTTCATGATCGAGCCCTTGCCGAACGACCGCTCTATCTGTGAGAGTGCCGCTTCAAGCGCCTTGCTTTTGTCCACCGATTTGTCCTCTACCAGCCGCAATGAATTCTGAGACATCCGATCCACCTTTAGGTTATTGAAGCCGCTCTAGCAATGTCGAGTTTGTACCCTATTTGTTCCATTTTCGCAATAGGCGATCAAATAATTGAAAGAAAAAGGTAAAACGACCCGTGTTCTGTATTTGTTTTATCGATGAAAAGCAACGACTTAGGTTCGAAGTGCTGGCACGAGCGGCGCAAGGCGCATCGCATCGATTCGCCTTTCGGGCATCGGGAGAGCGGCTCGGATGAAGAAAAAGATTCTCGTTCTCGGCGGCGCCCATATCGATCGGCGCGGCCGTATCTCCGGCGAGACGGCGCCTGGCGCCAGCAATCCCGGCATCTGGTTCGAGGAGCCGGGCGGCGGTGGCTTCAATGCGGCGCGCAACCTGGCAAGGCTCGGTTTTCAGGTGACGATGATCTCGCCGCGCGGCGGCGATCCGATGGGCGAGACGGTCGGAGAAGCTGCCGATTTCGCCGGCATCGACGACCGGCCCTTCGTTTTCCTCGACCGCAAGACGCCGAGCTACACGGCGATCATCGAGAAGGACGGCAATCTGGTGATCGCCCTTGCCGACATGGATCTTTACCGCTTCTTCGTGCCGCGGCGTCTCTCCATCCGCTGGGTGCGGGAGGCCTTCGCCGCGCATGATTTCATCCTCGTCGACGCCAACCTGCCGGAAGAGACGATCGCGGCGATCGTCGCAAAGGCACGTTCGCTAGGCAAGCCCGTCGCGGCAATCGCCATCTCGCCGGCCAAGGTCGTCAGGCTGAAGCCCTGCATCGGGGATATCGACTACCTGTTCCTGAATGAGGCTGAAGCTGCCGCCCTTGCTGGCGAGCGGCCGGAAGACGCCGCCGGCTGGCTACCTTTGCTGAACGAGATCGGCATCAGGAACGCCGTCGTCACCCGCGGCCGGCGCGAGCTGGTCGCACTTTGCGAGGGCCGCGCCGTGACGTTGCAGCCGCCGATTGCCGACACCGTCGCCGATGTCACGGGTGCCGGCGATTCCCTTGCGGCCGGCACGCTCGCCGCATTGATATCAGGCTTGCCGCTCGAAGAAGCCGTTCGTCACGGCACAGCAGCCGCCACGCTGACCGTCCAGTCGCGGCATGCCGTCAACGAAAATCTGACGCCCGATCTGCTGAATGAGGCGCTTGCCCTTGTTCCCAAGGTCAGAATTCTGCATTGAAGCGGCTGATTAAATAGTTGAGCATGATGTCGTCCGAAAACCGCTCGCACTTCGGCATCATGCTCTGTCGATCACAGGACAAGACCATGACCAAGCCCATCTCCCCTCTTCTGCCGATCGCCTATTCGAAGGAAGTCGCCAGCGCCAAGCAGCGCGGCGCGCCGCTGGTGGCGCTGGAATCGACGATCATCACCCACGGCATGCCCTATCCCGGCAATATCGAGATGGCCCGCAGCGTCGAGGCGATCATCCGCGAACAGGGTGCGGTGCCGGCAACGATCGCCGTCATTCACGGCACGCTGCATATCGGCCTTGAGGCTGCGGAACTAGAACAACTCGCCAGGGCAACCGAAGTGATGAAGGTGTCGCGCGCCGATCTCGCCTTCGCCATCGCCGAGCGCCGCACCGGCGCCACCACGGTCGCGGCGACGATGATCGCGGCGGCGCGTGCCGGCATCCGCGTCTTTGCCACAGGCGGCATCGGCGGCGTGCATCGCGGCGCCGAGGAAAGCTTCGATATATCAGCCGATCTCGAGGAACTCGCGCGCACCGGCGTCATCGTCGTCTGCGCCGGCGCCAAGGCAATCCTCGACATTCCAAAGACGCTGGAAGTGCTGGAAACCCGCGGCGTGCCTGTCGTCACCTATGAGAGCGAGGAATTCCCCGCCTTCTGGTCGCGCTCCTCGGGCATCCGCAGCCCGCTGTCGCTGAACAGCCCGGCCGCCATCGCCAATTTCCAGACGGTGCGCGAACAACTCGGCGTCGACGGCGGCATGCTCGTTGCCAACCCCGTGCCCGAGGCCGACGAGATCGCGCGCGAGGAGATGGAAATCTATATCGAGCGGGCGCTCGACAGCGCCGAGCGTGACGAAGTCACCGGCAAGGCGGTAACACCTTATCTTCTGTCGACCATCTTCGACCTAACGGACGGCCAGAGCCTGAAGACCAATATTGCGCTGGTTGAGAACAATGCACGGCTTGCCGCGGAGATCGCGGTGGCGCTGGGGGAATGAGCGGTGTGATGGGGTAGCTGGAATCGCTTCATCAGATAGGTGGTGCCGTTCCAGCCCCCTCTGCCTGTGTCCAGCCGATAGATGGGTAACAGATTGAACCGGATAGATGGGTTACAGTTCTCCCCCTTGTAAACCAGTGTCCGCCCCTGCGCCGGCTGGTCGGGGTTGCAGGGCGCTGGGGCGGACAAGCCGCTTGGTCTTCCTGTCGATGATGCCGAGCGGATGGGCATGGAAGCGTAGCGTCCAGATGCCCGCTTCATTCTCCTCGATCGCCACGACCTCGCCGGCCAGCGCTGCTGCGACATAGACGAGGTCGCCGTTCCATTTGATCTCGCCATTGGAGCGCACCCGGCGCACCGCCGCCTCGGCCGGATAGTCCGGTTCAGGCAGGCGGTCGGGCAGGCGCCGCAGTGACGGTCGGTAATGATCAGCAGGCACGTCCATAGCGAGCGCCTCGTGTGGACGCTCGGCGTTGTAATTCTGGCGAAATGCGTCAAAGACCGCCTGCTGCGCGGCATGGTCGACCTCCGGCGCCATGGCCAGCGGCAGCATCGTCAGATGGAAGCGTTCGTGGCGGCCGTTCTGCTGCGGTTTGCCCGGCTGGATGCGCTCCAGGCCGATGCCGAGCTTGATGAACCGCACAGCAAGCGTCGTCAGCCCGGTGACGCCAATCGCCGCGAAGGGCGAACCGTTGTCGCTGCGAAAGCGCTCCGGCAGTCCGTGCTCGGCAAACAGCCGCTCGAACACCGGCCAGGCCTCTGCCTCGGCCGGCGTCGCGCAGGCTTGCAGCGCCAGCAGAAAGCGGCTCGCCGTATCCATCACCGTCAGTGGCTCGCAGCGCCGCCCATCGCGGGTCCGGAACCAGCCCTTGTAATCGGCGCTCCACACCGCATTGGGCCCGTTGGCCGGTGCGAACGGGCCGCAACCAGCCGCCCGCCAGCGATGCCGCCGGCGCCCGACCAGCCCGTGGCGCTTCAGGATCTCGCCTATCGTCGAGGCCGCCGGCCAGCAAAGCTGCGGCGCCGACCGCTTCAGCCGCGCCAGCACCTTCTTCGGCCCCCACTGCGGATTCGCCTCCTTCTCCGCCACGATCCGCGCCACCAGCTCCGCCGCCGTTGCCCGCCCGTGCTCAAGCGGCGCCCGCGGCAGGTCGATAAGCCCCGCAGGCCCGAGCGCCCGATACCGCTCCAACCATTTGTAGCCCGTCTTGCGCGATATCCCGTAGGCAGCACACAGCGCCGTCATCGTCTCCTCGCCCGCAAGACATTCCCCAACAAAGCGCAGCCGCTCGTCCATGATGCCAGTCTCTCTCCAAACCATCGCCGGGTCCTCCCGGCTGTCAGAGAACTGTCACCTATGTAAACGGTCCGTTCTGTTACCTATCTATCCGGGTCGGACACCCCGCCGGGCATCTCCCCCACAGGTGGGGAGATTACAAGCGGCGAAAACTTCGCATCACATCAACGCTTCGCCGAACTGCAATGGATACTTGGTTGGGAAGCCGGTGCGCCCAGCCGATCTCCCCACCTGTGGGGGCTTGCACGGCACAGCTTCCCCGACAACCATCCCTTCCCTCACCCGTCCAACGTCTCCTTCACCACAACAGCGAGCTGTTTCAGCGAAAACGGCTTCGGCAGGAAGCCAAATTTCGCTTCCGGCGGCAGGTTGCGGGCAAAGGCATCTTCGGCGTAACCCGAGACGAAGATGAATTTCATGTCGGGATAGGTCTTGCGCAGCTCGCGCAGCAGCGTCGGCCCGTCCATTTCGGGCATGACGACGTCGGAGACGACGATGTCGACCTTGCCGTCGAGTTCTTCCAAGATGGCCAGCGCCTCGACGCCCGAGCCCGCCTCGTGCACGGTGTAGCCGCGCGTTTCCAGCATGCGCTTGCCGCCGCGGCGCACCGCCTCCTCGTCCTCGACGAGAAGGATGACGGCCGATCCCGTAAGGTCTTCCGGCTGCTGCGGCGATACCGGCAGCGGCACCACTTCGGCCCCGGCGACGGCGCCGTCGATCGAACCTGCTTCGGCGGCCACCGCCGGCTCCGGAATGTGGCGCGGCAGGAAGACGCGGAAGGTCGTGCCTTTGCCGACTTCGGATTCCGGCTGGATGTAGCCGCCCGACTGTTTGACGATGCCGTAGACCATGGCGAGCCCGAGGCCGGTGCCCTTGCCGACATCCTTGGTAGTGAAGAACGGCTCGAAGATCTTGTCCATGATCTCCGGTGCGATGCCGGTGCCGTTATCGGCGACTTCGACCAGCACCATGTCCTCGGCTGGCATGTAGGAGTAATTGAAGGCCGCGACCTCGGCGGCGGTCAGATTGCGGGTGCGCAGTGTCAGCGTGCCACCCTCGGGCATCGCGTCGCGCGCATTGACGCAGAGATTGATCAGCACCTGCTCGAACTGCGAAAGGTCTGTTTTGACAGGCCAGAGGTCGCGGCCATATTGCACGTCGAGCTTGACATTGGTGCCGGAAAGCAGCCGATCGACCAGCATGCGCAGGTCGCCGACGACATCGGTAAGGTTCAGCACCGAGGGCCGCATCGTCTGCTTGCGCGAGAAGGCGAGCAGCTGGCGCACCAGCACCGCGGCGCGGTTGGCGTTGCGCTTGATCTCTATCAGGTCGGCAAAGCTCGCATCCGAGGGCCGCGCCTGCAGAAGCAGGTGGTCGGAGGAAAGCAGGATCGCCGTCAGCACATTGTTGAAATCATGCGCGATGCCGCCGGCGAGCGTTCCCACGGCATTCATCTTCTGCGTCTGCGCCATCTGCGCTTCCAGCGCCTTCTGCTCGGTCACCTCGACGGCATAGACGATCGCCGCCTCCTCTGGCGCCTCGTCGCTCTGGTCGATGACGGCATTGACATAGAAGCGGAAATAGCGCGCCTCGTCGGTCGGTGTGCGGGTGTCGAGCGGCGCGATGTCGCCCTGCCGGTCCTTGGCCGCCGCCAGCGCCGCGGCCAGCTGTGGCCGGTCGCTTTCCTGCACGATGGTTTCAAGATGCGGCGCCTTTTCGAGGTCGTCGCGCGAGACGACGCCGGAGAACATCTTCAGGAACGGCGCGTTGGTCCGCAGGATGCGCCCGTTGCCGTCGACCGAGGCGATCGCCATCGGCGTATTGTTGAAGAAGCGTGTGAAGCGCATGGCGGCGGCCGAAGCGGACTGGCCGCCGGCATCGCTCTTTTCACGCGCCAGCACGATCGTCCGGCTTTCGCCGGGTGCGCCGTCGCGCATCGAGGTGACGCTATGGATGATCTGCACCGGTAGGCTCTGGCCGTTGCTCTTGCGCAAGTCGAGATCGAGCGTCACGGTCTTCTTCAGGCCCGGTTCGGCCTGCACCGACTGGATCAGCGCCAGTCCCTCGCCCGCCACGACATCGCCGATCGTCATCGAGCCCGGCACGAACTTGGTGAGGTCGAGGCCCAGCCATTCGGCAAGCGTCGCATTCAGGTAGAAGATCTCGCCCTTCCTGCCGGCGGAAAAGAAGCCGGCCGGCGCATGGTCGAGATAGTCGATCGCGTTCTGCAATTCCTTGAAGAAGCGCTCCTGGTCGTCGCGCTCAGTCGTGATATCGGTGATCTGCCAGATCTGCAGCGGCTTGCCGCCGTTTTCCTCCGGCTGCAGCAGCCGCGCCTTCAGCCGGTACCAATGCGCGCCGGAGCTGTTGCTGCCGGGCCCGACGGCGCGTAGCAGGCGAAATTCCTCCCGGCCTTCCTTGCCCTCGCGCAGCCCGTTGACCAGCCTGTAGAGCGCCTCGTTGGATTCGCGGTGGCGCGACAGCAGCGTTTCCAGCGTCTGCACCTCGGTCGCCTTGCGCGCGCCGGTCAGCGCGCCATAGGCGGCATTGGCATAGATGATCCGGCCTTTTTCGTCGGTGATCAGCGTACCGTCGGGATGGCTGTTGAGGAAGGCGCGCGCCAGGCTGTCGGATTGGCGCTGCGGCATCACTTCGATGAAGCCGATGACCGAAGACACCAGGAAGAAGATGCCGACCATGGCGAGCACGCCGAGACCGCCAAGCACGACCTCGTTGTCGAGCGATTTTTTGAAGAAGACGAAGGCGCCGGCAGCCGCGATCAGCACGAGCGCCAGCAGAAGAATGCGCAAGACCGTGCCAGAACGCCCCCCACGATCCACAAGCGGTGCGTTATAGTCGTCGGCCTGACGCGATTTCGTCATGTATTCCTCACATAAGCCCTCCCGCTTCGTAGCACGAACACGAAGCAGGAATCAGGCACTCTTTCCTTCTTAGCAATTTGCCGCGTCGGCAAAAACACCGCTAGCCGGCAAGACTGCTTGAATTCACAGGCAACAGCGCCATCTGCCCCAAAAGCCCAACGCTGCCACCCGTGCGCAAGGTCGCCGGGTGCCAAGCAGCGGAACACGAAATCGCGTTCTCCGGTGACTGGACAGCATCGGCGGCCCTTGCCTAAGGAACGGAAAAGTCGTCAATATGTGCCGAATGCGAAATGGAGTGAGTGACCATGTTGGATGATGTTGTCGGAGCTTATGGCAGCCGTTTCCTGCTTGCCGCCGGTGGCGTTGGTCTGGCGCTTCTCCTGCTCATCATCGTGCTCTGGGTGATCCGCAGCCGGGCGCCCTCGCCCTTCGTGCGCGGCGGCCGCAATCGCCAGCCCCGCCTGCAGGTGCTGGATGCCGCAGCCGTCGATGCCCGTCGCCGGCTGGTGCTGGTGCGCCGCGACGAGGTCGAGCACCTGATCATGATCGGCGGCCAGAGCGATATCGTCATCGAAAGCCGCATCCTGCCCGCGGCGGCCGAGCAGCCGGAAAGCGCAATCCGCCCGCAGCCCGTCGAGCAGCGTCCGATATCCGTCGATCAGCGTCCGGCATCCGTCGCGCGGCCGGAAACACCGCCGGTCTCGCCACCGCGCCCGCCGGTCGCAGCCCGTGTCGAGCCGGCCGCCGAGCCCACTTTCTCCGCACCGGTTTCGCCGGAGCCGCGCCCACGCCCAGAACCGTCGGCCCAACCGCCAGCTCAGCCGGCCGTGGCACCGCCGGTGGTCACGAGCCCTCTTCCAGCAGAGCCCGTGACAGCTCCGCTGTCGGCCGAACGCGACAATCCTCTGCGTGCCATCCCGCCCCAGCCGCGTCCGCTGGAGCGTCCCGTCGCTCCCCCGGCCGCGCAGCCCGCACCGTTCCACGATACCTCAAGTGCCGCCGAGATCCTCGATGCCGCCCGCCAGCGCGTGCTGCCGCAGCAGCGCATCGAACCCGAAGTCTCCGCCCCGCCTGTCAAGGACATGCCGGCGACCGCACGCGCCGCACCAGGTAGCGCCGAAGACGATTCGGCTGCGCAGTCGGCAGCAGCGAGCCGTCTTGATTTCCAGCGGGTGCTGGAACAGGAAATGTCGAACAATCTGACGGCTGAACGCATCGTGCCGGCGCCGGCAAACCAGGCGCCCCGGCCCGGAGCGCCGCAACCCGGAAACCTGCCGCGCCGCGATCCGGAAATGGCCCCGATCACCGGCGCCGATACCGATCTGCAAAAGGAAGTCGCCCGCATCTTCGGCGAGATGAGCGTCAACCGCGACAAGTGATCGGGCGCGACAAGTGACCGGAAATGCACGTCCGACCTTCCTTCATCACCAAGTTGCATAAAAGCCGCAATGCGGCGACTTTCAGTTCCCGATGCGCCAGGGGACTCCATCTTGTGCCGATAATTTGTTATCGCTCCGGTTGAAGAGCGTTGGCGCATCGAGGTCATACTTTGCCTAAGTAAATTCCGGTCTCACTCCAGTTTCACCCGTACTGCCGGACGGCGACACGCTGACGGCGTATGAACATGTTCATCGGGTGGTGGCGAGAGACCGGTTTGGCATTGTTGACATGTGCCATGTGCAGCTCCGCTGTCTCAGCTCTTCCGCCGCCCAGAACATCGCCACACCGCGCCCCCAAGGGCTTTCTCACGCACCATCCTGGTGGACTTCCGAACGGAAGACCAACACGATATGTGCAATACCCTTCGGGTCCGATGGACCATTCTGCCGAAAACAGCGCCCCAGCCCTGGATTGTGTGCAGCGGCTGCGGGGGCCTCAGAGCTTTCCGATGCAGCGACAAGATCCGGCTCAACGCCAATGGCCGCAAGCTCGATGCCTGGCTTATCTACAAATGCTCGACCTGCGAAAAGACGTGGAACCGTCCGATCTTCGAGCGCCGGAATGTTCGCGACATCGATCCCGCAGTCCTCGAGGCGTTGCAGTCCAACGATCCGGATTGGATCCGGGCAGAAGCGTTCAACCTCGAGGCTCTCAGGCGAAAGTCGCAGCGTGTCGACGAGTTTGCCGAATTTGAAATCGCAAAAGAGATGCAGCAGGAGATTGCCAATTGGACGAGACTGGAAATCGAACTGATGGTCCCGTTTCCATCCAGCACGCGCCTCGACCGCCTGCTGGCGTCCGAGTTGCAAGTTTCACGCACCCGGCTACAGGCTCTTCATGATGGTGGCATGCTGCGGACGGATTCGAATCGAGCCGACGTTTTGCGGCGACGGATCAAGAACGGCACCAGGGTTGCAGTCGACCTTGCCGCCGAGACCGGCCGGGAGCAATGGTGGCGGTCTGTGGCGACCGGGAGCTCGCCGTAATTGTAAAAGGCGCCGCGATCGGATCGCGGCGCCTATTCTGCTCTCATGCCTGCATGAAAACTCTCATTCGTCGCGATAGACCTTTTCGCGGCGTTCGTGACGCTCCTGCGCCTCGATCGACAATGTCGCGATCGGGCGGGCGTCAAGACGCTTGAGGCCGATCGGTTCGCCGGTTTCCTCGCAATAGCCGTAGGTGCCGTCTTCGATGCGCTGCAGTGCCGCATCGATCTTGGAAATCAGCTTTCTCTGCCGATCACGGGCGCGAAGTTCGATCGCCCGGTCTGTTTCCGACGACGCTCGGTCAGCGAGATCAGGATGGTTTGCGCTTTCCTCGGCCAGGTGGTCGAGTGTCTCGCGCGCTTCTCTAAGGATATCATTTCTCCATGCAACCAGCTTGGACCTGAAATAGGCACGCTGGTTTACGTTCATGAACTCTTCCTCTTCCGAGGGAACGTAATTGCTAAGATCGATCTTCTCACTCAACGCGATTCTCCTGAAGAACATCTCATCTGGCGGGGTGTATATCCCAAGCGCTAGTCGCGATTCAAGCCAAATACGACAGGTAAACAGATTTTTAAATCTGTTACAATTTTCGGCTAACGATCTATTTTGTCATGGTTATTCCGGCCGCCGTTTTTTGCTTCGCCTTCAAAACGCCGTGTTGTCAGCCACGTTTTAGGCAGTTGCGGCCCGCTTGGCGATTGACGGCGACCAATCGCAACCGCTACTGAAAAGACCCGCCCGATCCTGGATTTGCCCATGACCGTACCGCTGCCTCCGCCCAACCGCATCTATCTCCTGCGTCATGCCGAGGCCGCCTGGGCCGAACCCGGACAGCGCGATTTCGACCGTCCGCTGAACGAAAAGGGCTTTGGCGATGCAGAGATCATCGCCGATAAGGCCGCCGACAAGGGCTACCGTCCCGATCTCCTGATCAGTTCGACGGCGCTGCGCTGCCGCGATACATCAGGCGCCGTCCACCGGGCGATAGGCGTCACGCTCGACGTGCGGTATGTCGATGCGCTCTACAACGCCACGGTCGATACCTATCTCGAGATCATCGATGCGCAGGATGAGGCGGCCGTTATGCTGGTCGGCCACAATCCAACCATGGAGCAGGCGCTGGAGGCGCTTATCGGCCATGAGGCGATGGCAGGCGCCCTTCCCGGCGGCTTCCCGACAGCAGGCCTTGCCGTCGTCGATTACGACGCTTCCGCCGCCGTCTGGCGCCTCACCGATTTCGTCGTCGTCTGAAGACTTTCGCGCCGCTTCTTTTGCGGGCGGCGCGCCCTTCCTATATTGCCGTCAGTCACCAACCGGAATTGCGCCTTGCCGCCACGACTGACATCCTTTGCCGATGACGCCCGCATCGCCTTCGACAATCTCGCCGACCGGGCGAGCGGCCTCGTCAATCCGACCGTGCGGCTCGGCGTTACCGGCCTCTCCCGCTCCGGCAAGACGGTCTTCATCTCCTCGCTGGTCCACAATCTGCTGCATGGCGGCCGACTGCCGCTGTTCGAGCCGGTCCAATCCGGCCGCGTCTCGGCGGTGCGGCTGGAACCGCAGCCGGATGATGCCGTGCCGCGCTTCCAGTACGAGGACCATATCCGCGCGCTGGTGAAGGACCGTATCTGGCCGGATTCGACCCGCGCCATATCCGAACTGCGCATCACACTGGATTATCAGAGCGCCAGCGGCTGGAACCGGTTGTTTTCGCCTGGCCGCTTGTCGATCGATATCGTCGATTATCCCGGCGAATGGTTGCTCGACCTGCCGCTGCTCGGCAAGGATTACCGCACGTTCAGCGAGGAAACGTTGGCACTTGCCGAAACCGGCGTCCGCTCCGAGCTGTCGCGCCAATGGCTGGTGCTGACACGTACCACTGACATCCATGCCGGCGCCGACGAGATGGTCGCCCGCGACCTCGCCACCGCCTTTGCCGATTATCTCAAAACCTGCAAGGCCGACGAACGCTCGCTTTCCACCCTGCCGCCTGGCCGCCTGCTCCTGCCCGGCGATCTCGACGGCTCGCCGGCGTTGACCTTCGCGCCGCTGGCTCTGCCGCCGGACGGCCGTCCAGGCCGCGGCTCGCTCTGGACGATGATGGAGCGGCGCTACGAGGCCTACAAATCGGTCGTCGTCAAACCTTTCTTCCGCGAGCATTTCGCCCGGCTCGACCGGCAGATCGTCCTGGTCGATGCGCTGCAGGCGATGAACCGCGGCCCTGAAGCCGTGCAGGATCTGGAACGCGCGCTGACCGACGTGCTCGCCTGTTTCCGCCCCGGCACCAATTCGCTGCTCTCCTCCCTGCTCGGGCGCCGCATCGACCGCGTGCTGGTCGCCGCCACCAAGGCCGATCATCTTCACCATGAAAGCCACGACCGGCTCGATGCGCTGACCCGCCGCCTGGTGGATCGCGCCATCGAGCGCATCGGCATGGCTGGTGCCGGCATCGACGTCATGGCGCTTGCTTCCGTGCGCGCCACCCGCGAAGCGACCGTCAAGCGTGACGGCCATGAACTGCCGGTCATCGTCGGCACGCCGATGGAGGGTGAAACCATCGCCGGCGAGCGTTTCGACGGGGAAAGAAAGACCGCGATCTTCCCCGGCGATCTGCCGGAGGATCCGGAAAGCCTGTTCGACCGCATCGCCGCGGGCGAGACCGGCCTGCAACTGCCCGATGTCAACGTCGTCAGGTTCCGGCCGCCGCATCTCGAGGAAACCGGTGGCGGCATCAAGCTGTCGGTGCCGCATATCCGCCTCGACCGCGCCATGCAGTTCCTGTTCGGAGACCGTCTCGCATGAGCAAGCCCCCGTCCGATCCGCCGCGCCGCGCACCCGCCGCCTTCACCTATGAGGACGAAGCCACCGAGCGGCGTGACAACGGCCGGCAAGGAGGTGAGCGGCGCAAGCCGGAAAGCTTCTCTGAAAATATCGTCGTGACACCTGATGAGGACGATCCTTTCCTCAATCCCGACAAGGATCTGAGCGCCGTCCCCGTTGCAGCGCCGCGCAAGCGGCGGACCTCGTTCGGCAAGATCGCCGCCGGGGCCTTCGGCATCCTGCTGTCGCTCGCCATCGGCCTCTGGACCGATAGCCTGATCCGCGATCTCTTCACCCGCGCCGACTGGTTGGGCTATGCCGCCCTTGCCGTGCTAGCGGTCGGCATCCTTGCCGTGCTGGCCCTCGTCATCCGCGAAACCATCGGAATGATTCGCCTTGCCGCCGTCCAGACGATCAAGGCCGAGGCAGACGCGGCGATGCTCGAAACCCGACCAGTGAAAGCGCGCGCCGTCGTCGCACGCCTTACCACGCTCCTTTCCGCCAATCCGGAGACGGCGAAGGGCCGCGCGACGCTGAAGGCGACCGAGGGCGAGGTCATCGATCCCCCGCATCTGATCGCGCTAGCCGAACGGGAACTGCTCGCTCCGCTCGACCGCAAGGCCCGCGCCCTGATCGTCAATGCCTCGAAGCGCGTCTCGATCGTTACTGCTGTCAGCCCGCGCGCCGTGGTCGACCTGCTCTACGTGCTCTATGAGGCCGTGCGCCTCATCCGCGCCATGGCTGAGCTTTACGGTGGCCGGCCTGGCACACTCGGCATGTTCCGTCTGTTGCGTGACGTGCTGGCGCATCTGGCCGTCACGGGCTCGATCGCCGTCGGCGACAGCCTCGTCCAACAGGTGCTCGGCCACGGGCTGGCCTCGAAGCTCTCGGCACGACTGGGCGAAGGCGTCATCAACGGCCTGATGACCGCCCGCATTGGAATCGCGGCCATGGATCTCTGCCGCCCGCTCGCCTTTCGCGCCCTGAAGCGGCCGGGAATCGGTGATTTCATCGGCGATCTCACCCCCTCCATGTCGCCGCGCGGCAACAATCCTTGAACGAAGCAGCGATTCCGCAGTTTTCGCTTGCCGTAGCGTAATGCCGAAGAAATTTCAGTATATTCAATGCTTTAGTGACAGGTTTTTAAAACCATCACGGCGCGAAAACCCTGTACTACCTTGCATTTCGGCACAATCGAAAGGAAGGATTAACCATTCTTCGGCAAAACTTGCAGCCAGTTCGTGAGTGGTGTTTGCCAAGGAAAATCCATGTATTCGCGCAAGTTTCTCATCGTATGCGGCTTGGCCGCCGCGGCATTGTCTCCCGTCGCAGATGTCGCACCGGCAGCCACCGCTGCAACCCGTGACAAGGCTTTCTTCGATTCCGTTGCCGGCTCCTGGAAGGGCCCCGGCGAAATCGTCGCCGGCAAGTACAAGGGCACGAAATTCACCTGCAGCCTGATCGGCGAGCCGACCGGCGACAGCAGCGCCGGCATCAAGCTCGACGGCACTTGCCGCGTCGGCGTCTTCAAGCAGCCGATGACCGCCGTCATCTCTCAGTCAGGCTCGAGCTACAAGGGCAAATTCCTCGACGGCGCCGCCGGCAAGGGCCTTGACGTCGTCTCCGGCGCCGTCAGCGAGGATACCGTCGTTGTCGGCATCAACCGCGCCAAGCTGAATGGTGCGATGATTGCCCGCGTGCGCGATGACAAGACGATGAACGTCACCGTTTCGGTCAAGGTCGAAAGCCAGATGATCCCGGTCATCGGCCTGACGCTGACCCGCCAGGTCGACGAGATGGCCGTCGGTTCCATCCAGTAGACAAATCGCACAGAGGATTTTCCTGAAGCGGCGGGTTTCCCGCCGTTTCCGTTTCAGTTTCCCTGTTTCAGGCGCTCAGCCACCAATCGCGACTGTTGTTGGCAATCTCGATGCCGGTCACCTCGGCATCCGACAGCCAGTCACTGACCGCCCTGCCCCTGACCCGAAGACCCGGCGCGATATCGGCAAGCGGCATCAGCACGAAACCGCGATCGGTCATCCGCGGATGCGGCAGTTCCAGCCGCGGCGCGTCCTGGATCACGTCGCCATAGGTCAGCACGTCGATATCAAGCGTGCGCGGACCCCAGCGCTCGATGCGCTCGCGTTTCATCTCGCGTTCGATCGACAGGCAGACATCGAGCAAAGCCTCGGGCTCCAGCCTGGTCTCGACGACAGCGCAGGCATTGAAGAAGAACGATTGGTCGGTCTTGCCCCAAGGCGGCGTGCGATAGAGCCGCGAGACCGCGCTAACCCGGCAGTCGTCCCGTCGGTCCAGCTTCTGCAGTGCCGCAGCCATCGCCTTCGCAGGGTCGCCGATATTGCCGCCGAGACCGAGTGTGGCGGATTGGAACCCGGCCTCAGGCAAAGTGCTCAACGCTCACCTGCACGAAATCGAGCACGCCGGGCACCGGCGCGTTCGGCTTGCGCACAGTGATCTTCGCCCGCCGGATCTGCGGGAATGTCTCGCAGAGCCCCTTGGCGATATCGAGCGCCAGGGCCTCGATCAGGTAACGCCGCTTGCCGGTGACGATCTGCTCGATCACGGTAAAGGCGATGCCGTAATTGACGGTATCGTTGATCGAATCGCTTTCCAGCGCCTCACCGGCGACGACATCGAGCTCGGCATCGACGAAGAAGCGCTGGCCGAGGAATTCCTCCTCGTCATGCACGCCGTGGCGCGCAAAGAAGGCGCAGTTCTGCAGCGTGATCGTGTAGGTGGTCATGTCGGCCGCTTCCTCTCGAATTCCTGGCGCGCATTAAGCATAGCATCGGCGATATCGAGCGCATCCCTGTTGATTGCGACATTGTGCACCCGGAAAACCGCAGCCCCTTGAAGCCTGAGCAGCGCGCTGGTCGCAGCCGTCGCCGCATCCCTGTCTTGCGCCTCACGCCCCGTCACGGCGCCCAGGAAGCGCTTCCGCGACGTCCCGGCGAGCAGCGGCAGGCCGAAGCGGGAAAGTTCGGAAAACCGCGCCATCAGTTCCAGGTTCTCCTCCGCCGTCTCCTTGGCGAAGCCGAAGCCCGGATCGAGCACGATGCGGTCGCGGTTGACGCCTGACGCAGCGGCGATATCAAGCGACCGTTCGAGGAAACGCACCTGATCGGCAATCACATCGTCAAGTTTCACCCTGTCGCGGCCGGTATGCATGATACAGAGCCCAGCTCCGGTCACCGCGGCAATATCAGCGATATCGGGCTCCTTCTGCAGCCCAAAGACGTCATTGACGATATGGGCGCCGGCACTGATTGCAAGCCGCGCCGTTTCGGCGCGATAGGTGTCGATGGAAATCAGCGCCTGGGTGCGGCCGCGCAGCGCCTCGATGACGGGCAGCACGCGCGCCTGCTCCTCGGAAGGGCTGACGGTTGCTGCGTTCGGCCGGGTCGATTCGCCGCCGATATCGATAATGCCGGCACCTTCGCTCACCGCCCGCAACGCCTGTTCGACCGCCGCATCGACGGTTTCAAAGCGTCCGCCATCGGAAAAGGAGTCCGGCGTCACGTTGATGATCGCCATGATCACCGAACGACGCCCGAGTTCGATCTCCCGGCCATGGCCGACACGCCATATGCTGCCTTCGAGCCCTGTCACCAGACTTATCCCATTGATGACGAAAAAAGCGCCATCTGATATTGCGCTTGGGGTGGCTATGCCCCAAGCTCCTGCCGATTTCAACACGGGTTGCGTTCAGAATGCCGCTTGCAGTGCGTTATATGGTCGTTCCTATCGCCTTTTCCATTGCTCTTTCCCTCTGCAGCCTGTCGGCAGCCGAAGTGATCGCATCGAAAAGCTATTCCTATTTCGACATTCGCGGCAAAACCGCGGATGAGCTCGACCGCGAACTCAGCCGGCGCGGCCCGACGGCGAGCGGTTCCTCGGCGCGCCATCCCGGCGCTACGAAGATCCGCTTCGGCGGCGAGGCAACCTATATTCAAAATAACGGGCGCTGCCGCGTCGGCAACGTCAAGGTCACGGTCCACACCCAGATCATCCTGCCGCGCTGGAGCAGCCGCAAGGGCGCCAGCAAGGAGCTGTCGATGATCTGGGACGCGCTGTCGAGCGATATCAAGCGCCACGAGGAGCGCCATGCCGAGATCGCCCGCGACCAGGCCCGCGCCATGGAGCGCGCCATCCGCGCGCTGCCGCAGCAGCGCAGCTGCGAAGCCATGCAGGAACTCGTCTCCGACGAATCAGCTCGCGGTATAGAGGAGCACGACCGGCAGCAGGCGCGATTCGACCGGGTCGAGGCGGTCAATTTTCAGAAGCGCATGCTGAGGTTGCTGAACAATCGAATCAACGGTCGAGCCGGCGCAAAATAAGGCTTTTCCAGTCTGGTTGCGAGCGAAAACCCTTAGCTGCATAACGAAACTTGTGCGAAACTTACCCCCTCCCCAGCGATTGAATGGTCATTTTTCATCCTGGCAGACTCAACCGGAACGCGTTAATATGAACACATTCGAAAGTTCAGGTACGGCATCTGCACTTTCATCGCTGGGTTCTCCTGGCGCGTTCCGAAGCCGCGGATGTTCCTCCCTCATCCGTAGGTAATGCGCCCGCCTCGCCTCGCTCGCTCTAGCGCGCGAGGCGTCTTTTTTTATCGAATTTTTCGGCGACGTTTGAAGCGCAGTACGCGTCAGGCCTGGCGTTCCGGCACATGCACCACCAGCCCGTCATAGACAGCCTTCATCCGGATCTGACAGGACAGCCGCGAGGTCGGGCGCACATCGAAGGCGAAGTCGAGCATGTCCTCTTCCATCGCTTCCGGCTGGCCGACCTTCTCCGTCCACTCCTCGTCGACATAGACATGACAGGTCGCGCAGGCGCAGGCGCCGCCGCATTCGGCCTCGATGCCGGGGACCGAATTGCGCACGGCATTCTCCATCACGGTGGAGCCTTGGTCGACGTCGAGGTCGAAGCGCGTGCCGTCGAAGGCGACGATGGTAAGTTTGGGCATCAGGACTATTTCCGGTCTTCAAGTGAGTGGGCGGATTTTCTTCCGACAATTCGACGCATCAGTCAATATTGGGGAAATTTGCCACAACCTCGCAGATCGGGCCTTCGCCCGCCGTCTTCAAAGCGTCATCAGGGACGTCGCAAAAAGGCCCGCGGTTCCGCAATGGAACAACGGGCCTCGTTCGAACGCTATCCTATGCACGTCGCCCAAAAATACGCAGCGGTTTTGGGACAACGACATGCGTCAGATAAAAACCTGGAGATCAGCCGCGGCAGAGCTTCAGGATGAAATTCTCGGCGTCGATGACGGCGGCCCCGAGCGCTGCCGTCGCGCCGGCATCGCCGCCGTTTTCCTCGACGGCTTCCGCCGTCTGCGACACGCGGAACGCGCCGACCGAGCTTGCCGCGCCCTTCAGCCGATGCGCGGCTGCGCCGATACGGATCGTTTCGCCGCTGGCAATGTCCTGGAGGCATGCGCGGGCCTGGCGCGCAAACATCTGAAGGACTTCGAGTTCCAGCGTCTTGTCGCCCATCGTCTGCTTTGCGAGATGCACCAGATCGATCGGCCGGACCTTGGAGGGACACGGTCCCTTTGCATTATCCGGCGCCTCGAATACGATGTTCAATGCTGCCATCTGGGCTGCCATTGCCAATTCTCCCGTCTCTGTCGTCTGCAGTTGCAACAGTTCTGCGACAGGAGGGTGGCCATCACGTTAAATTCCGGCACATTCGGGGCGGAAATCTCGCCATATGGTTAACGTCCGTTAAATATCCCTAAATTATTGGTTTTTAAGCCGTAGCTAGGATTCAAAGGTGTTAACAACGAGTTAACGAGCCATAAATCTCAAGCCTTCATTAATTGTGTGAAGAGCCCAGATGTGTCACTACGATACTGGTGGAGCGGGTTTATGGTACGCGCCTTTGCCGAGCGAGTGGATAATGGTAGTGTTTTGATACCTTCCGTTTGAAAAAGCGGCTATCTACTCTGAAATGACATGCTTATCCGTCCTTCGTTGGGATGGAGGGCTGGAACGGCAAAGTTGTTCCCGGGTGAGGCGGAAGCCCAGGATGCGCTGTCGGACTGGCTGACAGTAACGAGGCATAACCGAATGGCGAACAACAAATATAATGAGTCAATTGAGGACAAGGCGTTCAAGGCATTGGACGAGGCGCTCCAGATCGACTTTAGCAAGGATAACGTACCGTCTCGCCGCGGCGACGCGCCCCAGGCCCCGGAGGCTAATGTGTCTGATCCAGTAAATGCGCGTAACCAGCAGGCCCAGGAAGAAGCGCAGCGCCGCAGCCGCCGCGGTGCCGCTGGCGAGCAGGCTTCCAGGGGGCCGGCTTTCGCGCCCGCCAACGATGCCAGCCGCAATACGCCCGCCTCGATCCTGAAATCCTTTGACGGCGCCTCCAGCCGCTCGGCGGTGCGTACCGCCACCCTGTTTTCCGTGCTTTGGGTCATGGCCGGCCTCGGCCTGATGTCGCTGCTTTATGCTCCGCAGATCTGGCAGATCCGTTCGCTCGCCGATCTCGTCGCCCTGCCCGGCGTCATCGCCGGCCTCGTCGGCATCATCATTCCCGTGATGATGTTCTATGCCTTCGCCATCATGATCTCCCGCGCCCAGGACATGCGCAACGCCGCCCGCTCCATGGCAGAGGTGGCGTTGCGCCTGGCAGAGCCGGAAACCATCGCCTCCGAGCGCATCATGACCGTCGGCCAGGCCGTGCGCCGTGAGGTCTCGGCCATGAATGAAGGCATCGAGCGCACCATCGCGCGCGCCTCCGAGCTGGAAACGCTCGTCCATTCCGAAGTCAATGCGCTTGAACGTTCTTATGCCGACAACGAGTTGCGCGTTCGCGGCCTCGTCCACGAACTCGGCTCCGAGCGCGAGGCGATCGTCAGCCATGCCGACCGTATCCGCACCTCGATCGGCAGCGTCCACGACCAGTTGAAGGAAGAACTGTCGCTTGCGACCGAAGAGATCGCGGTGCGGCTTGCCACATCGGGCGAAGCCTTCGCCTCGCTGATCGATACACGCGCCGCGACGATCTTGGAAAAATCGGACAGCGCCCTGCAGTCGATGGGCAGCCTGCTCGCAGCCAAGACCGATACCCTGCTGCAGACCCTGAACGCATCGGGTTTTGCGCTGGCCACCGAATTCGACAACCGCCTCGAAGCCCTCTCCGTCAATCTCAACGATCATGGCGAAAGGCTGCTCAGCCAGTTCGAGACGCGCGCCTCGACCATGGACAGCAGCACCGAAAAGCTGAATGCGGCGCTGAATGAGCGTACGCACCAGCTCAACGAGATCCTGATCGCCCGCACCCGTGAGATCAACGAGAGCCTGACGTCAGGCGAACGCACCATCGGCGGCACGCTCGACGACGTGCTGTCGAAGCTGAACAGCGCGCTCGACGAAAAGGGCGCAAGCTTCCGCCAGAGCCTGCAGACCACCGCCGACGACGCCGTCATGGATCTCGACGTGCGCTCCGGCTTCTTCGAGGAGCGGCTACAGACGACCGTCGCCCAGCTGTCGACCGCCTTCGACGAACGCGTCGCCGAATTCACCAGCGCCTTCGACAAACGCACCGGCTCGCTCGACACCAAGCTGATGGAGAGCCTCGCCCGTATCAACGAGACGCTGACCGGCGGCTCGGATTCGATCGATGGCATCCTGAATTCCGGCATCGACCGGCTCGGTTCGTCGATATCAGACCAGTCGCTGGCGCTCGCCACTGCGCTCGCCACCGGCCACGAAGTGCTGGAAAGCACGCTCGGCAGCCGGGCGGACGAAATCACCACCGCGCTCACCAGCCGCACCGGCGAGCTAACCTCGGCGCTGCAAAGCGCCACCTCGGAAATCGCGCTGACGCTTGCGACCGGCACCTCCGAGCTGCAGAACAACCTTCAGACACGCTCGGCCGAATTCCGCGACACGCTGCGCACCACCACCACCGATCTGACGACTGCCGTTGCCGCTGGCACCGAGCAGGTGACCGCTGCCTTCGGCGGTCGCGCCGAGGAGCTGAGCGGCGTGCTTACAGCCCGTGCGGCCGAAATCAGCGAGGCGCTCGGCACGGCCCACGGCCGTATCGACAGCGTCATGGCAGAGCGCGGCGGCGCATTGCTCGAGGCACTGACCACCCATCACGGCCGCTTCGAGGAAGCATTGACGACCCGCTCCGACGCCATCATCAATGCCGTCTCCGGCACCCATGACCGTCTTGCCGAGACGCTCGACGAAAAGGCGATGGCGCTTGCCATCTCTCTGAACGAGAGCCAGGCCCGCATCGAGGACACGCTCGAGACCCGCTCCGAAGCTCTGTTGAACGCCGTCTCCGGCACCCATGATCGCCTCTCCGAGACGCTCGACGAGAAGGCGATGGCGCTCGCCATTTCGCTCAGCGAAAATCAGGCCCGCATCGAAGATACGCTCGAGACCCGCTCCGAGGCCTTCCTCAACGCCGTGTCAGGCACGCATGATCGTCTGTCGGAAACGCTGGACAGCAAGGCGGCGGCCCTTACGACCTCGCTCGACGAGCGCCATGCCCGCATCGAGGATGCGCTTGGAACGCGCGCCGAGGCACTGCTGAACACTGTATCCGGCACGCGCGACCGTCTTGCCGAGACGCTCGACGAGAAGGCGATGGCGCTGGCCATGTCCTTGAACGAGAGCCAGGCCCGTATCGAGGAGACGCTTGAAACCCGTTCCGCCGCTCTGCTGAAAGCCGTCTCCGGCACCCATGATCGCCTCTCCGAGACGCTGGACGGCAAGGCGGCAGCTTTTGCCACCTCGCTGAGCGAAGGCCATGCCCGTATCGAGAATACGCTCGAAACCCGCTCCGCAGCCCTGCTGAACGCCGTCTCCGGTACCCATGATCGCCTCTCCGAGACGCTGGACGAAAAGGCGATGGCACTCGCCATCTCGCTCAACGAAACCCAGACGCGGATCGAAGACACGCTGGAAACCCGTTCGGCTGCCCTGCTGAATGCGGTCTCCGGCACGCATGACCGTCTGTCCGAGACGCTGGACGAAAAGGCGATGGCACTCGCCATCTCGCTCAATGAGAGCCAGTCGCGGATCGAAGACACGCTGGAAGCACGTTCCGAAGCCTTCCTCAAGGCCGTGTCCGGCACGCACGACCGTCTCTCGGAAACGCTCGACGAAAAGGCGACGGCGATCGCCGCCTCCCTGAACGAGGGCCAGAGCCGCCTGCAGGATACGCTGGAGAGCCGCTCGGAATCCTTCCTGAATGCGGTCTCTGCCACCCACGACCGCCTGTCCGAGACGCTCGACGATCGGGCGATGGCGCTTGCCATCTCGCTGAATGAGAGCCAGAGCCGTCTCGAGGAGACGCTGACAACAGGCGCCGATGCGATCACCAATGCGGTTTCCGGCACGCATGTTGGCCTGAACGGTGTACTCGACCAGAAGGCCGCCGCCCTCGCCACCTCGCTGAGCGAAGGCCAGGCCCGCCTCGAGGAAGCCTTGGGCCACCGTACCGCCGCGATCATCGGCGCCGTAACGGCAACCCATAATCGGCTCACCGATACGCTCGACGAAAAGACCATGGCGCTCGCCATTTCGCTCGATGATAACCAGAGCCGCTTCGACAGCGTGCTCGAAGCCCGCAGCAACGCCATCATGGAGGCCGTCTCCGGTGCCGAGGCACGAGTCGCCGGTGCCTTCTCCGACAAGACCGATGCGATCCGCACCGCCTATACCGACAATCAGCAGCGGCTCGAAAATGCGCTTTCCGAGCATAGCGCTGCCCTCTCGGACGTTCTCGATGCCGGCGGCGCCCGCTTCGAGGATCTCGTCGGCGGCTTGACCGGCCGCATCGAAGGCCGCCTGACCGATGCGCATACGCGGCTCGGAGGCCTCGCCGACGAGGCCGCGGCGCGCATCGAGGGCGGGCTTGCCTCTGCCCATGAGCGCATCCGCACGACGCTCGAAGACCGCGCCAACGCCATAGACCTATCGCTGAACCAGGCCCATGCGCTGATCAGCGATACGCTGGCCGAACAGGCGACCAGCATCGGCACTTCGGTGGCGACGAGTGTCGGCATGCTCGAATTGTCGCTGGAGCACCGTGAGGCCGCGATCCGCCAGGCGATCGATGCCGGCGCCCAGACATTGGAAGATCGCATGCATGCCGGCGCCGGCCAGATCGCCGGCCGCTTCCAGGAGGCGGCAAGTGCGATTTCGAGCTCCACCCAGGATTTGTCCACCCATCTCGATCGGTCGGTCGAAAACCTGACGGGCCGTTTTGAAGAAACCGGATCGCGTGTGGAAGCCGGTCTTGCGGCGATCGAGACCCGCATCCGCGACGGCGTCGGCGGCGTTGCCGAAAAGGTCGAAGCGGCCAGCAGCCAGCTGTCCGGCGTGCTTACCGACGGCGTCTCTCGTCTCGGCGCGCTCAGCAACGACGCCACACAGCGCATCTCGGCGACGCTCGAAGGCAGTGCCGCAAACCTCACTCAGGCGATCGACAGCCGCACCGCCAATCTGGCCGAGACGCTGGACAGCCGCACCACCAGCCTGACCGGCGCCATCGATGGCCGCACCGCGAGCCTCGCCGAAACGCTCGACCGCGGCAATGAACGCATCGAGGAACGCCTCTCTACGATGGACCGTGCGTTGACCGTCGGCCTCGAGGCCGTCAACCGCACCATCGAAGGCAAGGCCGCTGGTCTCGCCTCGACGCTGCGCAACGCAGTTGCCGACGCGGCCCAGGGAATGGAAGGCGAAGCGACGAGAACCACCGAACTGCTTGGCAAGACCGGCCAGCAATTCGCCGAGGATCTCAATGTGAAAAGCGACGAATTCACCCGCACCATGGATGAACGCTCGTCACAGATCGTCACTCGCGTCGCCGAAGCTCAGAACCGGCTGGCAAGCCAGGCCGCTGCCGTCGCCCAGACTTTCTCGGAAGCCGGCAACGCCATCGTCAACAAGGTCGCCGAGGCCGAGACCATCGTCGGCACGCAAGTCAATGCCATCTCCAAGGTGCTGTCGGATGCCGGCCAGTCTCTGGAGACACGCGGCAATGCCATCCGCTCGACGCTGTCGGGCGCCGGCAGCGAGATTTCCGCCACCATGGCGGATGTCGACCGGGCGCTCGAAGCGCGCAGCAGCGCCATTCGCACCAACCTCGAAGAGCGTGCCCGCGAGATCGATACGACGTTCTCCGACATCGACCGGGCGCTCGAAGCACGCGGTAACTCGATCCGCTCGACGCTTGAAGAGCGTACTCGCGACCTCAACTCGATGCTATCAGGCCGTTCGGTCGAATTGACGCGCATCCTCGACGAAACGGCCCGTCCGATCATCGACCGGTACACCGATGCCGGCGAGCAGGCCGCCGCCCGCATCACCGCCGCGGCCAACCTCAGCGCCGACCGTCTGCGCGCCGAAAACGAAGCGCTCGCCAGCGCCGTTGCCGCCCGCACCGAGAATGTCGCCAATGCCGTCAGCGCCATCGAGAACAGCCTGGTTGGCAACGTCAACGGCCTCGTCGAGCGCATGTCGGAAAGCAGTGCGGCAATGGCGATGATGATGAACCGCGCCGCCGAGCAGCTGGCCAGCGTCGACGGCCGTCTCGGCGATACCACCACGCGCTTTGCCGACTCCGCCACCAAGGCCGCCGAAATGGTCTCCGCCTCGACCAGGCTTCTCGAAGGCAAGGTCGACCGCCTCTCCGACATTTCGGGCCAGACGCTGGCGCAGGTCGGCGGCATCATCGGCCGCTTCGACGAACACTCCAAGGTTCTGACCCAGGCTTCGCAGCTTCTCGGCGCCGCCCAGTCCAACCTCGCCTCGACGCTCGAAGAGCGCGAGAGCGCTCTGCAGACGCTCTCGGTCGGCCTCGTCTCGCGCTCCGCGGAGATCGAAAAGACCATGCAAGGCCTCGGGAGCATGATCGAGACCGTGTTCGAACGGGCAGAGCAACGCTCCAGCCAGGTTACCGGCAATTTGCGCGAGGGCGTGCAATCCTCCTTCGCCGATATCGGCCGCATTCTCACCGAAACCGAGAAGCGCGCCCAGGAAGCGGCAGAGACGATGCGCGAGGCAATCACCCGCGCCGGCGACGAGGCCAATACGACGATCGACGGCACCTTCGCCAATGTCGAGCGCCGCTCCGGCGATCTCTCCAATCGCATTCGCGGCGGTCTCACGGCCTCGCTGTCGGAAGTCGAGCGCATGCTCGGCGAAGCCGGCCGCGCTTCCGACGGCGCCGCCCAGCACATGCGCGAAGCGCTGCGCGAGGCGATCGATGACGCCGTCGGCCGCTTCTCCGGCGCCACCGAGGATATCCGCCGCTCTGCGGCCGACATCCGCAGCGAGCTCGACGCCACCCGCGCCGAACTGAAGCGCGGCGCCTTCGACCTTCCCGAGGAAGCCAAGGAAAGCGCCTCGGCCATGCGCCGGGCCGTCGCCGAGCAGATCAAGGCGCTGCAGGATATCTCCCAGCTCGTCGGCCGCTCCAGCCAGCAGCTCGAGATCTCCGAGCCCGTCGCCCGCACGCTCGCTCAGGTACAGCCTGCCCCGCGTCCCGCTCAGCCGGTTGCAGCCCAGCCGCCGCAGCCGGCAGCACCGCCGCCGATCGAAGCGACAGGTCTGCGCGGGACGATCGCACCGTCTGCGCCGGCTGCCGCCCCCCAGCGCGCCGCGCCGCAGCCTGCCCCCGCTCGCCAGGAAACAGGCCGCCCGGGAACAGATCGCCAAGAGCCGGCCCGTCCGGAAAGCGGCGGCTGGATCAGCGATCTCCTGCGTGGCGCATCGCGTGAGGACGCCGCCGACGAGGCCGCGGCCGCCCGTGTTCCTGCCCGCCCGGCGGAAACTGCCGCGCCGGCGGCGCGCAGCAATGACAGCCGCAATCCGCGCCACGTCGTCGAATCGCTGAACTCGCTCTCGGTCGATATAGCCCGCGCCATCGATCACGACGCTTCGGTCGATCTCTGGCGCCGTTATCAGCGCGGCGAGCGCGACGTCTTCACCCGCCGCCTCTACACGCTGAAGGGCCAGCAGACCTTCGACGAGATCAAGCGCAAATATGACCGCGAACCGGAGTTCCGCACCGCCGTCGACCGCTATATTGGCGATTTCGAAAAGCTTCTCGCCGACGTCGCCCGCACCGACCCGAACCGCACGGTGACGCAGTCCTACCTCACCTCGGATACGGGCAAGGTCTACACCATGCTCGCCCACGCCGCAGGCAGGCTCGGCTGAGCTTAGCCTGGCACCCACGATTGGAAAGCCGCTTGAACACGTGTCAGGCGGCTTTCGTTCTATAATGTGGGTGTGAACTAAGGCACACGAAAGCAAGCATTCCCAAACGAAACCGTCCGCCGTCCAGCTACGGAAACCTCCAGAAATGACCAAGGCCCTTCTGATCATCGACGTGCAGAATGCGATCCTCAGCGGCAAAGCCTCGCCGGAGCGGCAGCCTCAAGTCGATGCCGCACTCGACGAGACCGTCTCACGGCTGGCCGCGCTACAGGGAAAAAGCTCGGCAGGCGGGCGCGCCGATCGTACTCGTTCAGCACGACGGCGACAGCGGCCATCGAGTGGCTGTCGGCACGCCGGGTTGGGCGCTGCGCGACGAGGTCGCGCCGAGGCAGGCCGAGGTCGTTGTGCGCAAGAAAAGCGCCGACTCCTTCTTCGAGACCGACCTTGCCGAACGCCTGGACGAACGATCGGTCACCCACCTCCTCGTCGGTGGATGCATGTCGCAATTCTGCGTCGACACGACAGTCAGGCGTGCCGTGTCGCTGGATATGACGTGACGTTGATTGCCGATGGTCACACGACCGGCGACACGGCGACCTTGACCTTTTCCGAGATCATTGCCCATCACAACGAAACACTCGATGGTTTCGATGCGGGCAAGCGACGGTAGAAATCCGTCCCGCCGCCGAGATAGCCTTTTCATAAATTTTCGGGCTGCAGGAGAACCGGGACTGCTTGGCAGCCCCGGCTTCCGATATCTCATCGATCGGCCGCTATGTTCCAGTTGTAGAGGCACCGATCGAGGCCGATGGCGATCTCAAGCACCAGCACGTCATGGTCGACCGCCGCTCCCTTTTTAGGCTGCGACTGGTAGCGCTGCGGAAAGTCCGTGCGTCGGGAGATCGAGCAGACCTCCATCCACTTGTCGCCATTGTCGACCTCGATATCGACAGTCACCTCGGAATAGGCCGGAAGCCGGTCGGAGGGTACGATCCGCGTCGGCAGATGGATCAGCGATGCGATCATCCGGCGGACCGGCTCGATGCAAGCGGCGTGATAGTCGTTGCCGCTGTCGGCCGTGAAGGCGCATTGGAATTCGAGCTGCCAGAATTCCTTCAGCCGCATGTGTTTGGTCGGCTGCTCCTGCTCGCGACGATAGGATTTGCCGGCCTGCCAGACGCAGAGCGGCAGCCGTGTCTTCGAGTGATTGCCGAGAATGTGCTGCATGTAGACGTAGGTCGACGGCGTGGTTTCCGGTCTCAGCACCAGCGCGATATCGCTGGCGGATAGCTGTTCCTGGATCCAGATATCGGCGTTCGAATAGGCGCTTGACACCAGCGACCGCGGCATCAGTGTCGGCGCCTCGACCCTCCTGAGATCCCAGGCCGGATTGACGGATCTGAGAAAATTGCGGACCTCTTCCGAGAAGAAGCCGATCATATGATCGCGCAAATGGATCTCGCGCTCCTCCCAATGGACGAGCGAATTGACATGATAAATATTGAGCACGGTGCCTGTCTCCCTGGCAACCTTGATTGACGTGGTGAGGGGCTTTACGTCCAGCAGCGCGCCGGACGCCTGCAGCGCCCCGACGTCACAGCAGGACGCGAAGACCTCGTCCGCCAAAAGCGCGCACGATCGCAACCCGCGGGCAGGTGCTGATATGACGGGAGAAGGGCGCGCGCTTCATGCTCATGGCGCGTTTTTTACGTGCCGTACGCATCATTGTCAAAACCGAAGAGGGTGAGACAAAAGGAATCAGCTGTGGAAGATCCTTTTTTATTGCCCGCTGTCCTTCATTCCGTCACAAACTTTTCTGATCCGCTCATATTCAAACAGAACGGCTCACTCCGCCATCCAAACGACAGAGACAGCAACATTGATGACCAAGACGACATCCCGGCTCCTCGCTACCGCGCTCTCTTCCTTTTTCCTGATGGGCGCTTTCACTCAGGTTCAGGCAGGCCAGGCAAGCTTCGTCGTGGATGTGCAGTCCGGCCGGGTCCTCGAAGGTTCCAATCAGGACGATCTGAACTATCCGGCGTCGCTGACCAAGATGATGACGCTCTATCTCGCCTTTGAGGCCCTGCATGACGGACGCCTCAACTGGGACCAGAAGCTCACCATGTCGGAAAATGCCGAAAGCAAGGAGCCCTTCAAGCTCGCCGTCGGCGTTGGCCGCAAGGTGACGCTGCGCGAAGCCGTCGAAGGAATCGTCGTGCTCTCCGCCAATGATGCGGCTGTGGCGATTGCCGAACAGCTCGGCGGCACCGAACAGGCCTTCGCCAAGACGATGACCGACAAGGCGCGCCAGCTCGGCATGAAGGATACGGTCTTCAAGAACCCGTCGGGCCTTCCCGATCCGGAGCAGGTCACCACGGCGCGGGACATGGCGACGCTCGGCGTTTCGCTGATGCGGGACTTCCCCGAGGAGTTCAAGCTCTTCTCCATGCGCGGCTTCCAGTTCCGCGGCATGAAGCTGCGCGGCCACAACAACCTCATGTATCGTTATGATGGCGTCGACGGCATCAAGACAGGCTACACCGATGCATCGGGCTACAACGTCGTGACCTCGGCTCTGAAGGATGGCCGCCGCGTGGTCGGCGTCGTCATGGGCGAAAAGACCGCGAGTATACGCGACGACAAGATGGCAAGTCTGCTGGACAGCACCCTGTCGCCATCATCAAGCACCACTGCCTCCACCACACCGGGTAGCCAGCCGGGAGCGACGATGACGGATTCGCAGCCGACGAAGTAGTCGATGAGCGGAGACCCGTCGACAGGTTACCTGAAAGCCACTTCCAGATGCTGCCGGTCTTGCGCGATCACCCTGCAATTCGTTTCGAATCCTTCGCCTCTGATAGCCAGGATGAATTCCGAAGGAATGCCTGATGTATTGGTGGCTGAAATGCCGGCGCTCTCCGAGCCGATGGATTTGACGGTGCAGTCGATGGTCGAACGCCGATCGTTGAACAGGATCGAACCCGACTTCAGCACCCGCCGTCGAGCCCCAATGGCGTGATCGGCGTGGATGGAACTCCACGACACGCAACGGTTCCGTCCGCCATGCTTGGCCTGATACATCGTCCATAAATTCATGAAGAAACTGAATGCGACGACGATCTTAATGTCATCAGCGTCGATATTTTTCAAAAAACCGGCAAGGCGCGGATCGAGGCGCCGTCGTGCAAACGCCGGTCAGATCAAGGGTAGCGTCCACGAGACGATTTCGGAGGCAACCGTGGAGAAGGCGCGGTCGAGGCCCTTGACGAAGCCTTCATTGTCACCTCCGGCCGGCGCCATGGCGCGGAACACCTTCTGGGCGCGCACCGAGCCGTTGCGGTCGTTGAGGATCTTGGCGGAAATTTCGACCACCGCCTGATTGCCGTTCGAAGCATCGATTTCGAAGGAGCGGATATCGGTGACGACCTGATAGTCGATCGCCAGCCCCTGCCCCGGCATGCCGACGCCGCCGAGCTTGCCGGAGTTCTCAAAGGCTTCCACCAGCTTCGACTGCACTATGCGCGGCAGCTTGTCGCCCCACTGCGCCTTTGAGAGATACTGGATTTCCGACGGCGAAACACGGATCACGATCTGCTCGCTGTCGAGCGACCTTAGCGCCGTCGGGCTGGCGATCAGGATCTGGCGGGATTTGGCCGCGGGTCCGCTGCCGTCGACGGCGGCGGAAAGATCATAAGTATCGTTCTTGGCCGCGGTGCCGCACCCGGAAAGGATCAGCGCCGTCAGCGGCAGCGCGATCACCGTTCCCCTGATCCAAGAACGGCGCGACAACAGATGCGATGCGACCATATTAGGCTACCCCTGACTTCCCAAGTTTAACGCCGCGTCCGGCCGTCATATTGCTTGACCGTGTCCCCGCCGAAGATCAGGCGTTGCGGATTGCGGTCGAAGTTGCTGATCGTATCGTTCAGATTGCTCACGGTTCCGCGCATGTCATTGATGAGAGTCTGCACGTCGCGCAAGCCACCGCTCGAGAATTTCTGCAGATTGTCGGCGATCGGCCCGATCCGCGAATTCAGGTTGTCGGCCACCTTCTTGAAGGATTCCAGCGTATTGCGCGCCTCGGCAAACAGTGATTGCGTATTGTCGGTTCCGAGCAGCGCATCGACCTTGATGAGAATGCCGTCGATTCGGGTCGACGCCGAATTCAGCTTGTTGGCAAGCTGAGAGACGTCCTGGATCGTCTGGTCGATATCTTTCTGACGCGCCGAAACCGTGTTGGCGACATCGCGGATAGAGGCGACGGCGGCGCGCGCATCCTTGGTCCCCTGCGCGATGTCGTCGACGGAACCCTTCACCTTCGCCGGATCGATCTGGGCAACGAGCGTATCGACGCGATCGAGCGTCGCCTGCGCCTGCTTGCCGAAATCGTTGAAGGTGGTGGCCGTCTGGTCGAACTTCTGGATCGCCCCTTTGAGGTCGCCTGAGGCATCGGCGACATTGGCGGTGATCTTCTCGGCATTGGAGACGATGTTGTCGATCTTTTGCGCATCGACCGCCTTGACCAGCGATTCGACGGCCTGAAGCGTCGAATCGACACGGCCCGACACGGCCTTCACCGTATTGGAGAGTTCACCCACGCTCTGCAGGAAGGCGTCGATATTGCCGGAATTCTTGGCAAGCGCATCCGAGAACGTCTCGGCATTCTTGAAAGTCTCGGTTAGCGGCCCGCGCGAATCTTCGATGAAACCCTGAAGTTCGCCGACCGCGTCGTTGGCCCGATCGAGGATCTTGTCGGCCGTCGCCAGAAGATTGGTGACGCTCGACTGGTCGGCGACGATGACGGCGCGTTTGTTATTGTCGATCGCATGCTGGAGTATACTTTCCTCGCCCTTGCGGCCGCCCGAAAGTTCGATATAGGCAGCCCCGGTCAGACCCTGGATTTCCAGGGCTGCCTTGGTGGAGGGGTAGATCGGCGCATCGGTACGGACCTGGGTGAAGGCCAGCGAATATTGCGGATCGTCGGCATCGATCGACAGCGTCTGCACCGAGCCGATCTGGATACCGTTGAAGCGCACCGGCGAACCGACGCTGAGGCCGTTGGCCGAGCCCGGAATACGAACGATCAACTCCGTCATCGGGCCGCCGCGGCCATATTCGGCCATCCAGTAGACGAAGCCGAACGCCGCCGCGATCACCAGCACCGTGAAAAAACCGACAATCGTGTAATTGGCTTTGGTTTCCATCTTATCCGGTCACTTCCCGCTGCTGCCGTGCCGCGCGCCATCGTCCTGCGGCACGATCGACCGCGCACGTTTGCCCTTGAAATAGGCCTGCACCCACGGATCGTCATAGGCCAGCATGTCTTCGATCGTGCCTTCCACCATTACCCGTTTCTTTCCGAGCACGGCAATACGGTCGCAGACCGAAAACAGGCTGTCGAGGTCGTGCGTGACCATATACACGGTCAGTCCCAGACTATCGCGCAGGTTGGCGATCAGTTCGTCGAATTCGGCCGCACCGATCGGGTCGAGACCCGAAGTCGGTTCGTCCAGAAAGACGAGTTCCGGATCGAGTGACAGCGCGCGGGCAAGGGCTGCGCGCTTGATCATGCCGCCTGACAGTTCGGACGGATATTTGTCGGCGGCATCGGCCGCAAGCCCGACCATGCGGATCTTCAGATGCGCCAGCTCGTCCATCAGCGAGGTCGGCAGGTCGAGATATTCGCGCATCGGCACCTGGATGTTTTCCTTGACCGTCAGCGACGAGAACAGCGCCCCCTGCTGGAAGAGCACGCCGAGCCGCATGTCGAGCGCGTTGCGCTGCGGCTCGTCGAGCTCGTCGAAATCCTGGCCGAGGATCTTGATCGTGCCGGAGCGGCGCGGCAGCAGCCTGAGCACGGTGCGCATCAACACCGATTTGCCGGTGCCAGACGCGCCGACGAAACCGAGGATCTCGCCGCGGTAGATATTGAGGTTCAGATTGTCGAGCACGACCTTGGAGCCGAAGCCGACGGTGACGTCGCGTGCCGACAGCACGATGTCCCTTTCGTCCTTGTCTCCCGTATCGATCGGTTTCTCGTCCACGCGGTCCGCCATGCTAAAAGTCGATCGCTGCATAGAACATCGCAAAAAGCCCGTCCATTAGGATGACGACGAAAATCGCCTTCACCACCGCGGCCGTCACATGCTGGCCGAGCGATTCCGCGCTGCCGCCGACCTTCAGCCCCTCGACGGCGGCGACGATGCCGATGACCAGCGCCATGAACGGCGCCTTGATCATGCCTGAGAGCACCGTCGACAGTGTCACCGCCTCGTGCAGGCGCGACAGAAAGTTGGCGAAGGTGATACCGGAATAGCCCCAGGCGACAGCGGCAGCCCCGCCCAGCGAAGCGAAATTTGCGAGCACCGTCAAAAGCGGCAGCGCAATGGTCAACGCCACCAGCCGCGGGAAGATCAGCACGCCGATGGGGTTCAGCCCCATCACCTTCAGCGCGTCGATCTCCTCGCGCATCTTCATCGAGCCGATTTCGGCGGTGATCGCGCTGCCCGAGCGGCCGGCGATCATGATCGACGTCAGAAGCACGCCGATTTCGCGCAATTGCAGGATGCCGACGAGATCGACGACGAAGACCTCAGCACCGAAGTAGCGCAGCTGGAAGGCGCCTTGCTGGGCGATGATCGCCCCGATCAGGAAAGACATCAGCAAGATGATCGGAACGGCGCGAACGCCCATATGGTCGATCTGGTTGACGATCGAGGCCGGCGAAACGCCGCTGCCGCGGCCGAACTTCATCTGCGCGCCGCGCACCGCCGAGCCGAGGATATACATGGCAGCGGCGAAATTGTCCCAGACTTCATAGGTCATTTTGCCGATCGGCGCGAAGATGCGCGTGGCAAACGAGACTTTCTCCACCTGCTCCGGCTCGGGCTTGGCCGGCTCCTCGGAAAACATCTCCAGCATTTCGTCGATATGCGAGTTGGTGCCTTCGAAGCGAACCGCCCTCCCGCCCGCCTCTTCTTGCTTTTTCAGCCGGCACAGCAGCCAGATTCCGGCTGTGTCGATCTCCGAAATCTCCGAGAGGTCTACCGTCAGGTCGCCGGTCTTCTTCTGCAGGAGCTTTTCAAAATCGCGTAGCACCAGATGGATGTAGGCGCTGCGCCAATTGCCCTGAAGACGCACACGCTGTCCCGAGCCATCAGCCTGGTCGTCCACTTGCAGTGAGGCGGCGTTGCGATTCTCGGCGTTCAAGATACTTGTGTCTTTCAAGGCTTACAGCGACATTGCCGAATCGCGAAGCAGATCGTCCGTCCGGCGCGTCAATATACAGAAGCACCGTGCAATTTCCATGCTTGCAGGAGAGCAATAATGCCGCGCACCCTCGATATCCAGATGAATTCCTTCCCGATTGCCGGAACCTTCACCATCTCGCGCGGGGCAAAGACCGAAGCCGAGGTCATCACTTGCAGGCTTATCGAAGCGGGTGCGCGGGGGCTCGGCGAATGCGTGCCTTACCGCCGCTACGGCGAGACCATGGAGGGTGTTTTCGCCCAGATCGAGGCGGCGCGACCGCTGATAGAGGCCGGTATTTCGCGCCATGACCTGCTGTCGGCCATGCCGCCGGGTGCGGCCCGCAACGCCGTCGATTGCGCCCTATGGGATCTTGAGGCCAAGCGGACGGGAGACAGCGTCGCCGCCCGCCTCGGCCTTTCCGCTCCGCAGCCGCTCACCACCGCTTACACCATCTCGCTCGGTGAGCCGGAGGTGATGGCCGCCCAGGCGCGCGAACATGCCGGCCGTGCACTGCTCAAGGTCAAGGTCGGAACCGGCGACGATGAAAGCCGCATCCGCGCCGTCCGCGCCGCAGCGCCCGATGCCGCCATCATCCTCGATGCCAATGAGGGCTGGCCGGAAGCAGTGTTGGAACACCACCTCAATATCGCGGCGCAAGCGGGTGTGGCCCTCGTCGAACAGCCGCTGCCGGCTGGCCGCGATGCGTTGCTTGCCGAAATCCGCCGCCCGCTTCTCGTCTGCGCCGATGAGAGCGTCCACCACACCGGCGATCTCGCAAGCCTTGCCGACCGCTACGACGCGATCAACATCAAGCTCGACAAGACGGGCGGCCTGACGGAGGCGCTGGCGATGAAGGCCGAGGCCGAGCGGCTTGGTTTCAGCATCATGATCGGCTGCATGGTCGGCACCTCGCTTGCCATGGCGCCCGCCGTTCTGCTCGCCCAGAATGCCGATTTCGTCGATCTCGATGGTCCGCTATTACTTGCCCGCGACCGCGAACCCGGCCTGCATTACGCCGCTTCCCTGGTCTTTCCGCCCGAAAGCACCCTCTGGGGCTGAAGATAATAGGCAAAGATGACGAGGCCGAGGCCGGAGAAAGCGACTACGGCCATGACGTAATAGCTGACGACGCCGAGCCAGGCATAGAGATAACCCGACGCCAGGGTCATCAGCGCCATCGCCATGCCGACATAAAAGAAATAGGCGCCCTGTGCCGAGGATTCCTGCGTCTCCTGCACCGTCGCCACGATCCGCCGCTGCACGCCCGTATGCACGAAGGCGTAGGTGAAGCCGTGGAAACATTGGAGCAGGAAGAAACCGGCAAAACCGGTATTCATCGGAAACAGGATCCAGCGGCAGACGCTGATGGCGCAGCCGAAGCGGATCAGCGTCCAAGCGTCGAAGCGACGGCTGAGGCGCTTCGACAGGAAGAACACCGTCACTTCCGAAGCGACGCCGGCGCTCCAGAGCAGGCCGACCTCGGTGCCGGAAAAGCCGAGGTGATGCCAGTAGATCGAGGAGAAGGCGTTGAGCACCGCATGGCTCGATTGCTGGATGGCGACGCCGATCAAGAGCAGCAGCAGGTGCGGCTCACGCAGGCCGCTGCCGGTGGCGGCCGGAAGATCGATCGGCTGGCCGCGGCGCCGCGTCGGCCCGATGCGCGGACAGAAGATCGCCATGACAACGGTCATGGTAAAGCCGAACGCCATGACATCAAGCACCATCCCGCCGCCCCACCGGTTGATCAACTGGCCACCGACCAGCGTCGAGACGATGAAGGCGATCGAGCCCCAGACCCGCATCGATCCGTAATCGAGCCCCCAGCGGCGCACGCCCGATATGACGATCGATTCGACGACCGGCACATAGGGCGCGAAGGTGGCGCCCTGCAGCGTAAAGACGATGAAGACAGGCCAGAAAGTCGTCGTCCAGTAGAGTGCCACCGCCGTCAGCAGCGACAGGCCGCCTGACCAGAGCAGCACGTCGGCGCGCTCCTTCATCCGGTCGGCGATCATGGCGACAACAGGCGCCACCAGCACGCGCACCACCATCGGAACGGCCAGGATCACACCGATTTCGTGGTCGCTGAAGCTGTGGCCGGCAAGCCAAACGGGGAAGAACGGCAGGACGATGCCGTTGACGAGCAGCGGCGCGCAATAGGAAAGCGCGCTGAGCAATCGGAAGCGCGGCGGCGCTCCCTCACCCGTCGGGGAATTTTGAGCGGGAATCATGGGTGGACCTGAAGGAAACCGGTCGTTGTCCTAACACACCACCCCGGAGACGACTATTGCGAGAAATAGCCGTTCTGAAACGTTTTAGAAAATAAATAGGGCCTGTCGCCTGACGGTAACGGCTAAATTCCTAAAGCATAATTTCAAAGTGCTACGGCGTCCTTTGCGCGTCTGAAAAGACACGCGGCGCTGTAAAGCGCAGGCGCCAAAATCAGGCAGCCTGCGGGGCCAATTCACCCTCGTCATGCATTTCGATGGCTACAAGCGCAGGCACGCTGCTGGCGAGAGACCGCCAGGTGATCAGTTCGAACGTGCCGTCCTCGTGTTCGGCGACCGCCGTGCAGCTTTCCACCCAATCGCCGGTGTTGATGTAGCGGATGCCGTCCATGTCCTGGATCACGGCATGATGGATATGTCCGCAGATGACGCCGTCGGCGCCATGTTTGCGGGCTTCCTCGGCCACGACGCGCTCGAATTCGCCGATGAAGTTGACCGCATGCTTGACCTGCAGCTTCGCCCAGGCCGAGAACGACCAGTAGGGCATGCCGAGCCGGCGGCGCACTGCCGCAAGGATGATGTTGATGCGGATCGCCGTGTCATAGGCCCAGTCGCCGAGATAGGCGAGCAGCCGGGCATTGCGGACGACGACGTCGAACTCGTCACCATGCAGGATCAGGTATTTCTTGCCGTCGGCGCCGTCATGCATCATGCGCTCGACGACCTCGATGCCGCCGAAATGCATGCCCGGGAAGGCGCGCAGGAATTCGTCGTGATTGCCGGGAATATAGACGACGCGCGTGCCCTTGCGCGCCTTGCGCAACAGCTTCTGGACGACGTCGTTGCAGACCTGCGGCCAGTACCAGCTGCGCTTCAGGCGCCAGCCATCGACGATGTCGCCGACGAGCACGATCGTATCGGCCTCGTGGTGGCGCAGGAAATCCAGCAGGAAGTCGGCCTTCGCGGCCTTCGAGCCGAGATGGACATCGGAAATGAAGAGCGTGCGGAAATGTCTGGGTTCCATCATGTCTTTCACGAGCTGCCGCTCATGTCCCATCTTTCATCTAGCCTTCCAAAATCAGACTCGTGTTTCAGGAAGATGACAAGGTGTGGAAAAGCGCTGCAAACCCGATCATCCCGCGCTGGCAGAATGCCTGTCGCCGCGCTGGCAGAATGCCTGTCGCCGCGCTGGCAGAATGCCTGTCGCCGCGCGGACAGGATGCCCGTCGCTGCCAGGCCTGCCGGCCATGTTGCCCTGCGCATTCAGGGCGTTCATGATGGCGGCGATTCATATCCGACAATGCGGGATGGCTGATGCGTCTTTTTCTCGTTCGCCATGGCGAATCCCTCGGCAACATCAACGAACAGGCCTACCGTCAATTCGGCGATCACAACGTGCCGCTGACGCGATGGGGCCATCGGCAGGCCCTCGAGGCAGGCGGGGTGATCGCCTCCTACCTGCAAGCATTGCCGAGCGCGGGTTTCGGCAAGCTGCAGATCTGGTATTCGCCCTTTCTCAGGACCCGGCAGAGCAAGGATGCGCTGCTCGAGGCCCTGCCGGAAAGCTTCGTCGGCGATATCAGGGAGGATTATCTGCTGCGCGAGCAGGATTTCGGTCTCTTCACCGAAATCTACGACCACGCCGAACAGAAGCAGAAGTTTCCCGAGGAGTTCGAAAAATGGGCAAGGCTGCGCAGCAACAGCGGCAAGTTCTACGCACGGCCGCCGGATGGCGAAAGCCGGGCGGATGTGGCGCAGCGGGTGCGCCTGTTCCTCCAGACCGTCATGCACGACGCCGAAAATAGCGACCACAACCTCGTGATCGTCGGTCATGGCGTCACCAACCGGGCGGTCGAAATGAACTTCCTGCACCGCCCTGTCGAGTGGTTCGAGCGCTCCGACAATCCTGGAAACGCCGATATCACCCTGATCGAGGGGACGCGCTCGCAAGGATACGAGTCAATCCTGCTGCATCAGGCCGCCGACCGGCAGCCGGGACAGGAAGGCGAACTGCGCGATGCCTATGGCGCCGACGTGACGATCACGCCGAAGCCGACTGCATAATTCCTGAAATCGGACCGGCGCAAAGGTGCGGCGGGTTGCGCAAGGCAACCGCCAACTCTTCACCTCAGGTCGGCGACGTGACGGTTGCCGGCTCCTGCCCGGCCGGCGCCTCCTCGTTCACAGTCTCCGGCCGCTTCGTCCTTAAGAGACGCAGCACAAAGACGAAGAAGACGGGAACGAAGAAGATCGCCAGCACCGTCGCCGAGATCATGCCGCCGAGCACGCCCGTGCCGATGGCATTCTGGCTCGCCGCACTTGGCCCGGTGGCGATCGCCAGCGGCACCACGCCCAAAGTGAAGGCGAGCGAGGTCATGATGATCGGCCGGAAGCGCAGACGGGCGCCTTCGATCGCGGCATCCATCAGCGATTTGCCCTCGGCAAAGCCGTCCTTGGCGAATTCGACGATCAGGATGGCGTTCTTTGCCGACAGTCCGATGATCGCGATCAGGCCGACCTTGAAGTAGATGTCGTTGGACATGTCGCGGCTCATCACCGCGAGCACGCAGCCGATGACGCCAAGCGGCACGACCAGCATCACCGACAACGGGATGGACCAACTCTCGTAAAGCCCCGACAGCAGCAGGAAGACGAAAAGGATGCTGAGGCCGAACAGGAACGGCGCCTGCGATCCCGATCTCAGCTCCTCCAGCGACTGGCCGGTCCATTCGAAGCCGAAACCGTCGGGAAGTTCCGAGGCCAGCCGCTCCATTTCGACAATTGCCGCGCCCGACGAATATCCAGGCGCCGGAGCGCCAGAGATACGCACGGAAGGGTAGCCGTTATAACCGACGATCTGCGCCGGTCCCTTCTGCCATTCGGCGACGGCGAAGGACGACAGCGGCACCATGCCGCCGCTCGCATTGCGGACATTGAGCTTCATCAGGTCTTCCGCCTGAAGCCTGCTCTTGTCCTGCGCCTGCACGATGACGCGCTGCATGCGGCCCGAATTCGGGAAGTCATTGACATAGCTCGAACCGAGATTGGCGGTGATCGTGCTGTTGATGTCGGCGAAGGCGACGCCGAAGGTATTTGCCTTCTCGCGATCGATAACGAGCACGAGCTGGGCCGAGTCCGGCATGCCTTCCGGGCGGATACCTGCGATGATGGGATTCTGCGATGCCTTGCCGATCAGCATTCCCGCCGCCTCGGTCAGTGCCGCCTGGCCTTTCGCCCCGCGATCCTGAAGGCGGAAGGTGAAGCCGTTGGTCGTGCCGAACCCTTCGATCGGCGGCGGCGACAGCGCGAAGGATGTGGCGTCCTTCAGCCCAAACAACTGCATGTTGGCGCGGTTGGAGATCTCCTGTACCGAATTGCCGGCGCCGCGTTCGGCCCAGTCCTTGAGTGTGACGAATACCAGGGCAGCGTTCGGTCCCTGCCCCGAGAAGCTGAAGCCCTGGATCGCGACGACGTTGGCAACGGCCGGCTCTTTCTTGAAGATCGCCTCGATGCTTTCGAGCGAGGCCACCGTGCGGTTGCGGCTCGCCTCCGGCGGTCCCTGCACGTCGACGATCAGGAAGCCCTGATCCTCATCCGGCACGAAGCTGCTCGGCAGGTTGACGAAGAGGTAGCCAAGGCCGACGAGCAGCGCGACATAGACGGCCATGACCCGCCAGGAGCGCTTGGCCAGTCCCTCGACGGTGCGGGCATAACGGCCGGTCAACCGGTCGAAGTTGCGGTTGAACCAGCCGGCAATGCCCTTCTTCTCGTGGTGACCCTTGATCGGCTTCAGGAAAGTGGCGCAAAGCGCCGGGGTCAGCGACAGCGCCAGGAAGGCCGAAAACAGGATGGATACGACCATGGTCAGACTGAACTGACGGTAGATGATGCCTGTGGAGCCTGGGAAGAACGCCATTGGCACGAAGACGCAGGAGAGAACCAGCGTAATCCCGAGGATCGCGCCGGTGATCTGCCGCATCGCCTTCTTGGTCGCTTCCTTCGGTGACAGCCCTTCCACCGCCATCAGCCGCTCGACGTTTTCCACCACCACGATGGCGTCGTCGACGAGAATGCCGATGGCAAGCACCATCGCAAACATCGTCAGCACGTTGATCGAGAAGCCGGCAGCAAACATGACAGCAAGCGTCCCGAGCAGCGCGACGGGCACGACGAGCGTTGGAATGATGGTGTAGCGGAAGCTCTGCAGGAAGATGAGCATGACGACGAAGACGAGCGCGACGGCTTCTGCGAGTGTATGCGCCACCTTCTCGATCGATGCCGAGACGAACGGGCTGGTATCATAGGGAACGGAATATTCGACGCCGTCAGGGAAGAAGCGTGACAGCTCCTCCATCTTCGCCTTGACCAGGTTGGAGGTGTTGACGGCATTGCCCGTCGACGACAGCTGGATGGCAATGGCGCCACTCGGCTGCCCGTTCAAGCGGGTGGAGAAGCTGTAGCTCTCGCTGCCCTCTTCGATGCGCGCGACATCGCGCAGCCTGACGTTCGATCCGTCGGCATTGGCGCGCAGCACGATGTCTCCGAACTCCTTGATGTCGGTCAGTTGCCCCTTCACCAGCACCGTCGCCGTCAGGTCCTGCGAGATCGGATTGGGTGCTGCGCCGATCTGGCCAGCCGCGACCTGGGCGTTCTGCGCCGAGATCGCCGCGCTGATGTCGGACGCGGTGAGGTTCAGGCCGACCATCTTGTCGGGATCGATCCAGATGCGCATCGCCCGCTGCGACGCAAACAGCTGGGCGCGGCCGACACCCTCGAGACGGCGTAGCTCGCCGATGACGTTTCGGTTGAGATAGTCGCCAAGTGCCACCTCGTCCGTCTTCCCATCCGTCGATGTCAGCGAGATGAACATCAGGAAGCCGGACGATGCCTCCTCGACCGTGATGCCCTGATCCTTGACGGATTGCGGCAGCCGCGGTTCGACGCGGCGGATGGCGTTCTGAACGTCGACCGAGGCCTGGTCGATATCAGTGCCGGCCGCAAAGGTCGCGGTAATGGTCATCGCACCCGATGTATCGGAGGTCGACTCGAAATAGGAAAGGTGCTCGACGCCGTTCAGCTCTTCTTCGATCTGGCGAGTGACGCCCTGATAGATATCCTGGGGCGATGCGCCGGGATAGCTGGTGGTGATGCTGAGCTGCGGCGGCGCGACCTTCGGATATTGCGCAACCGGCAGGAACGGCAGCGCGATCAGGCCGGCGAGAGAGATGAAGATCGCAAAGACCCAGGCCAGGATCGGGCGATCGATAAAGAAGCGTGCCATCGACCTTACTCCGGCTTCTTGGCGTCACCGGACGCAAGCTGGCCATCCCGCCACTCTTCCGGCGCGACCTTTGCGCCCGGCTGCAGTTTCTGGCTGCCGTCGACAACGAGACGCTCACCTGATGACAGGCCGCTTTCGACCACCCATTCATTGCCGAAGGTTTGACCGAGCTCCACGTCACGCGGCTGTGCTACGTCTCCCTCCTGGACGACATAGACCTGCGCCTTGCCGTCGGCCGTGCGGATGACGGCGCGCTGCGGGATGAGGATCGCCTTCTCACGGACGGCCTGTTCGATACGGACGCGGACGTAAAGACCGGGCAGCAGGTCGCCCTTCGGATTGGGGAATTCACCGCGGAGGGTAACCTGGCCCGTCGTCGCATCGACGCTGGCGCTGCTGAAGAGCAGCTTTCCGGCTTCGCCATAGACCGTGCCGTCGTCGAAGACGAGCTTGATGTCGGCCTTCCCGGCTTCCGTCGATGCGAGGCTGCCGTTCTCGACCGCCCGCTTCAGCGCCAGCAGGTCTCCGGAGGATTGTGTGAAGTCGGCATAGACGGGGTCGATCTGCTGGATCATCGCCAGCGCATCGCCGGCGTCGGCCGTCACCAGCGCGCCTTCCGTCACCAGCGCGCCGCCGATGATACCTGATATCGGTGCGCGGACTTCGGTATAGCCGAGATTGATCTTCGCCTCGTCAAGTGCTGCCTGCGCCAGCGCGACATCCGCATCGGCCTGGGCAAGGGCGACGGCTGCCGCATCGTATTCGATACCGCTTGCAACATCGCGGTCGCGCAGCGACTTCTGCCGGTCCAACTGCTGGCGGGCATTCAGCTGCGTCGCCCTGGCGCGATCGAGGCTTGCTTCCGCACTGGCCACACGCACCCGGAAAAGCGCCGGATCGATCCGGTAGAGCACATCGCCCTGATGAACGAGGCTGCCCTGCTCGAAGATCCGTTCCTGCAGGATGCCGGAAACTCTGGCCCGCACCTCCGAAACACGCGTCGCGGCGATGCGGCCCGGCAGCTCGCTGATAACGGGAACCGGACGCGGGTTGAGCGTCAGGACGCTGACGGCGGCAGGTGGCATCGCGCCGCCCTCCTGAGCGTAAGCCGGCAGGCATGCACCTGATATCAGCGCCAGGACAAGCGTATAACGCAATGATTTCGTTCGAAAAAGCATGTTCATTAGCCTTCCTGCTGGTCCCGCTGGGGTCCCAAAAAGCACAGCCCGCCGAAATGACGTTCGGCGGGCCTCCTCAGCCGACAGATAGTCGATCTTTTTTTGCATTGCAAGATACCTACCGGTAGGTATGATAGCACTATCATGATCAGAACTCCCATGGCCCGGCGATCCCGGGAGTGATACTGATCCTCTCGCGCCGCCTCGGCGCGAAGCTTATCTCGAACACAGGTCATGCATTGGTAGATAGCCCCCGCAACAGAAAGAAACAGCCGGACGTCGTGCGGCAGGCTCTTCTCGATTGCGCCACCAAGCTGGCGCTGGAACATGGTCTCGCCGCCGTCAGCCTGCAGGCGGTCGCGAGTGCCGCCGGCGTGACCAAGGGAGGTCTGTTTCACCACTTCCCCAATAAGCAGGCGCTTATAGAGGCCGTGTTCGACGGCATGATGGAAAACCTCGACCGCGAGATCGATGGAGAACTGAAAAAGGATAAGGGCGGCCACGGCACATTCACCCGCGCCTATGTCCGCACCCTGTTTTCCGACCGCGCCCTCAACAACAGCCCGTGGTCGGCGCAGACGATGACCGTGCTTGCCGACCCCTACTCCAAGTCTCTCTGGCATAAATGGATGAATGACCGGCTCATCAAACACGCCGAAACCGATGGCGGAATGCGACTCGAGATCGTTCGCCTGGCGGCGGACGGCGCATGGCTTGCCCATGTTTTACGGCCTGACGGCCATGCCGCGTCCGACGACGCGGTTCTGCTGCGCGAATTGATCGAACTCACCGAGGGGTGACAAGTGATTGGCGCCTCATCCCGCGCCCGGCTATATCACCCGAGCGCGGGATCGTCGGGGCTAGGCAGCTCGCACTGCCGCCATCGGTTTAACATTCTGGTTCATCCGGAACAGATTGTTCGGATCGTAGCGCCGCTTGATCTCGGCAAGGCGAGCGTAATTGGCGCCGTAGGCAGTCTCGACGCGATCGCCTTCGTCTTCGGGCATGAAGTTGATATAGGCGGTGCCGACCGAATGCGGCTTGGTTGCCTCGAAAAGCTCCCGTGCCCAACCGATACAGCTTCCATCCATCCCGGCTTCCCGCCAGCGCGCATGCACATTCATGACGAAATGCGAGCTGCGTTGCGGAAATGCGGTGGCTTCGGTGGCCACGCGGCCAGCCGCACCGCCGACATGACCGATGAAGATCTCGCATTCCGGTCCGGGCAGCTTGCGCACGGCGTTGAGCAGCACGTCGATCGCCGCATCCGAGAGGGAGGCGAAATCCTGACTCTTCCAGTAATTGCGCGCACCGGGGGTGAGCAACGGGTCGAAGGCCTGCTGCCAGCCGGTGAACGGCACCGGACCGACGACGTCGGCAATCGGATTTCCGATCGCGCGCAATCTGGCTGTCGCCTTTTCGCCCGCCGCGATGTCTCCGCAATAGCACATGGCAAGCACGACGATTTCCTTACCGTGCCATTCCGCGGGAAGGAACGGCAGCGGCGGCGCCTGGCGCATCACCACCCAGCAGGTCAGCTCGTCCGGAGCCGCCTCCAGCGCCTGCCGGTACTCCTTGAGCACCATTTCCGCATCGGCGAAGGGATGCACGACGAGCCCAGCGAGAACCTCTGTGTTGAGAGGGTTGAGCTGGAATTCGAAAGAAGTCACGACGCCGAAATTGCCGCCGCCGCCGCGCAACGACCAGAAGAGGTCCGGCATTTCCGTCTCGCTCGCCTTGACCAGTTCGCCATCGGCCGTCACCACATCAACCGAAAGCAGATTGTCGATCGTCAGCCCGAATTTGCGTGTCAGCCAGCCGAAGCCGCCGCCAAGTGTCAATCCAGCAATGCCGGTCGTGGAATTGATGCCGGTCGGCAGCACCAGCCCGAAGGCCAGCGTTTCCTGATCGACATCGGCAAGCGTGGCTCCCGGCTCGATCCTGGCGCGGCGCATCTGCGGATCGACCCGCACCGATTTCATCGCCGACAGGTCGATGACCACACCGCCCTCGCAGACCGCATTGCCGGCGATACCGTGGCCGCCGCCGCGCACCGAAAGGAGCAGATTATTGTCGCGTGCAAACCGCACTGCCCGCACGACATCGGCGGCACCCGCGCAACGCGCGATGAGCCCGGGGCTGCGGTCGATCATCGCATTCCAGATCGTCCGCGCCTCGTTGTAATCCATGTCTTTGCTGGTCAGGAGACTGCCGCGAAATCCGGCGGCAAAAGCATCGATGGCCACGTCATTGACCATCGTCTGCCCCTTTTGCAGGGTCGTGAGGTTCAAATTGTCCATGATTTCCTCCATGCGACCGGCGCCCCGCACCGTCGCGGCCGGCATCCTGCTCCTGTTGAGGTCGTCAAACAAGTTTCCCCAAAAGGATTAGCTGCGGCGGCTGCTTGAAGGCCGAATGGTCACGGCGTGGATACACCCCTCTGCCCACCTCACGAAATCTTCTCCCATCCCTCATTTCCATACTGTCGCCCGTAGCCGATTGATGTATGGAGGGAGCTCAAAAGACGTGCACGGAGGCGGCGATGGATCACCCGGAAAAATCGAAGACGGAAAAGAACCTGACGAGCGGCGATCTCGACGAACAGGCGCTTTTCTTCCACCGCTATCCCCGCCCCGGCAAGCTTGAGATCCAGGCGACAAAGCCGCTCGGCAACCAGCGCGACCTGGCGCTCGCCTATTCGCCCGGCGTTGCCGCCCCTTGCCTTGCCATCCGCGACAATCCCGAAATGGCGGCAGAATATACCTCGCGCGCCAATCTCGTCGCCGTTATCTCCAACGGCACCGCCGTGCTTGGCCTCGGCAATATCGGCCCGCTTGCCTCCAAGCCGGTCATGGAGGGCAAGGCCGTGCTCTTCAAGAAATTCGCCGGGATCGACGTCTTCGATATCGAGATCGATGCCCCAGGCGTCGACCAGATGGTCTCGACCATCGCCTCGCTGGAGCCGACCTTCGGCGGCATCAACCTCGAAGACATCAAGGCACCGGAGTGTTTCGACGTCGAGCGGCGCCTGCGCGAAAAGATGAAGATCCCCGTCTTCCACGACGATCAGCACGGCACGGCAATCATCGTCGCCGCCGCGATCCTGAACGGGCTGGAACTCGCCGGCAAGAACATCGCCGACATCAAGATCGTCGCCTCCGGCGCCGGTGCTGCCGCTCTTGCCTGCCTCAACCTGCTTGTCATTCTCGGGGCAAAACGCGAAAACATCTGGGTCCACGATCTCGAAGGCCTCGTCTATGAGGGCCGTATCGAGCTGATGGACGAATGGAAATCCATCTACGCGCAGAAGAGCGATACGCGCACGCTCGCCGAAAATATCGGCGGCGCCGACGTCTTCCTGGGCCTCTCGGCTGCCGGCGTGCTGAAGCCGGAACTGCTGGCGCAGATGGCCGACAAGCCGCTGATCATGGCGCTCGCCAATCCGACGCCGGAGATCATGCCTGATCTCGCCCGTGCTGCCCGCCCCGATGCGATGATCTGCACCGGCCGCTCGGATTTCGCCAACCAGGTCAACAACGTCCTCTGCTTCCCCTATATCTTCCGCGGCGCGCTCGATTGCGGCGCCGAGACGATCAACGAGGAAATGAAGATGGCGGCCGTGCGCGCCATCGCGGCCCTTGCGCGCGAAGAGCCGTCCGACGTCGCCGCCCGCGCCTATTCCGGTGAGACTCCGGTCTTCGGCCCTGACTATCTGATCCCCTCACCCTTCGATCCGCGCTTGATCCTGCGCATCGCACCTGCGGTCGCCAAGGCCGCCGAACAGAGCGGCGTGGCGCGCCGCCCGATCCAGGATTTCGACGCCTATCTCGACCAGCTGAACCGCTTCGTTTTCCGCTCCGGCTTCGTCATGAAGCCGATCTTCACCGCCGCCAAGGCCGCCGAGCGCAAGCGCGTTATCTTTTCCGAAGGCGAGGACGAGCGCGTGCTGCGCGCCGCTCAGGTGCTGCTCGAAGAAGGCCTTGCCGAACCGATCCTGATCGGCCGCCCGCAAGTCATCGAGACGCGCCTGAAGCGCTACGGCCTGCGCATCCGGCCGCTGTCGGATTTCGAGGTCATCAATCCGGAAGACGATCCGCGCTTCCGCGAATATGTCGATCTCTATTTCTCCCTCGTCGGCCGCCGCGGCGTCATCCCGGAAGCTGCCCGCACGATCGTGCGCACCAACACCACCGTCATCGGCGCGCTGGCGCTGAGGCGCGGCGAGGCCGATGCGCTGATCTGCGGCCTTGAAGGCCGCTACGAGAAGCACCTGCGCGACGTTCGCCAGATCATCGGCAAGCGCAAGAATGTCCGCGATTTCTCCGCACTCAGCCTGATGATTTCGCAGCGCGGCGCCACCTTCTTCACCGACACCTACGTCACCTTCAATCCGACCGCCGAAGAGGTCGCCGAGGCGACGGTGCTTGCGGCCGAGGAAATCCGCCGTTTCGGCCTCACGCCGCGCGCTGCCCTGGTCTCGCATTCCAACTTCGGCTCGCGTGAATCCGAAAGCGCCACGAAGATGCGCAACGCCCTGCAGCTCGTGCGCGAAGCCGCGCCCGACCTCGAGGTCGACGGTGAGATGCACGGCGAAAGCGCCATCACCGAAGCACTGCGCAAGCGCGTCATGCCGGACACGACCCTGCACGACGAAGCCAATCTTTTGGTCTTCCCGAACCTCGATGCCGCCAACATCACCCTCGGTGTGGTCAAGTCGATGACCGACGGCCTGCACGTCGGCCCGATCCTGCTCGGCACCGCCCTGCCCGCCCACATCCTCGCCCCCTCGGTCACCTCCCGCGGCGTCGTCAACATGGCGGCACTCGCCGTCGTCGAGGCATCGCAACCGGCGTGAGCCGGTTGCCCGCGACCCAACAAAAAGACCCTGAAGCCGTCCCGACACATGTCCTGATGTCACACATATCAGGCACTCCCTATCGACAGGCACCCTTTATCCGCCAGCGCATCCGCGCGCTCGTTGCCAGCAATGCCGGAATGGCCTTTGCACCAGGCAATGGTCACCAGACCATTCTGGGATAGTTGAAGATCGACGGCTTTCCAGAGTTCCGCATTGGCGATCGTTCGCCTTCGGGCATTCCCATTCGGGCTGCTTTTCTTCCAGCCGTTGTTCTTCCAGATATGTCGCCAGCTGTTGCAGCCTTTGATGGCGTAGATGGAATCGGACCAGATCGTCGCGGGCTCGCCGCTTGCCTCGCAGTTGATCCAGATTGCCGCCCTGAGGACGGCGGTCAATTCCATCGAATTATTGGCGGAATCTTCGGCGCCACCAAAGCCCGACGCGATTTCCGCCGCATCACGATAAACGACGAACGCCCATCCGCCGCGCCCGGAACCGGGTTCATAACAACCGTCCACGAAGACGTGGAAGCCGTGTTGGGTTTCCGGCAGCCCGACTGTCGTTGCGGGGGAGCTGAGTTCGTTGGCAATTCCTGTCATTTTCGACGTCCCGATATGAGTACGTTCCCCAAGCGAGTCAGGAGATTGGAGTGGGCACTTGGCCTCATTGTTTACCATCGGCAGCTTCTTCATAATCGAACACTGGGTCTCTGGCGGTCCGCTGGATAAAATCGCGAAAATACGCTAGGAATTTATCCCAGCTTATTAAGAGAAATACCCTAAGAGAAACCCGCGGCGATCGAGGCCGCAATCGACCGATCGATTCTTTGCTCATTCCGGGACGACGCCGTGAAACGCCGAAACCTGTCTCTTGCCCTCCTCCTTGCCTTGGCTGCGCCCGCCGCCGCGCAGACCAGTGCGGTCTGCGACGACCTGCGCGGCCGTCTTGCCGACCTGCCGCGGTCGATCGGCAACAGCAACGGCCCGGAAGCGCGCCAGTTTGCCAGCGCCATGGCTGAGCAGAACCTCGAGCTGCGCAAGGTCCGCAACGATCTGCGTAGCTATGGCTGCACCTCAGGCAGTATGGTCGTCATCGGCGGCGAGAATGCCGATTATTGCGCCGAGCTCTCGCAGGCCGAAGGCAGGATGATCGACAATATACGCTACCTCCAGGACCGCCGCGGCGAATTGCTCGGCCGGGGCAGCGATAATGACCAGGCCCGCCGCGAACTGACGGCCGCCCTCGACGGCAATGGCTGCAACAGCGAAAACTTCTATGCTCCGAGCGATCGCAGCGCCAACGAACCGGCTCCAAGCGTCGAGGAACAGGCGATGCGCACCGATACCTTCATCCCACTCGGCGGCGGTGAAGAGATCGATCCGCGTTACGGCCTGCCGAGGGCCGAGATGCTCTCGCCGGTCAGCACCATGTGTGTGCGCAGCTGCGACGGCGGCTTCTTCCCGATCAGCTCGAACGCCACGTTGGTCGATTTCGGCCGCGACGCCCAGACCTGCGCCAAGATGTGCCCGGGTATCGAGACAGAATTGTTCTATCGTGATGTGACGAGTACCGAAGCCTCGAACATGATCTCGGTCGCAACCGGCACGCCCTACAGCGCCATGAAGAACGCCTTCGCCTACAAAAACCGCGCGCCCGGAGAAAAGTCCTCCTGCGCCTGCAATCTCACCGCCTATTACGAGGAGATGCGCGGCAAGCAGGCGTTGAGCGAACCGCCGCAGCAGGGCTCGATCACCACCATCCGCACCAATCCGCCGGTAAAGGATGCTGCAGCGCAGATCGCACCGCAACCATCGCCCGAGCGACCCTACGATCCGACACAGAACAAGGTCCGTCAGGTCGGCCCGCAATTCCTTGCTGGCGACCAGGGTTCGATCGACCTCGCCAATCCGGCAGCGCCCGGCCCTCAGCCGCAACAGCAGCGGTGACCAAGCAGCTCAAACGGCGGTGACGAAGCTATCGCGGCGTTGTGCCGGGGTGCTTGAGATGAAGCCGACGTCAGGTGAACTTGCGGCGGGATGTCAATGCGGGTCGCTTGAGCATGGTCAGTAGGTCGTACGACCGCCGCTCAGGTCGAACGTCGATGCGGTCGTGAAAGAGTTCTCTTCGGAGAGCAGCCAGACGACCATCGAAGCGATCTCATGAAGTTCAACAAAACGGTCGCGCGGAATGCGGACGCGCATATATTCGATAAATTCCGGTGTCAGCCCGTCCAATATAGGTGTCTTTGCTGTGGTCGGCGTTACCGCGTTCACGGCGATTCCCGTCTTTGCGAGTTCCTTGCCAAGAGACTTGGTGAAGCCCAGCACACCGGCTTTCGCTGCGCTATAGGCAGCGATGTTCGGATTTCCTTCCTTGCCTGCCACCGAAGAGATGTTCACGATCCGCCCGTAGTCGCGCTTTAACATGACCGGAACGACGTGGCGGCAGCAGTTGAAGGTTCCCGTGAGGCAGACATCGACAACATCTTTCCACTCGATGACATCGTATTCAATCGTGGGCTTAACCGGACCGGTAATCCCGGCGGAATTGACGAGGCCGTCGATACGGCCAAAAATCTCCTCGGTCGTCGCCGCCGCGTTTTTCACTGATTGGGGATCTGCGACGTTGACGCCGAAAGCGACCGTGCCGGAGCCGAGAGCGGAAGCGCTGTCCTTCGCCATGTTTTCGTTCAGGTCCCAGATTGCCACCTTGCCACCAGACTGGATGACGCGCTCTGCGATAGCGTAGCCGATGCCGCGCGCACCGCCTGTGATGACGATGATGCGTTCCTTCAAGTCGATCATGTTCATTGGGCCGTTATCCTCCGATCGAGCCGCCGATAGCCGAATATCATTTGGAATTCCGGGATTCGCCTTCAGCGTATCGATATAAAGGCCCGGAATAAAGATACCTCGCCCTCGCCCGGCGTCGGCGATCCCCGACATCGGTTTGCTCACCTTGAGTGTCGTGACTGTGCGATTGAGGCCATGCTCCACCGCACTGCCCTAGGTGTTCAGTCCCCATCCATCATGGAAGACCAGATCCTCCAGCGGCAGCCGCTGCCGCCAGCCTTTGACGGAGAGTTCCGGCTCGTCATAGAGCCGATCGACGAAACCGGCACAGAGCCAGGCGACTACTTCGATATGCTCGGGTATGCCGAGAATGGTTTTCAGATCGCCTTCGCGGAAGATGCTGACCCAACCGATGCCGACCCCTTCCGCCCGCGCCGCCAGCCAGAGATTCTGGATGGCGCAGACGGTCGAGTATGAATCCATCTTCGAATTGTGGGTGCGCCCCAGCACCACGCTGCCGCTGCGCGTGGGATCGCAGGTCACACATATGCCGAGCGGCGCCTCCACGATGCCTTCGAGCTTGAGGGCGCGGTAGGCCTGCCGCCGATCGCCGGCAAACATCAGCGCCGCCTCGTCGTTGGCGCTCGCGAAGGCATCCCGGACGCGCGCCCGCACAGCGGCACTTTTCACCAGAATGAAATTCCACGGCTGCATGAAGCCGACGGAGGGTGCGTGGTGAGCGGCCGTCAGCAGACGCTCTACAACGTCGTCCGGCAAGAGATCGGGCAGGAACTGGCTGCGAACGTCACGCCGCGTCATGATCGCATGATAGACGGCCTCGCGTTCGGCCACGGAAAAACCGGACGCCGCCGAAAGGGCATCCTCATCAAAGGGTCGCATCGTCAAATCCCCAACAACGCAACCGCCCCGCCGTCCGCGCGGATCGGTCTATCTTTGCCAGGCCGGTCTTCTGACTTGGCGTCATCCGTCTGCCGCAGCCTTCCCGGCAAGAAGCCAGTGGCGTGATGAAGCGGCAAGCGTCGGCCTTACAGCGTTGGGCACGTTCCGGCCTTGCACCGGATTCCCGATTCTCCCGCCTTACCGGCGGGCACCTGACGGCGCATCTATTTCAGCAAACCGGCGCGGCGGCAAGCCGCGAACCAGATGGTTGATTCTAGCCGCGCGCGCCAAGCGGTGCCATCTGTCTCTCTTCTTCGGCCGGGGCGTAGGGAACATGGACGCGCGACATACCTCTTCTCTCCAGCGGGGCGAGGCAGATCTCCAGCGGGCGCAATAGCGAAATAACACGTGTGTGCTCCGGCATCCCATTCTACTTTATGATTTATTCACATATCAAATACACACTGCGTTTGCGCGTTTTGGGTTGCTATCCGCACATGGGCATGAGGGCTCGTGATGTGATCGTCAGCGCGGATGCCCGTATTGAGACGCCGGTCGGGAACATGTTCGACTGAGCTGCAATTCTAGGCTGCCGCGGAATGTTCCATTTTTTGAAAACGATGCCTCTGACAGCCAAGCTGGCGGCGATTATCGTGGCCGTCAACCTCTGCGGCATTTCCGCTTTCGCCACCTATACCTGGATGTACGAAACCCGGGCTCTGATCGATGGCGCCAAGGCCAACTGGTCCAAGGATGCGGAGCAGTTTGCCTCGCTGGCCGCCGGCGGGGTCAAGTGGGGCAAGGCGAATGCGGTCCGTGAAGCCTATTCGCTCTACCGCGATGACCCTTCGCTCGATCTCGTGCAGTTTGCCGCATTCAACTCTGAGCCTGCCGCCGTCGACACGTGGACACGCGATGGCATCAACGGTTTGCCCGCACCGGCCGATCTGGTGAAGAGCCTCGGTGCCAAGCCGGAGAAAACGACGATCGACGACAGCGGAATATCCGCCGGCGTGGTCACGATCATCGCGCCGCTCCCGTTGGATAAATCAGGCAAGGCCACCGGCTATATCGTTACCAACTGGTCCGTCGAAAAAATCGCTGCTGAAGTCAGGCAGAAGGTTCTCGTTTCGCTGTTCACCCAGTCGCTGATCACCGCCTTGGCCGTCGTCGCCTTCCTTCTCGCCATGCGCAGCCTTGTTGGCCGGCCCATCAGAATCCTCAGCGAAAGAATCAGCGCGTTGCAGAAAGGCGATCTGGTCTCCCCTGTCACCTACAAGGAAAATGGCGACGAGATCGGTTTTCTGGCACGCGCGTTGGAAGTTTTCCGTCATGAGGCGATATCGAAGGTCGAAAGAGAGCAGGCCGCTGCCGAGCAGAGCGCTTCGCTCGACGCCGAACGGGCACGCAACACATTGTTCACGGAAGAGGCCAGCAAAACTCAACGGCTGGTCATGACCGCTCTTGCAACTTCATTGGAAAAGCTTGCCGCAGGCGACTTCTCGATACACCTGGCCGATCTCGGCCCAGAATTCGATAAATTGCGGCGGGATTTCAACAACATGGTCGAAGCGGTCGCGGCCGCGCTGACAGAGATCAAGATGGCCTCGGTGGCGGTCGAAGGCGGGTCAAGCGAACTGGCATCCTCCGCAGATCAACTCGCCAGACGGACCGAGCAACAGGCGGCAGCACTGGAACAGACCGCCGCGGCACTTGATGAGGTGACCACCACGGTCAGAACATCGTCGCAGCGCGCCGAAAATGCCGGCAAGCTGGTCGAGGAAACCAAGCGGAGCGCTCATGTCTCGGCAACGGTGGTGCGTGATGCGATCGGAGCGATGGACCGGATTCAGACCTCGTCGAGCCAGATCGGCCGCATCATCGGCGTCATTGATGAAATCGCGTTCCAGACCAACCTGCTGGCGCTGAATGCCGGCGTCGAGGCGGCGCGCGCCGGTGAGGCCGGCAAGGGTTTTGCGGTTGTCGCGCAGGAGGTGCGTGAACTCGCCCAGCGGTCGGCAAATGCAGCAAAGGAAATCAAAAACCTGATCAATGTGTCCGGCCAGGAAGTTGCCGCGGGCGTCGGGCTGGTGAACGAAACCGGCGACGCCCTGCTGAAGATCGAGGAGCAGATCAACCGCATCAGCGACAGTATCGCTTCCATCGTCCAGTCCTATCGCGAACAGGCGACGGGCCTGCAGGAAATCAACGGCGCGATCAACCAGATGGATCAGGCGACGCAGCAGAACGCGGCAATGGTCGAGGAAACCAACGCGGCCTGCCAGGAGCTGCTGCAGCAGGGACGTCTTCTGCAGGACTCGGCCGGCAGGTTCGTCGTCGGCGCGTCTGCGGCCAGTCAGCCCAGACCCGTTCAAGTCGCCCGCCAATCTCGTCCCGAACCGAGAGCCCCCGTACAGCGGCATGCAGGAAATGCCGCCATTGCCGCTGCTCCCGGCGCCTGGGAGGAGTTCTGACGTCATCCTCGTTTGATAGCCTTAGTCTTCAGCAACCTATAATCGGAAGGAAACACTTATGAAGAAAATCGTGCCCGCATTTCTTTTGGCCTGCACCGCATTTGCCGTGCCGATCGGCGTATCCATGGCGCAGGATGCCAAGCTTGCCCCGATCTCCGACTACGTGACGAGCGACGTCAAGCCCTGGCTCAACGACCCCGCCATCATCGAGGCTGTCAAAGTGCAGAACACTGCCAACGCCAATCTCAGCGCAGCCGATGTCGACGCCCTCGACAAGAAGTGGCGTGCCGAAGTCGATGGCTCCGACCACTCGATGATCGACGGCGTGCTTAACAACGCCCTGTCGAAATTCCTTCAGGGAAAGAAGGAAGCTTCCGGCGGCAAGATCACCGAAATCTTCGTCATGGATGCAAAGGGGCTGAATGTCGGTCAAAGCGACACAACATCGGATTACTGGCAGGGCGACGAGGGCAAGTTCCAGAAGTCTTTCGGCGCCGGCAAGGACGCCGTCTTCGTGGACGAGATCGAAAAGGATGAGTCGACCCAGACGCTGCAGTCGCAGGCAAGTGTGACGATTTCCGACGACAAGGGAACGCCGATCGGCGCCATTACCGTCGGTGTGAACGTCGACGCTCTCTGATCTCCGGAACGACATTCGAAAGCAATGAAAACGCATATCGCCCGGAGCATGCACGGTTCGGGCGATATGCATAAACAAAGACTTGCAAGACGTTGCATGAGCGAAATCGAGTGCGACGTGCCCTCCTCGGGGGTATGGTGCCCCGCAAGAGCATCAGCTTTTCAGGCGGCAAATTCTACGTGACAATGCCTGGTCTTGGCGCTACACACGCCTGATGTCGATCACGTCAACCTACGCCTCGGGATTTTATTGGTACCGCTGCTCCCAGCGGATACGGGTCCATGCGTAACTGAATTCGACGCGACGACAACCCGAACAGCCGCTAGTCTACCTGGCGGCTTTTTTGTTCCGCGCGGGTATGACCAAACAGGAGCCATACCGTGTCTGATACCATTGATGATCTGCGTATCGTCGAGATCACCCCGCTGACCAAACCCGCCGATATCATTGCGGAAATCCACCGCAATCCCGCTGTCACCGAGACCGTGACCAGCAATCGTGATGCGATCCACAAGATTCTCCAGGGCGAGGACGATCGCCTGATCGTCGTCATCGGCCCCTGCTCCATCCACGACCCTGTCGCCGCCCGGGAGTACGCCGCGCGGCTGGAAGAGCAGCGGCGTCGCTTCGCCGGCGATCTCGAGATCGTCATGCGCGTCTATTTCGAAAAACCCCGCACGACCGTCGGCTGGAAGGGCCTGATGAACGATCCGCATCTCGACGGCAGCTACCGCATCGAGGAAGGGTTGAGGATTGCGAGACGCCTGCTGCTCGACATCAATGCGATGGGTCTTCCGGCCGGCGTCGAATTCCTCGACACGATCACGCCGCAATATATTGCCGATCTCGTCAGCTGGGGTGCGATCGGCGCGCGCACCACCGAAAGCCAGGTCCATCGTCAGCTTGCCTCCGGCCTTTCCTGCCCGATCGGCTTCAAGAACGGTACCGACGGCGGCGTGCGTGTGGCGCTCGATGCGATTCTCGCCGCCTCGCAGCCGCATCACTTTCCGGCGGTGACCAAGGACGGCCAGGCGGCGATCGCTTCGACGACGGGCAATGAGGACTGCCACATCATCCTGCGCGGCGGCAAACGGCCGAACTATGAAGCGGCCGATGTCGAAGCGGTGACCGGCGAAGCCGTCAGGCTCGGCGTCGCCCCGCGCATCCTCATCGATGCCAGCCACGCCAACAGCGGCAAGGACCCGATGAACCAGCCGCTCGTTGTCAAATCCGTGGCAGCGCAGATTGCCGCCGGCAACAACGACATCAAGGGCATGATGATCGAAAGCAACCTCGTTGCCGGCCGCCAGGACCTCGTTCCCGGCAAGCCGCTGGTTTACGGCCAGTCCATCACCGACGGCTGCATCGACTGGGACATGTCGGTCGCGGTACTGGAAGACCTGGCGACATCCGCCCGCGCCCGGCGCAAGGCAGCCGTCGCAGCCTGATAGTCAGCATTAAACGCAGCGGGCAGAAACCCGCCGCCCATTACAGGGCGGTGGGGGCAACCCGGTTATCTCACGGGTACGCCGATGGCGACACTGCCGTTGACTGTGACCGCCAGTTCATGCCCATTCATCCCAACGAGCCACAGCCGCCAAATGCAGGTGTCTGATGATGGAGCGACCAGATGGGCCGACACAGGCGCATATTTCGCGGGCACGTCATTTATCGTCGGAGCCGGCTTGGTCGGAAAATACTTCGTCTTGTGGAGACGACTATCAACGGTGCTCAATCGATCGTCACCACTACGCCGGTGCTCGGGCCTGTCGTCGCATTCGTGGCGCTGGCCGCAATGCCGCTCGCGATGGGGGCTAAGTTCGCCGCAATTGCCGACAGCCAGGTCGGCTATAACAATTACTATGGCGCTGCTGTCGGTACCAGTGGGCTGGTTGGAACCAAGGCCAATATCAGATTTCTCGTCCAATCATCCGCGAAGTCGCCGATCCCCAAGCAGCGTGGGGTTACTAACCCACCGCCCCGCCATCATGGGCGGAGCTCGGGACCGGATCACCGGCACGCGGAATAGGAGTAGATTTAATAGAGCCATGGATGCATTGAATCGGGCTCGTGTTCAGTCGCGACCCTGTAATAGGTACGCATGTCGTCGCGCTCTTTTTCGTAAGTCCATTTCAAGCCCCATCTGCATTCTTCCGTCATGCACTCACGGCTCTTCGATTCGAACATATCGAGTTGAAATGCCTCGCCATTGATTTCGCCGGTAATCGAGCCGGTTTTCCCCTTATCCTTCGATATGAGTTCAAACGCCCCTGCTCGACCATCCAGACAGTAGATCTTCCCGCGGTAGGTTCGCTCGCCGGTCTCAAGCTTCCAGAAATTCGTCTTCACCTGCGATACGCTGTAGCGACCCTTGCATTGCTGCCTGTCGGCCGAGCCGATCTCAATCGTCCCCCCCATCTCCTCACTCTCGTTCCTCGCAGTCACCTTTCCGAGCACCGGAGTACCCGTTGCGAGGTAGCTTCCCTCGACGCCACGGACAAAAAGATATGAACATCCTGCGAGCGTGAAACCCATTGCCACCAAGGAGCCGGCGACCGTGAAACCACGCAGCGTCCACGCGCATCTCAAGACAGCCAGCAAGTCTATACCTCCAGGTTCATCCTCATGTTCGCGGATGCCAAAAGAGCGGGTTGGAGCAGTGGGCGACCAGTCGTTACCAGCCAGAATAGCACTGATATTCAGGTCACAATATTTCCCCCACAATTAGGAAGATGAATAAATGCCACAGCTCATCTTGAAATAGAATACCCCGTCCGCTTCTGCAAGTTACACGGAACTGGAGGCAGCAACTGCAATCAAACTTGGGAGCCCCCAATCACCCACCCCTCAAAAGCGTGCGCATCAGCAATTCGAAGATGAGGCCGGGCGCGACGTTGTTACGCACACTGTGACGTGCAATCCTGCCGAATAAACTTTTTCGATAGGGGACGCATGCCTGTAAAAACTCTTCCATCTCCACCTTGGTGGAGAGTAGCGATTGCGTTGATCGTAGTTCCCTAAATCGCCTCCTTCGCATACGCTGTTTACAGCCCACCGTATCAGGGCCTGCCGGATATGACCGAGCGCGTTATCCGAACAACTCAGGCCATCGCGCTCATTGGTGCGTATCCGCCAACTGCTGTGTTGGGGATTCCATTGCTATACTTCAGGCGACGTGTAGGGCCGCCCCTTGCAAATTGCGCGATGGTTGGAGCCTTTGTTGCGACCTTCCCCTGGATGTGCCTAGTTGCATTTTTCGGCCCTGACGAGGCTTATGCTGGTGACCACATCACTTACCAAAACGGCATGATGACATGGTGGGGATTGCTAGAGACCGTCAAATCGCTCGCAGTGACAGCTGTATTCGGCTTTGCTGCTGGTGGACTGTTCTGGCTGGTGGCCGCCGCTGGCGTTAAAAGACAGCCCGTTTCTGAAACGATTCCAAGCAAAGTGTTCGAGTAGGCGGTCTCTCGATATCATCAAATACCCACCACCCCATCATAAAATGGCGGTGCGCCAGTCTCAAGATCTCACCGGAAAATACCTGACATAGGCGAATTCCTCGCCATCAGGAGACCAGCAGGGCACGTTGATCGTGCCCTGCCCCCCGAAAAGCTCGAAGAGCGTCTTCAGATTGCCGCCGTCCATATCCATCAGCCGCAGCCGCACGTCGAGGTCGCGCGGATGGTCAAACACCGATGGGTCATAGGAGAGGAGCAGCACCATGTCGTTGTTGGGCGACGGATGGGCGAACCAATTGCCCTGATTGTCCGAAGTCACCTGCTCGAGCCCGGTGCCGTCGGGATGGATGCGCCAGATCTGCATCAGCCCGGTGCGGCTGGAGTTAAAATAGATCCACTGGCCATCCGCCGACCAGTCCGGCCCGTCGTTGCGGCCCTCGCCATGCGTCAGCCGCGTCTCCTCGCCGCCGTCGACGGAGATGGTGTAGATATCGAAGAGGTCGTCGCGGATGCCGCAATAGGCGAGCTGGCGCCCGTCCGGCGACCAGCCATGCCAGTAGGATGGCAGGTTCGGGGTGATGAGCCGCGGCATGCCGCCTTCGATCGGCAGGATATAGATCGCCGACTTGCCGAATTCGGTCTTGTCGGAAATGACGATCTCAGTGCCATCGGGCGAAATGCCGTGATCATTGTTGCAGTTGACGGCAAAGCCGGTATCGACCTTGACCACCTCCCCGCCATCGAGCGGCAACCGGTAAAGCAGCCCGTCGCCGTTCAAGAGCAGGTAGGAACCATCAGGCGAGAAGTTCGGCGCCTCCACCAGCCTGTCCGTTTGCCAGACCTCGCGGGCCCTGCCCGTCCTGACATTATAGATCTCAACCGAGCTGCGCATGTTTCCTCCCGAAAAGCTTGATGCCGTCAGCGATCTCGATTGCGTCAGCGATCTCGATTGCGTCAGCGATCTCGATTGCGTCAGCGATCCCTGAACCGGTTGGTGATCGGATAGCGCCGGTCGCGGCCGAAATTCTTCTTGGTGATCTTTACGCCCGGCGCCGATTGCCGGCGCTTGTATTCGGCGAGATAGAGCAGATGCTCGACCCGGTGAACGGTCGCAACATCATGGCCGCGCGCGACGATCTCCTCGACCGCCATCTCCTTCTCCACCAGGCATTCGAGAATATCGTCGAGCACGGGATAGGGCGGCAGCGAATCCTGGTCCTTCTGGTCAGGACGAAGCTCGGCCGAAGGCGCCTTGTCGATGATATTCTGCGGGATTACCTCGCCGGAGGGGCCTAGCGCGTCCGGCGGCATGTTTTCGTTACGCCAGCGGGAAAGCGCATAGACCTGCATCTTGTAGAGGTCCTTGATCGGGTTGAAGCCGCCGTTCATGTCGCCGTAAAGCGTGGCGTAGCCGACCGACATTTCCGACTTGTTGCCCGTCGTCACCACCATCGAGCCGAACTTGTTGGAGATGGCCATCAGAATGACCCCTCGCGCCCGGCTCTGCAGGTTCTCTTCGGTGATGCCGCTATCCGTGCCTTCGAAAAGACTCGCCAGCGCGCTGCTGAAGCCCGTCACCGGCTGCTCGATCGGTACGATGTCATAGCGGCAGCCGAGCGCCTTGGCGCAATCGGCCGCATCCTTCAACGAATCCTCGGAAGTATAGCGGTAGGGCAGCATGACGGTGCGCACCCGCTCCTCACCGAGCGCATCGACGGCGATTGCCGCGCAGATCGCCGAATCGATGCCGCCGGAAAGGCCGAGCACCACGGTCTTGAAGCCGTTCTTGTTGACGTAGTCGCGAAAGCCGAGCAGGCAGGCGCGGTAATCGGCCTCTTCGCTTTCAGGGATATGCGCCATCGGTCCTTCGGCGCAATGCCAGCCGCTGTCGCCGCGCTTCCACGTCGTCACCGCCAGCGCCGTTTCGAACTGACTCATCTGGAAGGCGAGCGACTTGTCGGCATTGAAGCCGAAGCTCGCACCGTCGAAGACGAGTTCGTCCTGGCCGCCAAGCTGGGCGGCATAGATCAGCGGCAGGCCGGTCTCGATCACCTGCTTCAGCACCACTTGGTGGCGGATATCAACCTTGCCGCGGTAATAGGGCGAACCGTTCGGCGACAGCAGGATCTCGGCCCCGCTTTCGGCCAGCGTCTCGCAGACGCCGAGATCGCCCCAGATATCCTCGCAGATCGGAATGCCGATGCGCACGCCGCGGAAATTCACCGGCCCCGGCATGGCGCCCTGGTCGAAGACGCGCTTCTCGTCGAACTCGCCATAGTTCGGCAGATCGATCTTGTCGCGCACCGCGATCACCTTGCCGGCGTTGAGCACGGCGACCGAATTGTAGCGCCCGGTCTTGTCCTGCCGGGGAAAGCCGATGATCACGCCCGGTCCGCCATCGGCGGTGTCGGCCGCGAGATTCTCGACCGCCTTCCAGCAGGCGCGGATGAAGGCGGGCTTCAGCACCAGATCCTCCGGCGGATAACCGGAGATGAAAAGCTCGGTCAGGACGAGCAGATGCGCGCCCTCGCGGGCAGCATCGGCGCGCGCCTCACGCGCCTTGGCGAGATTGCCGGCGACATCGCCGACCGTCGGGTTGAGCTGGCCGATGGCGATGCGAAAGATATCAGAAAGAGCGTTTTCCTGTGTCATGTCATTTATTTAGCCTGCACCTTTCACGACCGCAACACGTTCGGGCCGAAAGCGGCACCTCGCGACGACGAAATTTTTATGAACGGATCGCGCGTGCCCCCGCGCGGCACCTATACGCATTGCAATTTACCTCCGGAGCGGAATACTGGCGCCGAAAGCGACCGCATCGATAACCGGCATCGGAAACAGGCAATGTCTAATCTTTCGAATTTCGTGCACCATCATTTCGACAAGCCGGCGGATGAACTCGGCGACGTCGAAAGGCGCGTGCTGGCGAAAGCGCACGAACGCAAGGTCATCTCGACCGACGTCAACGCCGCCTTCTCAGCCGACGCCTCCTTCGGCGAGCGCATCGCCGACAGCATCGCCCGCATCGGCGGCTCCTGGTCCTTCATCATCGCCTTCTTCGTCTTCCTCGTCGCCTGGACGGTGATCAACACCATCATTCTGGTGAGCGGCGCCTTCGACCCCTATCCCTTCGTCTTCCTGAATCTCATCCTGTCGATGCTCGCCGCCATCCAGGCGCCGATCATCATGATGTCGCAGAACCGCCAGGCCGAGCGCGACCGCTTCGAAGCCGCCAAGGATTATGAGGTCAATCTCAAGGCCGAGCTCGAAGTGCTCTCCCTACACCAGAAGATCGACATGCACGTGCTGACCGAGCTGACGGGGCTGCGCGAGGACGTGGCCCGCCTCACAGCCGCGCTCGCCGCCAAGGGCTAATGCATGTCGCCCAAAAGTGTGCAGCGGTTTTGGGACAACGACATGCATCAGATAAAGACTTAAAGGGCGTCGCGCGACGCCCTTTAAGTCGGATTCACCGCATATTGCGGCAGGCCGTCCGATATCTCGTAGAAATCGCCCTTGTCGGCGCAGTAGATATGATGGCCGAAGGCAAGGCCGCTCGGTGTATCGAAGGCGCCTGCCATGACCGAAATCTCCGCCGATCCGTCCGCCTGCCAGAACAGCGCGGAGCCGCAATTCGAGCAGAAGCCGCGCTGCGCCTCCTCGCTCGACCTGTACCAGCGGACCGCCTCGGCGCCTTCCACCGAAAGCGCCGCGCGCGCCACGTTGACCGCGGCGTAATAAAGCCCCGTCTGCCGGCGGCATTGCGAGCAATGGCAGCCGACGACCGGTCCTGGCTTTGCCGTACTTGAAAATCGCACGGCACCGCAAAGGCAGCCGCCTGTATGTCGCTCGGTCATCGTCGCCCCTCTGTTTCCGAGGGAACGTTGCCGCCGATCTCCTCCGGCGTCAAATCCATTTCCCTGAACGAACCATCAGGAATCTTGAAGGCCGCAGGCCCCGTGCGCATCACAGCGAGACATCGGCGTAGTGCGGGACGCGGCAGCCCCTTATTCGCGCATCTCCCCTACAGGCACCGGAATTTACCATGGGTTGCATCAGAAGAATAACAACGCGGAAAATTATGATTTTTCGATAATGTAATTAATTTCATAACATTCTAATACATCTAATACGTTTATTAGATAATTCAAAATTAACCTTTGCGGCCCTAGAGTCGCAACCGATGATCGTTATCCAGAACGGTCGGCATGAGAGGTGAAAGATGAAAATTCTCCAACGTCTCCCTTCGAACGAACGTGGCGCCGCAGCAATCGAATTCGCCATCGTCGCGCCGCTCTTCCTCCTGGTGGTCCTGACGATGATCGCCTACGGCATCTATCTGAGCGCATCCCATGCCGTGCAGCAGCTGACCGCCGATGCGGCGCGCACTGCCGTTGCCGGCGTGACCAGCCAGGAGCGGTCGCAGCTGGTCAATGATTTCGTCAACCAGTCCACCATCGACCATCCGCTACTCGAAAAGAACAAGCTCCACATCACCGTCACCACCGACCCAGGCAATGCCAACCAGTTCACCGTGACGGCGGAATATGACACCGTCAACCTGCCGATCTGGGACCTCTACACCTTTCCCCTGCCCGACCATGTGATCCGCCATTTCGCGACCATCCGAATGGGGGGCCTGTGAGATGCGGGTATTCAATGAGCGCTTGCGGCGCATCGCCACTAATGCGTCAGGCAATATCGCCATCATGGCAGCGCTCTCAGCTCCCCTCATCCTCTATTCGCTTGGTCTCGGCGTCGACTACGGCATGATGACGCTCCAGCAGCGGCGCCTGCAGCAACTGAGCGATATCGGCGCTATCGTTGCCGCCGCCGACATCAACCACGCCGCCGACAACCTCGTCGCCAATTTCGACCAAAACGGCCTCAACATCGCCGTCCGCACCGACACGGCTTATGCGACGAAGAACGGCACATTGCCGCTGACATCAGACCTCACGCAATTCGACGCCGTCGCCGACTTCATCCCCGGCACCTATCTCGCCGATGCCTCGGTGCCGCTCGGCAGCCGTTTTGCCGCCGGCGCCCAACCCTATGACGCTGTGAAGGTCGGCATCAACCAGAAGGCGAAACTGATCTTCGCCACCGCCTTTGCCGCCGCTCCCAACCTCAGGGCGGTCGGCACCGCCTCGGCTTCCAAGCTTGCTGCCTTCTCCATCGGCTCGCGGCTGGCAAGCCTCAATGGCGGCGTGCTGAACTCGCTGCTCGGCAGCCTGCTCGGCACCAGCCTCTCGCTGAAGGTCGCCGATTACGAGGCACTCACATCAGCCGATATCAAGCTGCTCCCCTTCCTCGATATGCTGGCGACCGATCTCAACCTCACCGCCGGCACCTATGACGAGCTGCTGGCAACCGACATCTCCTATCCGCGCCTGCTGAAGACGCTCGGCAAGTCGGCCGGTCTCACACTCACGGTCACCAGGGCGCTCGATACGATCGAAAAGGCGCTTGGTACAACGCAGGTCAAGATCAGGCTCGAGGATCTCTTCAACCTCGGCCCGATCGGCGAGCGCGCCATCGGTAGCGGCTCCCAGCTCTCGGCAGAGGCGAGCGTGATGGATATCGTCTCGGCGGCAGCCGTTGCGGCGAACCAGAAGAAGCAGGTCACCGCCAATCTCGGCGGCTCCGTGCCCGGGCTTGCCACGGTCAAGCTGACGCTTGCGATCGGCGAGATGCCGAAGGGTGCAGCCTCGAACGGGATCGGCGCCGTTGGCGCCACCGTCCGCACGGCGCAAGTGCGCCTGGCGCTCGAAGCGTCGGTGCTCGGCGCCAACTCCCTCGCCGGGCTGAAGGTGCGCGTGCCCCTCTACCTCGAAGTCGCCCATGCCGAGGCCGGGCTTGCAAGCATTTCCTGTCTCGGCGGCGGCGCCAAGAACGCCAGCGTCGGCGTCGATGTCGTGCCTGGCGTCGCGGAACTGTCGCTCGGCGACGTCGATCCCAACGCCTTCGTCAATTTCGGCAGCGCGCCACGCGTCACCCGTGCCAAGCTGATCGATGCGATTCTGCTCAGTGTCTCGGGCCTCGCCCATGTCAACGTGACCAATCTCAGCAAGAGCAAGCTGACCTTCCAGCCGGCCGACATCGCGGCAAAAACGATCAAGAACGTCTCGACCAAGGATACGCTGACCTCGGCCTTGGGGTCGCTGATCAAGGAGACCGATATCCAGGTCTCCATTCTCGGCCTCGGCATCGGCCTGTCGAAGACGGTGGTGCAGGGTGCCGTCGCCGATACGCTCTCGGGCCTGACCACGCCGCTCGATGAGCTGCTCTTCAACCTTCTGACGCTGCTCGGCGTCAAGATCGGCGATGCCGACGTGCGCGTCACCGATGTGCGCTGCCAGCAATCGGTGCTCGTACAATAAGGCCGTATCGCCGCTGCCCGGCCGGAAATTGCGCCTGGAACCTGTTGCCTGTCGACAACACCGCCAGCCTCATCCCGTCGCCGCATTGAATCATGCGCGGTTGTCGGCGATACTAACGGTTCAATTAATCCTCGGGAGACTGACATGAGAGCGACCCTGTCCAAACAGAAAGGAAACATCCCCCACAAGGACATTCAGCTTCATGAACATTCCGTTCTCCCGCGCGAGGAAAAGCTCGCGACGCCATAACCCCTTCCTGAACTTCTTCCGCGACGACCCGAATGCCGCCGACCGCGGCCGGCGCCGGTTGCGCATGCGCAAGTTCCTCGCCTACTATCGCCCGCATCTGCCGCTGCTGCTGGCGGATCTGCTGTGCGCCATCCTCGTCGCCGGCACGGCGGTTGCCCTGCCGCTCTGCGCCAACGTCGTCACCAGCCGTCTTCTCACTCTGCCCGACGCGCCGCAGTCCTTCGCACAGATCCTTGCGATGGGCGGCGTCATGCTGGCCGTTCTCGCGGTCCAGATCGCCGCGATCTTCTTCGTCGATTATCGCGGCCACGTGATGGGCGCCCGCATCGAGGCGACGGTGCGGCAAGAACTGTTCGAGCATTGCCAGAAGCTCTCATTCAGCTTCTACGACCGCCAGCGCACCGGCCAGCTGATGAGCCGCATCACCAATGATAGCCTGTGGCTGGGTGAGCTCTTTCATCATGGCCCCGAGGATCTTTCCATCGCCGTACTCAAATACGGCGGCGCCATGCTAGTGCTGTTTTTCATCGATCCACCGTTGGCAACCCTGATCCTGCTACTCACCCCGGTGGCAGTGGCTTATGCGCTCTATTTCAACCGGCGCATGAACCGCGCGCTCGAAGCCAGCAAACGGCAGATCGCCGCCGTCAACGAGCGGGTGGAGGACGCTCTTGCGGGCATTCGCGTCGTCCAGTCCTTTGCCAACGAGGCGCTGGAGAAGGAACGCTTCGCCGAGCAGAACCGACGCTTCCTGCACAGCCGCGCCGAGGGCTACCGCAGCGAAGCCTGGTTTTCGGTCGGCACCGAAACCTTCGCCCAACTCGTCACCATATTGGTGATCATCGGCGGCGGCCTGCGCATCCTGGCGGCGGAGCTGACCGTGCCTGATATGCTGACCTTCCTGCTCTGCGTCGCCGTGCTGGTCGATCCCGTGCAGCGGCTGGCGAATTTCGTGCGCCTCTGGCAGGAGGGCTACACTGGCTTTGTCAGGGCCATGGAGATCCTCGAGATCGCCCCCGATATCACCGATCGGCCGGCCGCGCGGCTGATGCCGGCGCCAAGGGGAGAGATCAGTTTTTCCAACGTCGCCTTCGGTTACGAGGCCGATGGCCCGCGCGTGCTCGAGCAGCTGTCGCTCACCATCGCCCCCGGTGAGTTCGTCGCTCTGGTCGGCCCGTCAGGGGTTGGCAAGAGCACGCTTTGCGCGCTGATACCGCGTTTCTACGATGTCGAGGCCGGGGCGATCCGGATCGATGGCATCGATATCCGCGATATGACACTGGCCTCGCTCCGGCGCCATGTCGGGGTGGTGCAACAGGATGTCTACCTGTTTGCCGGCACGGTGGCGGAAAACCTGCGTTATGGCCGGCCCGACGCCACCGACGCCGAGCTGGAAGCCGCCGCGCGCGCCGCCAATGCGCACGACTTCATCATCGCCCTGCCCCATGGCTATGACACCGATATCGGCCAACGCGGCGTCAAGCTCTCGGGCGGCCAGCGCCAGCGCATCACCATCGCCCGCGCCTTCCTCAAGAATCCGGAGATCCTGATCTTCGATGAGGCGACCAGCGCGCTCGACAACGAGAGCGAACGGGCCGTGCAGCAGGCGCTGCTCAGCCTGGCAAACGGCCGAACCACCCTGGTCATCGCCCACCGTCTGTCGACCGTCCGCCATGCCGACCGCATCCTGGTCCTAACGGCTGATGGCATTGTCGAACAGGGCACTCATGACGAGCTCATGGCGCAAAACGGCGTCTACGCCAATCTGCACAGCGTCCAGGCTAGCATCTGAGCGTCTGGTGCGGGTGCACGATAACAAAAGCCCGGCGGTTCGCCGGGCTGCTAACAAGTCGACCAACTCCTCTTTCGTCATGCTCGGGCTTGTCCCGAGCATCTGCAGCCGGCGCAGCAGATCCCCGGCACAAGGCCGAGGATGACGTCGAGCAAAGAGCGAGGCCTGTCAATAAAAAGCCCGGCGAACCGGGCTTTTCTTCATTCATTTCAGGCTCTCAGCCGTTGGCGACCATCCGCTTTTCGTCGCGGCCGCCCTTCATGCGCTCGGCAAGCAGGAAAGCCAGTTCGAGTGCCTGGTCGGCGTTAAGGCGCGGGTCGCAATGGGTGTGGTAGCGGTCCTGCAAGTCTTCTGCGGAAACCGCGCGGGCGCCCCCGGTGCACTCGGTCACGTCCTTGCCGGTCATCTCGATATGGATGCCACCCGGATGCGAGCCTTCGGCGCGGTGGATCTGGAAGAAGCTTTCGACTTCCGACAGGATCCGCTCGAAGGGACGGGTCTTGTAGTTGTTGAGCGTGATCGTGTTGCCGTGCATCGGATCGCAGGACCAGACGACCTTTCGGCCCTCGCGCTCGACGGCGCGAATGAGCTTCGGCAGGCTGTCGGCGACCTTCTCATGGCCGAAGCGGCAGATCAGCGTCAGGCGCCCGGCCTCGTTGGCAGGATTCAGGATGTCGATCAGTTGCAGCAGGTCGTCGGCCTGCAGCGACGGGCCGCATTTCAGGCCGATCGGGTTCTTGATGCCGCGGCAATATTCGACATGCGCATGGTCGGCCTGGCGCGTGCGGTCGCCGATCCAGATCATGTGGCCCGACGTTGCATACCAGTCGCCCGACGTGGAATCCACGCGGGTCAGCGCCTCCTCATAGCCGAGCAGCAGCGCCTCGTGGCTGGTGAAGAAATCGGTCTCGCGCAGGCTCGGATGGTTTTCCGAGGTGATGCCGATCGCCTTCATGAAATCCATGGTTTCGCTGATGCGGTCGGCAAGCTTGCGGTAGCGCTCGCCCTGCGGGCTGTCCTTGACGAAGCCGAGCATCCACTGATGCACGTTTTCGAGATTGGCATAACCGCCCATCGCAAAGGCGCGCAGCAGGTTCAGCGTCGCAGCCGACTGGCGATAGGCCATGGCCTGGCGTTCCGGATTCGGAATGCGCGACTCCTCGGTGAATTCGATGCCGTTGATGATGTCGCCGCGATAGGCCGGCAGCGTCACATCGCCCTGCTTCTCGACATTTGACGAACGCGGCTTGGCGAACTGGCCGGCGATGCGGCCGACCTTGACGACCGGCAGCTGCGCGCCGAAGGTCAGCACCACGGCCATCTGCAGGAAGGCGCGGAAGAAGTCGCGGATATTATCGGCGCCGTGTTCGGCGAAGCTCTCGGCGCAGTCGCCGCCCTGCAGCAGGAAACCGTTGCCTTCGGCGACATTGGCGAGATGCTTCTTCAGGCGGCGCGCTTCACCTGCAAAGACAAGCGGCGGATAGCTGGCGAGCGTGGCTTCCGTTGCCGCCAAAGCGGCTGCGTCGGGATATTCGGGAACCTGCAGGATCGGTTTTTGCCGCCAGCTGCTCGGGGTCCAATTGTCTGCCATCTCACTCACCTGTTCTCACATCCATACCTCAGGATGCCCTCAATATACGGCGGCTTATAGACCTTTAGGTCAGGCTTGCAAAGACCATTCGCCGAGAGTTGTCGCCTCGCCGCCGCCGCCCGCCCTGCTCTAGTTAAACCAGCATATACCATGTCAATTTTCCTATATTTTAGACTTTCAATGTAGAACCGGAAAGAGTTTCAATTTCGGGGACATGGCATGGCAATCCTTCCGCCCGGTTTCATATCGGACCGCTCGGGCAATTTCGGCATCATGACGGCACTGCTGGTGGTGCCGCTCTTCGGTACGGCCGGCATGGCGGTGGATTTCGCCCACGCGCTCAGCTTGAGGACACAGCTTTACGCCGCTGCCGATGCCGCCGCCGTCGGTTCGATCGCGGAAAAATCCGGCGCGGTCGCAGCCGCGATGACCATGAGCGGCAACGGCACGATCTCGCTCGGCAAGGACGACGCCCGCAATATTTTCATGTCTCAAATGTCCGGGGAGCTGACCGACGTTCATATCGATCTCGGCATTAATGTCACCAAGACCGCCAACAAGCTGAATTCGCAGGTTTCCTTCAGCGCGACCGTGCCCACCACCTTCATGCGCATCCTGGGCCGGGACTCGATCACGATCTCGGGTGCGGCGACTGCCGAATATCAAACCGCCGCCTTCATGGATTTCTACATCCTGCTCGACAACACGCCTTCCATGGGCGTCGGCGCAACCGCGAACGATGTTTCCAAGCTGCAGGCCAAAACAGGCTGCGCCTTCGCCTGCCATCAGATGGACCAGAGCACCAACAACTACACCATCGCCAAGGGTCTCAGCGTCGCCATGCGCATCGACGTGGTGCGCCAGGCAACCCAGGCGCTCACCGATACGGCCAAGACCGAACGCGTCAGCAGCGACCAGTTCCGCATGGGCGTCTATACTTTCGGCACCAAAGCCGAGGACGCAAAGCTGACGACGATCTCCAGCCCCACATCCGACCTGACGAAGGTGAAGAATTACACCGACACAGTCGACCTGATGACCATTCCCTACCAGAACTACAACCAGGATCAGCTCACGAGCTTCGATAGCGCCCTGACCCAGATGAATACCATCATCGATCCGGCCGGCGACGGCACGTCGAATATCAGCCCCGAAAAGATCCTGTTCTTCGTTTCCGATGGCGTCGGCGACAGCTACAAGCCGTCGACATGCACCAAGAAGACGACCGGCGGCCGCTGTCAGGAACCGATCGACACCTCCTTCTGCAAGCCGCTGAAGGATCGCGGTGTCAAGATCGCCGTGCTCTACACAACCTATCTGCCGCTGCCGAGCAACGCTTGGTACAACAAATGGATCAGCCCCTTCCAGAGCGAGATCCCGACGAAGATGCAGGCATGCGCTTCGCCCGGCTTCTATTTCGAAGTAACGCCGACCGAAGGTATCACCGATGCGATGAAGGCGCTTTTCCTCAAGGTTATCCGCTCGCCGCGCATCACCAGCTAGCGCATCGACCCGAAAACGAAGTCGATTTTCGGAAAGCACAATGCGTCGTTCAAAAAGTTAGAGCGTCCTTTGTGCGTCCGAAAGGATGCACAGCGCTCTAATGCATGTCGCCCGGAAATGTGCAGCGGTTCCGGGTCAACGACATGCAGGGCAAAAGCCGGTCACGGCTCAAAGCCGCTTGCCGTCGCGGATCCGATAGCTCGGCGCATACATGGTGACGAGCTCTTCGGCGGCCGTTGGGTGCAGCGCCATTGTCCGGTCGAAATCGTCCTTGGTGCAGCCGGCCTTCAGCGTGATGCCGAGCAGCTGCGCCATCTCGCCGGCATCGTGGCCGAGAATATGGGCGCCCACCACCTTGCGGCTCGCCGCATCGACGATCAGCTTCATGATCATCCGCTCGGCGCGGCCGGAAAGAGTGGCCTTCAGCGGCCGGAACTGGGCGCGGTAGACCTCGAGTTCGGAATAGCGCTTGCCCGCCTCCTCTTCCGAAAGGCCGACGGTGCCGATCTCAGGCTGCGAGAAGACGGCGGTCGGGATCAGCTCGTAGTCCGGCCGGGTCGGATTGTTCTTGTACTCGGTCTCGATGAAGCACATCGCCTCGTGGATCGCCACCGGCGTCAGCTGTACCCGATTGGTGACATCGCCGAGCGCGTAGATGTTTTCGACATTGGTGCGGGAATATTCATCGACGATAACGGCGCCGCGCTCGTCGACGGCGACGCCGGCCGCATCGAGGCCGAGGCCTTCGGTGTTCGGATCGCGCCCGAGCGCCAGCATGACCACGCCGGCTTGCAGCGTGCCGTTGTTCAGCGTCTCCAGAATGAGCCCGTCCTCGCCTTTCGAAACCTTCTGCAGCGTATCGTGGCAGAGGATGCGGATGCCCTTTGCGGCCATCGCCTCGTGCAGCCCGCGCCTCAGATCCTCGTCGAAGCGCGACAGGATCTCGGCGCCGCGATAGATCAGCGTCGTCTCGACTCCGAGCCCATGGAAGATATTGGCGAACTCGACGGCGATATAGCCGCCGCCTGATATCACGATCGATTTCGGCAGCTCTTCGAGATGAAAGGCCTCGTTGGAAGAGACGCAGAGCTCATGACCGGGAAGGGCTGCATGCGGGTTCGGCCGCCCGCCGGTGGCGATCAGGATCGTCTTTGCCGTCACCGTATGTCCGGTCTTCAGCAGCCGGACGGTATGGGCGTCGACGAGTTCCGCGCGCGTTTCCAGGATCTCGGCATTGGCGCCGGCGAGCCCCTTCTTGTAGAGACCTTCAAGCCGGGCGATTTCGACATCCTTGGCTGCCACCAGCTTCTTCCAGTCGAAGCTGCTTTCGCCGACCGTCCAGCCAAAACCTGCCGCATCCTCGAAATGCTCGTGGAACTGCGAGGCATAAACGAAGAGCTTCTTCGGCACGCAGCCGCGGATGACGCAGGTGCCGCCGTAGCGGTATTCCTCGGCGATCGCCACCTTCTTGCCGAGCGATGCTGCGACACGGGCGCCGCGCACGCCTCCGGAACCGCCGCCGATGACGAAGAGGTCGTAGTCGTAGGAAGACATGAGGAGCTCCGGAAGGGAATCGCAGGAAGGATGTTCCTGATATAAGGGCGATCGTCATGAAAACAAAAGCCCGCTCCTGCGTCATCCGGTTCCCATCGCCGAATCTCCATTCCGGTTGACCAGTCACCGTTTGCGGTTGACCCGGTCGGCCGAGGCTGGCAGGCAATCCATGGGACGGAAAAGAATTGCGGAGCAAAAGATGGATCAAACTCTCTTCAGCAACCTGTGCAAGGCTGGCAAATTCAAGGAAGCGCTCGGCCTCGCCATTCAGGGCCACGAGCATGAAAAATACACGCCGAGCCGCTTTTCGATCGACAAGAAGACGAGACTGCCGATCTTCTATCGCGGCAACAAGCGCGTGGAGCCGGATGAGGAGGGTGTGTGGCAACTTGCAAAGAACCCCAACCCATAGGGGCTGAGTTGCGGCGCATATGCGTTGGCAATTGAATCTGCCTAGCGATTGCTGCTGTCAGCGGCTAATGCGGAATTCCGACGGCTTCTTCTCAAGCTGGGCTGCTTCCGTCTCGACGCCCGAAACCGACGCCCCCAAAGGCCCGCGCCTGAAACGCTCGATCATTGTCGTGATGGCGGTGTCGGGTCCTGCGATCACTGCGACGACCGCCCCGTCCTCTTCATTGCGAACCCAGCCCGTCAAACCGAGCCGGACCGCCTCGTCGCGCGTCCAATAGCGAAAACCGACACCCTGGACCTTGCCGGATATCCGCACTCGGACGGCCTTATCATGATCGGACATGTCTGCAGTCACCTGAAGCCTCGCCAACGGCATTTGCCGCATCATATCAAAAAAGCCCGGACGATGCCGGGCTTTCGCAAATTTGAGGGGGGCAGGCCTTACTGCTGGGCAGCCGGTGCCGGAGCGGTCGGGCTGTCGGTTGCCGGCGGCGGCGCCTTGATGACCTTGGAAAGCTCGGCGTTGCTCTGCTTTTCCAGGTCGCGGGAAATGCCCTGCGCCCAGATGTCGGCAGCCTTCGCTGTCTCGCGCGAGGCGACCGGGCCATCGCGCAGCAGCTTCTTGCCGACGTCGGAATTATAGAAGTCGGCGATCGCCTTCAGCTCGTCGACGGTGAAGGTCTTGGCATAGGTGAGTGCCGCCTCCTTCTCCAGATCGCCGCGGCGCGGCGCCAGCGCCAGCGCCTGCGCGTCGACTGTCGACGAAATAACGTCCTGGTAATTGGGCGAATCCTGGATCAGGCCGGCCTTCAGGCGCTCGGCAAGACCGGGCAGGATGTTGTCGAACTGGGCAGTGGCGCCGATGGCGTCGATCGCCGCGCGGGAAGCCTTCAGTTGCTCTTCGGAGACCTCCTGCGCATTGGCGGCGGAGCCGAAGGCAAGCCCGGAAAGAACGACGGTCGCAGCGGCGAGACGGCCAAGACCTGCAATGTTCATCATGAGTATATGCTCCTGTTATCTGTTTGCCTGCAGCGTGCGCGCACCCGCAGGACCGGCAATGATCGCAAGTGCCGCCATATTGATAAAGAGCCCGTGTTCGACGACGCCGGGTATGGAATTCAGCTCGCTCGAAAGCGCCTCTGCATCAGGAATGCGGCCAAAAGATGCGTCGATGATGTGATGACCGCCATCCGTGGTAAACTCTCCGTCACCCGACTGGCGCAGATCGAGTTCACCGGAAAGACCGAGCCGTGCCGCGACCTTTTCGATGGCGATCCGCGTCGAGACGAGCCCGAATGGATTGACCTCGATCGGCAGCGCGAAGGCGCCGAGCGTTTCCACCAGCTTGCTCTCGTCGGCAATGACGATCATTCGCTCGGAGGCGGCCGCGACGATCTTTTCTCGCAACAGTGCGCCGCCGCCGCCTTTGATCAGCCTGAGCGCCTGATCGACCTCGTCGGCGCCATCGATCGTCAGGTCGAGTGCCGGCAGTTCGTCGAGCGACTTCAGCGGCACGCCGAGTTCGACACAGAGCCGCGCGGTTCGTTCGGACGTCGGAACGCCTTCGACCCTGAAACCGCCCGCGACCTTCTCCGCCAGCAGGCGAACGAATTCTTCCGCCGTGCTGCCGGTGCCGATCCCGAGACGCATCCCGCTTTCGACATGGGCGAGTGCGGCCTCGGCGGCCTTGATCTTCATTTCGCGGGCATCCATGCGCCGCCAGCTCCTGATATTGCGTTCGATGTGCTGTTTACACGGCTCGCCTGGCAAACGAAAGTCAAAATCATCACGGAAAATGAAAAGCCGAAACAGAGGCCTGCAGCCTTCCCAACCATCGCCGGACGTTGCTTTCCGCCGCACGACCGCCTACCTCAGGGACGATCCATCGTTCCCTAGGACGATCCATCGCTCCTCAAGACGACCATCGCTCAAAGAGATATGCCCTTGACCCCTGTTCCCGCTCGCCCGGCGCTCGTCGTCTTCGATCTCGACGGCACCCTTCTCGATACCCATGTGGATCTGGTCGAGAGCCTGAACCATACGATCGCGGCCCTTGACCTCGAGCCGGTCAGTTACGACGACCTCACCCATCTCGTCGGCCAGGGCGCGCGCGTGATGATCGAGCGCGCCTGCCGGCTGCGCGGTCATCCGCTCGACAGCGACGCGCTGCCGCCGCTGGTCGAGCGTTTCGTCGCCCATTATGCCGGCAATATGCCCGGCCATACCGAGCCATATCCCGGCCTGGTCGCCGCCATGGACCGGCTGAAATCGCAGGGTTACCGCCTCGCCGTCTGCACCAACAAGATGGAGAGCCTGGCGCTCGGCCTGCTCGACAAGCTCGATCTCACCCGATATTTCGACGCCATCACCGGCGGCGACAGCTTCGAATACCGCAAGCCCGACGCCCGCCACCTCACCGGCACCATCGAACGCGCCGGCGGCGACATCGCCCGCACAGTGATGATCGGCGACAGCGTCAACGACATCGCCGTGGCGAGAAACGCCGGCGTACCGTCGATCGCCGTGCCTTTCGGCTATTCCGACGTGCCGGTTTCAAGCCTCGATCCGGGTGTTATCATCACCCATTTCGATGAGTTGACACCGGAGTTGGTGGAAACGCTGTTGCGGGAATATGCGGAGAAGGTTGCCGTCTGAAACGTGGCGATCAGCCGTATGTCTTTGCGATCGCGGCCCCTCATCCGACCCTTCGGGCCACCTTCTCCCCGCTGGGGAGAAGAGGGAGAGCAAGTTGCTTTCGCTCGTTTCCACAAACGGCGCTTTCAGGAAGGGCGAGACGCCGCCACGATTCCGCTTCTCCCCGGCGGGGAGAAGATGCCGGCAGGCAGATGAGGGGGCCACACGGCACGTCCTCTCCTCTTATTTCTTGCACGCAGATACCCCAAAACAAGCCGGGCGGCCCAAAGACCGCCCGCCAGCATCACTAATCAGAGCTGATTATCAGATCTGCGCCCCACGCGCCATGCTCGTCGCATCGAAAGCCTTGTCGACATAAGCGTCGCGGCCGTAGACGTCGTCGAAATATTCCACCACGCCGTCCTTGTTCGGCCAGGCGGTGAAGTAGGACACATAGACCGGGATCTTTTGCGGCACACGCACCGCATGATTCTGCCCGCTGGCGATCTGCTTGGCGACGTCGTCGACCGTCGTGCCGAGCACGGCGGCCGCCATCGCCCGCGGATCGGCAAGGCGTACGCAACCGTGGCTCAGCGCCCGCATGTCGCGCTTGAAGAAACTCTTCGACGGCGTGTCGTGCATGTAGATCGCGTGGCTGTTCGGGAACAGGATCTTCAGTTCGCCGAGCGCATTGTCGCTGCTTGGCGGCTGGCGCACCGAAACATTGTTGGTCGAGCCGTACCAGTCGACGCTCGACGAGGCGACGGCGTGGCCGTTCACTTCGACCTCATAACCGAGCTGGTCGAGATAGTTCGGATCCGAGCGCAGCTTCGGCAGCATCTCGTTGATGATGATCGACTGCGGCACGCCCCAGAACGGGTTGAACTCGACCGTCTCGATTTCGTCGTCGAAGAAATAGGTCTGGTTATTCTTGCCGCCGACCACCACGCGCATCGACAGCTGTTCCTTGCCGTCATTGTGGTAGTAGACCATGTAGGCAGGCTGGTTGATCATGACGTAACGGGAACCGAGATCCTCCGGCAGCCAGCGCGCCTGCTCCATGGCGACAACGAGCTTGTCGATCTTCGAGGCATTGGTATCGCCGCCGGTCATGGCGCGCACCGTCGCCTGTCCGATGACGCCATCGGGCTTCAGCCCACGCTCTTTCTGGAAATCCTCGACCAGCGAAACGATGTCGGGCGAATAGTCGATGCTGCCGGCGTAAGCAGCAAGCGTTGCTGCATGATCGGTCCTCAGCGTTTCGGAACCGTGCTTGCCGATCGCCTTGACGATATTGGCGATCTCCGGCGAGCTGTCGCCAGGCCTCAGCAGCCTGTCGAGCGAAACGACGATTCGCTCCTCATTGCCGCCGTCGGCGGCGCGAAGCTTGGCAAGCTCCGCCTTCAGCGCCTGGAATTGCGGACTATCAGGCGAGCGGCTGGCGATGTAGGCGTCGACATCTGGGCTCATGCGGGCAAGCTTCAGCACCGGGGCCAGATTGACCACCTTGCGCTGGAAATCGTGATAGCCGGAGATCTTGTTCGGATCGATGCGGCCGCGCACCGTGTCCTGCACGAACGCCAGCACTTTGGCCGAGAGATCGAGCTCGAACTGTGTCAGCGCCCGGTCGCGGAAGGCGGGATCGGGATTGGCCGGATCGATATCAGGCGTCTGGACGGCGTAATCCGCCGGGTCGAGGCCAACGGAGGACGCATCGGCAAGTACCAGTATCGCCGACTTGGCGCGGTCGTTGATCTGGTTGCCCTCGACCCAGACGAGCGGATTGCGGCTGTCGCCGTAATAGGCTTCGAGCGCCTTTGCGACGTCGGCATTGGCGCGCACCTTGGCCTGCGCCAGGAAACGGCGCTGCACGGCGGGTTCGGCGGCGGCATCGCCGCTGCCCGAAACATCGGCAACCGCGCCGGTGACGACCGGATCGGCGAACCTGCCGGTATCGACGAACTGCAGCGTCTCGGTTTTATAGGTGTAATAGCGCGGACCGCTCACTTTCGGCAGCGGCGCTTCCGGGTCGAGCCCGCCGAGCGATCCGCCGACGCCGCCCCGCTGGCCTACGCGGCCGGGCGGCATCTGGTCCATGAAGATAGTGCTCTGGGTCCGCTGCCTGTCGCCGCGCAGCATATCCATCAGTGTGTAAGCATGCGCGGGAGCGGCGCTCATCACTGCCACGCCGCAGGAAATTGCCAACGCGGATGCCGCGCTTTTAAAAACGAAGGTCATATATATTCCAGTCCCGGTGTCATGCTGTTCTCAGCTCAAATCCCGCGAAATTCAAGCAGCGTAGGGCCTCATTGATCAGAAACCGGCGTGCGCCGCCAGCGCCGGCGGACTCAATTCTATGTGACGGAGATCCTGCCCGGCGCCGCCCAGCAGTTCACACAAAATTATGAAATTATTAGTTAATTTTTTACCGAATTTTCGCCCCCAGACCAGTCCGGCGAAAACGCCCGGACGCATAAAATTTCCAAAGTGGCTTAAAAGGCACGCCGAAAAGCCCGCGCAAACATGACTGCCGATTTCAATATTTCGCACAGCGTCCAGTTTTCTTGTCGGACTTTCCAACCTATAAGACCTCATCTTTCGAAAATGCCTGAAAACAGCATGTAAAGGGAAGGCAAGGCCGATGACCGCAACCCGCACCGAAACCGATACTTTTGGCCCGATCGACGTCGCTGCCGACCGATATTGGGGCGCCCAGGCCGAGCGTTCGCTCGGCAATTTCAAGATCGGCTGGGAAAAGCAGCCGCTGTCGATCGTGCGCGCGCTCGGCATCGTCAAGCAGGCCGCCGCCCGCGCCAACATGGCGCTCGACCAGCTCGACCCGGCCCTCGGCAAGGCGATCGTCGAGGCTGCCCAGGAAGTGATCGACGGCAAGCTGAACGACCATTTTCCGCTTGTGGTCTGGCAGACCGGTTCTGGCACACAGTCGAACATGAACGCCAATGAAGTGATCTCCAATCGTGCGATAGAAATGCTCGGCGGCGTCATGGGTTCCAAGAAGCCGGTGCATCCGAACGATCACGTCAATATGAGCCAATCGTCGAACGACACCTATCCGACGGCCATGCACATCGCCTGCGCCGAGCAGATCGCCCATCACCTGCTGCCGGCCCTGAAGCACCTGCATGCCGCCCTCGACATGAAGGTCACCGAATTCAGCCACATCATCAAGATCGGCCGCACCCACACCCAGGATGCGACGCCGCTGACGCTCGGCCAGGAATTTTCGGGTTATGCCGCCCAGGTCGGCTCCGCCATCAAGCGCATTGAAATGACCCTGCCCGGCCTTTGCGAGCTAGCCCAGGGCGGTACTGCCGTCGGCACCGGCCTCAACGCGCCGGTGGGCTTTGCCGAAAAGGTCGCCGAAGAGATCGCCGCCATCACAGGTATGCCTTTCGTCACAGCGCCGAACAAGTTCGAGGCGCTCGCCTCGCATGACAGCATGGTCTTTTCGCACGGCGCCATCAATGCGGCGGCGGCCGCCCTCTTCAAGATCGCCAACGACATCCGCCTGCTCGGTTCCGGCCCGCGCGCCGGCCTCGGCGAGCTGGCGCTGCCGGAAAACGAGCCCGGCTCCTCGATCATGCCCGGCAAGGTCAATCCGACCCAGTGCGAAGCGCTGACCCAGGTCTGCATCCATATCTTCGGCAACAACGCGGCTTTGACCTTCGCCGACAGCCAGGGCCATTTCGAACTCAACGTCTACAATCCGATGATGGCCTATAATTTCCTGCAATCGGTGCAGCTGCTCGCCGACGCCGCCGTCTCCTTCACCGACAATTGCGTCGTCGGCATCGAGGCGCGCGAGGACAATATCAAGGCCGGCCTCGAACGCTCGCTGATGCTGGTGACCGCCCTCGCCCCGAAGATCGGCTACGACGCAGCCGCCAAGATCGCCAAAACAGCGCATAAGAACGGCACGACGCTAAAGGAAGAGGCCCTCGCCAGCGGCTTGGTGACCTCGGAAGAGTACGACGAGATCGTGCGCCCGGAAACGATGATCGGGCCGAAGTAGGAAGGTCGCATAGGCCACAGCCCCTCATCCGGCTGCCGCCACCAACCGGGGTCGAGCCACAGGTCTCGACCCGTCCTTCGGACCCCCGCTCGCGGGGAGAAGGGGATATGCCGCAACGCCTCGACTCCCTCCAGTCTATAGCAAGGCAAAAAGCGAAAAGTTGTCCATCACGACGGAATTGCCCATGAAATCGAACCGGATTTCTTCGATGTCTTCGAGATTGACCTCGAGAGTGGGGCCGGTGACCTCGAGCTCCTGCTGATAAACGATCTGGCCGTCGTTCAGCGCGGTGAGCGTCAGGTGAAAGGGCGCTGCCGACAATTCGGCAATCGAAACGCTCTGAAAGGTGAACTCCCCGCCATCGAGCATTTTCAAGCTTACGGGCGCAGAACCCGGCGATAGAACGGTATCGCTGAAACCGTCCTCGGTGATGGCGTCGACACCCGGGATGGTATCATAGACATACCCGTTCAGAAGCGTCACCTCGTGGCTTCCATTCACCGAGAGCGCAAAGTTGCGATAATCAGGCAGAGAGAAATTATCGGCCCTCGATGTGACGCCCAAATCGTCGAAATCCAGGATTTCGTGGTATTTTTCGCCTTCGTTGACGCCGTCGATCGCAAGGGTCAGCACGCCGAGGTCCGTGCCCCCTGAGCCATCGGACATCTTGAAGCTCAACTTCTCGATGAGCTGATCGTATTTCGTTAAATTTTTCACGACGTCGAGCGTGTAGTCCAGCTCGTACTCGAAGTGACCGTCAGGTTTCAGTTTGAAGGTTCCGTATTCGCCCCTTATGATCGTTTCGTGGTCAGGCCCATGTTTGGCGTCGATACGCACGCCATTGACGAAGCGAACATACATGTCCGCTCCCTCGGGATCGCTGGAGAGGCGCAGCAGATTCCCACGGATCCAATTGTCTTCGAAAAAAACGAGAAGGTCGTCGACAGCAGTTGGCTTTGCATTTGTCATTGGAAGCCCCGGCAGGTTAACGCTGCCGGGAATATGTACTGGCATCGAACAGAAGGCAACTTGAAGTCGTCTTTTTGTCGGACCGATTTCGACGCTTTGCCTCATCCGCCGCGCGTGGTCCTGATTGCTTTTGCCCCGCGGCGGATTTAGACCGGTTCCAATCTAGCGACGCCCTACCAGAAAGGTCACTTCGATGGCTGACGATCTCTTCCCCCTCGGCAAGGATACCACCCCCTATCGCAAGCTCAGCGGCGACCATGTCTCGGTCGACACGTTCAAGGGCCAGGAGATCCTGACCGTCGAGCCGGAGGGGATCCGCCTGCTGGCCGAAACCGCCTTTGCCGACATCAACCATCTGCTGCGCCCCGGCCACCTGAAGCAGCTCGCCTCGATCCTCGACGATCCCGAGGCGACCGACAATGACCGTTTCGTCGCCTACGATCTCTTGAAGAACGCCAATATATCAGCCGGCGGCGTGCTGCCCATGTGCCAGGACACCGGCACGGCGATCATCATGGGCAAGAAAGGCCGCAGGGTCTGGACCGAAGGCGAGGATACGGCAGCGCTCGCCCGCGGCGTCATGGACGCCTACGAGAAGAAGAACCTGCGTTATTCGCAGCTGGCGCCCATCAAGATGTTCGAGGAGAAGAACACCAAAAACAACCTGCCGGCCCAGATCGACATCTATGAGGAAGGCACCGACGCCTACGAATTCCTCTTCGTCGCCAAAGGCGGCGGCTCGGCCAACAAGACCTTCCTCTATCAGGGCACGCCCTCGCTCCTGACCCATGACCGCATGATCGACTTCCTTAAGGAGAAGATCCTGACGTTAGGGACGGCAGCCTGTCCCCCCTACCATCTGGCAATCGTCATCGGCGGCACCTCGGCCGAGATGAACCTGAAAACCGTCAAGCTCGCCTCCACCCGCTATCTCGACGAGTTGCCGACCGAAGGTTCCGAGAGCGGCCACGCTTTTCGCGACGTCGAGATGGAGAAGGAAATCCACAAGCTGACCCAGCAGATGGGCGTCGGCGCCCAGTTCGGCGGCAAGTATTTCTGTCATGACGTGCGTGTCATCCGCCTGCCCCGCCACGGCGCCTCGCTGCCGATCGGCCTCGGCGTCTCCTGTTCCGCCGACCGTCAGGCCAAGGGCCGCATCACCCGCGACGGCATCTTCGTCGAGCAACTCGAAACCGATCCGTCGAAATACATGCCCGAGATCGACGAGGCGAAACTGTCGGAATCCATGGTGCGCATTGATCTCAACCGGCCGATGGCCGAGGTGCTCGCCGAACTCTCCCGACATCCCGTCAAGACACGGCTGTCCTTGACCGGCACCATCATCGTCGCCCGCGACCTCGCCCATGCCAAGATCCGCGAACGGCTGGAAAAAGGCGAAGGCATGCCCGATTACCTGAAAAACCACCCGGTCTATTATGCCGGTCCCGCCAAGACGCCGGTCGGCTACGCCTCCGGCTCCTTCGGCCCGACGACGGCCGGCCGCATGGACAGTTACGTCGATCAGTTCCAGTCCTTCGGCGGCTCGATGGTGATGCTCGCCAAGGGCAACCGTTCGCGCGCCGTGCGCGAAGCCTGCAAGAAACACGGCGGCTTCTATCTCGGCTCGATCGGCGGCCCCGCCGCCCGTCTTGCCCAGGACTGTATCCGCAAGGTCGAGGTCTTCGAATATCCCGAACTCGGCATGGAAGCGGTCTGGAAGATCGAAGTCGAAGACTTCCCGGCCTTCATCGTTATTGACGACAAGGGCAATGATTTCTTCCAGGAGCTGAATTTGGGGTGACGGCAGGCTGCGTTTCCGGCTGCTCTACCGTGCGGACACCTTATCCGACGCGGTGACATCCCGCGCCGTCACCGCCCCGCCCACGCTCACCTCATCCCCGGCATCGACCCTTGCCAAGATCTCCGTGCGGAACGCGCCGGCAAAGAAGCCGGTGTGCTCCAGCAGCAAGGTGCCGGCGGCGAGCACGGTGAAGGTCAGGATGGCGAAAGAAATATGACGGCGGGTTTCCACGATCTCACGCCTTGGCTTGCAGGCTATGATCGGGTTTGCCACCAAGAAATATCACCCCGAAATTCCGGTACTGCAATACGAAACGGCCAAAACCAACTGTCGACAAGATGAATACGGTCTCCGGCAGAGAAGAACTGTAAGTTTTTCAGACACCGCTCCCGCTCAGCGAGTATGCACTGTCCCACTAAAGATACGTTTTTCCGTGGAGAATCATAGGCCTGATCGAAGTAGTGCCCCATGGGGCACTTGTCGTATGTAATCTTTGGTATATATCGCTTTAATCTTTTCCCAAGAAATTTAAGCTAACAAATAGAATATTGCCATTGAATATATGAGGAGTTCGCCGGATGAATACGGCTGTCGCGCCCAAGGTGCCGGTTCCCGACGTTGCGGGTCAGATCACCTATGCCATGCGCTCCCTGGGCGTCGCGCCGATACCGCGCAATTACCAACTCTTCTACGAGGCCTATATCGGCTCCAATCCAACCCTCACCCGCGAGCTCGCGGCCCTCGGCGGCCAGGTGACCCAGGCCGAACTCGATGCGCTCGGCGCGCAGCACTTCACCCACAGCCCGGCCCGTGTCTTCGACGACGCCCATACGCGCATATCAGGCGAACTCGATGGCCTGTTGCGCATTCTCAGGCAGGAGCAGAGTTCGCTGGAAAGCTACACCAGACTGCTCGGCGAGACCCACAAGCGCATCACCTCCAAGAGCAATGCCAGCGTCGAACTGATCGAAAACGCTATCGATCTCCTGAGCCAGGCGACCGGCGACACTATGGCGCATGGCGAACGCACCGTCGAGGACGTCGTCCAGCGCTCGCAGGAGATGGATCAGGTCCGCAAGGAACTCGACGAATACAAGCGCATCGCCAACACCGACTCGCTGACGCGCCTTTCCAACCGCCGCGCCTTCGACGACCGCCTCGCCGCCATCTTCGACAACTCGAGCATGCGGCCGGTGACGGCGCTGCTGCTCTGCGACATCGACAATTTCAAGAAGATAAACGACACCTACGGCCATCCAGTCGGCGACAAGGTGCTCGCCACCGTCGCTTCCGTCATCCGCAGCAATGTCCGTCGCGACATCTTCGTCGCCCGCACCGGCGGCGAGGAGTTCGCCCTCATCATCGATGGCAACACGCCCGAGGAAGTCACCGGCATCGCCGAGCGCATCCGCCGCACGCTGGAGACGACACCCTTCAAGAATTCCCGCACGCGGGTGAATTACGGTCCGGTCACCGTCTCGATCGGCATCTGCATGGCCTCCAGCGCCGGGGATGCCGGCGAACTCTACAGCAAAACCGACATCGCGCTCTACGGCGCCAAGAATGCCGGCCGCAACTGCACCATCCTCTATCAGGACGGCATGCAGAAGGATTTCACCAAGAGCTGGCTGATTTATAAGACGTGAGGGCCTCCCACGCCACACGCACGCTGTCACCGACAGGTGACGGCGACAAGCTGCTGGCACTCCGGCCAACTCCTCTTTCGTCATGCTCGGGCTTGTCCCGAGCATCTGCAACCGGTGCAGCAGATCCTCGGCACAAGGCCGAGGATGACGTCGAGTAAAGGCCGAGGTTTGTCAAAAAACTGAGCCGTCACAACAAGATAACGGCGTTTTACCACATCGTCTTCGCCGCCCGCCCCGGCCATTCCCGGTCGTAGGTTTCCTGGTCGAAATCGCCGGTTGCGGCCTTCAGCATCTGCCCGGGCGTCGGCAGCTTCGCCGGATCGACGAAGTGTTCTCCATTCCAGAGCTTGGCCCTCATTACGGCGCGCGCGCATTGGAAATAGACCTCGTCAATCGAGATGACGACGACGGTGCGCGGGTGTTTGCCGTCCATCTCGAAGCTCGAAAGCAGCGCCTCATCGTCGGAGACGACGCCGCGGCCGTTGATGCGCATCGTCGTGTTCGAGCCGGGGATCAGGAACATCAGCGCCAGCCGCGGATCGCGCACGATGTTGGAGAGCGAATCGACCCGGTTGTTGCCGCGCCAATCCGGCAGATGCAGCGTCTCGTCGTCGGCGACGCGCACCACGCCGCCGAGATCGCCGCGCGGTGAACAATCGAGCCCTTCCGGCCCGACGGTCGCAAGCGCCGCAAACGGTGAGATCTCGATCATCTCCCGATAGAGCGGGGTCAATTGCTTCGTCACCTTGGTTACCGAGGCCGGCGAAAGTCCGGCGCCATAGATCGTATTGAGCTCTTCGATGCTGCTGATGATTTTCATGAGGCGTTCCGCCGCGGCTTGATCTTCGCGACGGACGCTACAATGCCGCGCGTTTTGCCGGAAGCTCAAAAAACGGAATGATCTCCGCATCTTTTTTGATGCTTTCGTCGGGTACTTCACCCACGCCCTGATCGCCGCCGAGAAAAGCCGCGATCGCGGCAAGAACCGGTGCGGCGCCGATGATGCGCCGGTGGCCGAAGCCGTTCGCCCAGAGAAGCCGAACGCCCTTCCCCGCCGCGCCATAGCGCCTGGCATGGAGAGACGACACTTCCTTGTCGTCCTCGGCATGGATGACGAGCACCGGCCGGCCGATGGCGCCCGCCGCCTCGCCGGCGTCGAAATCCTCAAGTCTCCGTCCGGTGACGCGATGGACCTCGTTCTCCAGCGCCGCTTGCGTCGCAGGGCGAAGGCCGATCATCCGGCCGAAATCGGTAAACAGCCAGCCCATCTCGCTCGGCGCGCCGATCAGCACCAGGCGGTCGCCGCCAAAAGGCGCCACGCCAGGCAGGAGGCCTGCCGCTGAGACCATTAGCGCCGCACCGCCGAAGGAATGACCGATCGTCGCATCGAATGCGCCAAAGCGCGCCTCGGCCGCCGCGATCGTCTCGACCGCAAGCCCCATATGCAGGAAGCGCCCGCCCGAGCGGCCGTGGCCGGGAAAATCGAGCGCCACGACCTCCGCGCCTGTCGCCGAAAGCATCGAAACGAGTTCGGCCATATAGGCCGCGCTCGATCCCCAGCCATGCGTCACCAGATAACGCTTGCGTTTGCCCCTCGCACCGCCGTTCAGCCGATAGGCATGCGCTTGGCGCCCGCCGGCGAGCCGGAGGGTAAAACGTTCGGCATCGGCAAGCCGGACCGCGCCCGCCACATGCGCCGCTTTCGCCTTTGCTCCCTTCGGCTTTGCCGATGGCGTCCGGCAGAACAAGCGGAACGCCGCTCTGCCTGCCAGATCAGGCGAAACCGCCTGCAGCAGCGAAAACCCGAGGCGGGTGACGTCAAGCGCAAAGTTTGCCATAGTGGGATTCCAAAAGACTGTTCAACACTGAACAATAAAGTACAACGATGAACAAAAATCAATCCCTTCCCTGGGATCATCCGCGTTTTCGCAGCTGGATCGCGGTGGCTCGCGCCTGCCAGCTGATGCAACAATCTCTTGCCCGCTCGCTTGCCGATCTCGACATCAAGCCGCCGCACCTCGATATCCTGGTCAATCTCTATCGTTTCGAAGGCATCTCGCAGCAGGAGCTGGCGCGCAAACTGCTGGTCGGCCGCTCCAATATGAGCATGCTCTTGCCGCAGATGGAGAAGCGCGGCCTGATCCTTCGCCGCGATGACGAGCGCGACAAGCGCGTGCTGCGCCTCTATTTGACGCCAGCGGGTCGAAAGCTGAGTGAGGAAGCCATGGCCATCCAGACCGGCCTCATCGACCGCGTGCTGTCGAACGAGCCAATAACGCAATGCATGGCGACCGCCGATTCGATGGAGCGCATCATCACTGTGCTGCTGAAAGATCAGCGCGACGAGGACTGATGTTCAATGCAGCGTCGGAGCTGCCTGCGTACCGGTCAGCGAGCGGTATTCCCAGGCGGCGACGACGATCAGCACCAGCGTCGCCAGAATGCCCATCAGATACACCTCGATGAATGGCGCGGCAAAGGCAAGCAGGATCAGCAGCACGAGACCTGCGAGATGCGAGAGCGGCATCCGCCCGCTGGTCGCGCCCTTGAACCAGAGGTTGCCGATCAGGAACAGGCCGGAACCGCCGAGCACCGCGGCGGCGATGCCGAGATCTCCGGTTTCGTGCGGATGCGAGAACATGAATTCAACCGCCACCGCATGGACGATGATGCCGGCAAGAATTGGGATATGCCCATAGGTGAAGGCCTGCCGCGCCAAGCGGCCCGGTGTCTCTGAATGCTCGATGCGGTGGGCGGCACGCCCGTGTCCAAATCGGAAATAGAGCCACCACATGGCGACCGTTCCGACGAAGGCGGTGACGAAGACGACGCCGGTCAGCCCCGAGAACGGCAGCTCCGAAAAGGTGCGGCCGGAAACGAGGATTGCTTCGCCGAGGCAGATGATGACGAAGAGCGCGCAGCGCTCGGCCATATGCGCGCCGGAAACGTCCCAGTCCCGCGCCGTCGAGCGGCCGAGCCCCGGCACGGCAAAGCCCGCGGCCGGCCCGGCATATTCGATCGTCAACGCAATCGCCCAGGCGATCAGCCGGGCTTCATGCTCGAGCAGCCCGCCGGCGATCCAGAGGACCCCCGATACCGCGAGCCAGGTTGTGATGCGGATGAAATTCAGCGTATTGGCGCGGTCGACGCGCGTCATCGCATAGGTCGCAAACAGCGAGCGCCCGACCTGCATCGCCACATAGGCGCCGGCAAACAGCAGTCCCTTGTCGCCGAAAGCCTCGGGGATCGAGGCAGACAGCAGCAGGCCGAGCATCATCAGCGCCACCAGCATCCCGCGCACCGGCATCTTGTCCGGATCGAGCCAGTTCGTCACCCAGGCGGTGAAAATCCACACCCACCAGACGGCGAAGGTCATCAGCGCCGCTTCGGCGGCACCGAGCGGCGTGTAGTGGGCAGCGAGCGCATGCGAAAGCTGCGAGATCGAAAAGACGAAGACCAGATCGAAAAACAGTTCGAGGAAGGTCACCTTGTTGCCGCTGGCGCTGCCCTTGGCGCGCAGCCAATTCTTTCCGTTCGTCTTCGCCATATGGCCCCCGATGGCTGAAATTATGCGTGGCTTGAAAGTGATAGCGATACTCTGATGGCCGTCAGCGCGGCTTCTCCGCCGTGTCGCGGTTCATGCCCTTTTCACTCAGCTCGTCCTCATAGGCGGAAAACAGCTCAGCGCCCCGTTCGCCGAGCTCGCGCAAATAAGTCCACGTGTAGATGCCGGTATCGTGCATGTCGTCGAAGCCGATCCGGACCGCGTAATTGCCGGTCGGCATCATGGAGATGATCGCGACATTACGTTTGCCCGGCACCGTCACCTTCTGCCCCGGCCCATGGCCCTGCACCTCGGCGGAGGGCGACAGCACGCGCAAGAGTTCGGCCGACAGGTCGAAACTCTGGCCGTCGTTAAAGGTCACCACCAGCCGCTGCCTATCTTTCGAGACGCGAAGTTCGATCGGCCAGATATCGCTCATCATTTTGTCCTCTTCTCATGCGAGGAGTAGGCGCTGATCTTTTTCAGCGCAAGCTGAAATTGGCATGCTCGCGCGGGCTGTTTCCCTTGACGCGACAATAGCATATGCCCACATTGATGAGAGTACGGAGATACAGGTGAACACCAGAGTCGGAACGATAGGCAATGCATCGCCGCTGGTGGCGGGTGCACACCCGATGATCGACCCCTTCGGGCGGGCGGTCACCTATCTCCGCGTCTCCGTCACCGACCGCTGCGATTTCCGCTGCACCTATTGCATGGCGGAGAATATGACCTTCCTGCCCAAGAAGGATCTTTTGACGCTGGAAGAGCTCGACCGGCTCTGTTCCGCCTTCATCGCCAAGGGCGTCAGCAAGATCAGGCTGACCGGCGGCGAACCCTTGGTGCGCAAGAACATCATGTATCTGGTGCGCCAGCTCGGCCAGAAGATCGGCTCCGGCCTCGACGAATTGACGCTGACCACCAACGGCTCGCAGCTTTCCCGCCATGCCGAGGAGCTCTATGATTGCGGTGTGCGCCGGATCAACGTCTCGCTGGATACGCTCGACCCCGACAAGTTCCGCAAGATCACCCGCTGGGGTGATTTCGCCAAGGTCATGGAAGGCATCGACGCGGGTCAGAAAGCCGGGCTGAAGATCAAGCTCAATGCCGTGGCGCTGAAGGATTTCAACGATGCCGAGATGCCGGAGCTGCTGCGCTTCGCCCATGGCCGCGGCATGGATCTCACCGTCATCGAAACCATGCCGATGGGCGAGATCGAAGAAGACCGCACCGACCAGTATCTGCCGCTTTCAAAGCTGCGCGCCGATCTCGAAGGGCAGTTCACCCTTGCGGACATCGATTACCAGACCGGCGGCCCGGCGCGTTACGTCAGGGTCGAAGAAACCGGCGGCCGCCTTGGCTTCATCACCCCGATGACCCATAATTTCTGCGAAAGCTGCAACCGCGTCCGCCTCACCTGCACCGGCACGCTCTACATGTGCCTCGGCCAGAACGACGCCGCCGATCTCCGCGCCGCACTCCGCGCCACCGAAGACGACGCCCTCCTCCGCACTGCCATCGACGAAGCCATCACCCGCAAACCCAAAGGCCACGACTTCATCATCGACCGCACGCATAACCGCCCCGCGGTCGCGCGGCATATGAGTGTCACTGGGGGGTGAGATGCGGTCCCGCAAAGCGGGAGCAATCGATCCAGTGAATCGATTGCAGCTTCGAACGCCCTGAGCCATGCGAAGGGCCGGGATACGGTGCGGCAGACTCCCTCCTCTCTTCTCCCCAGTGGGGAGAAGATGCCCTTCAGGGCAAATGAGGGGGTGAGCGACGACAGGAGCGAATGCGCTGAGCGCAAGCGAAGAGCAATCAACGCTGTGCCGAGTGGCCCCCTTGCATGTTCAAACTGCATCCATTGATGATGGGTGCGACCTCTGGGGGATGGCCATCCCCCAGAGGTCGGACGGGCGGGACCGTAACCCCCTTGGCTTGAACCGGGGATGAGCCTGGTCCGCCCGTCCTTCGCGTTTGTCCTGAACAGATAGTGGGGAGCAGGTCCCGTATGCAAGGCAAGGTATCGTCCGAACGCACCGCGATAGCGACAGTTTATGTCGGTATCGATGTCTGTAAAGAGTGGCTGGACATTCATCTGCATCCTCTCGGCCGGAGTTTTCGGGTGGCCAACGACACGGCCGGCCTGCGCCGCCTCAAGCGGGAGCTCGATGCGCTTGACCAGATGCCGCGCTCGACGCTGCATATCGTCATGGAAGCGACCGGCAAGTGGCATCGCGCCGTTCAGCGTTCTCTGCATGCCGATGGCTTTTACGTGTCGGTCGTCGATCCGCTGCGCGCCCGGCTGTTTGCCAAAGCCTGCGGCTTTCTCGCCAAGACCGATCGGCTCGATGCGCGGCTTTTGGCCATCATGGGAGAAGCCCTCAAGCCCGCACAGACCCCACCGCAGGACCAAGCCCTGGAAGCCCTGCAGGAACTGGTCAATGCCCGATCTGCGGCCAACGGTGAACGCACCGCCCTGTCCAACCGGATGAAGACGGCCGTGACCGCCTTCCTGCGCAAGGAACTGACGCGCCGGCTTGCCGCGCTCGACACCCATATCGCAAGACTGGATGCCGAAATCCAGCGGAGCATCGGCGCCGAGCCCGAGATGCGCCGCCGCCTCGACATCCTCATCTCCATTCCCGGCATCGGAGCCGTCACCGCCGCAAGCCTGATCGCTGGCCTTTGCGAACTTGGCGCCTGCTCCGGCAAGCAGGCCGCCATGCTGGCTGGCCTTGCGCCGCTCGCCTGCGAAAGCGGCGAGCGGGCCGGACATCGCGCCATCAGGGGCGGACGCCCCGCACCCAGGAACGCCATCTACATGGCCGCCCTGTCCGCCTCCCGTCACAACCCGGACCTCGCGCACTTCGCCGAAAGACTGAAGAAGGCCGGAAAACCCAATAAGGTCGTCCTCGTCGCCGTCATGCGAAAGCTCATCGTGCTCGCAAATACCCTCATCACCAAAAACCGCATCTGGACACCAAATCCACCTTGACACCAAACACAGATGCTCAACCGACCCTTCGGGCCACCTTCTCCCCGCTGGGGAGAAGAGGGAGCACGCCGCGCCCTTCATCGACAACCCCACCCCATCACCCAGGCTTACGCGCACAAATCGCAAACCGGTCCTGCACCATGCGCTCCAGCCCACACAGGAACGGCATCTTGCGCGCCTGCGCCCAATGGATATCGGCGAGTTTGCGGTCGACGACAATATCCGTAAAGCCGGCTTGGCGCAGAAGGTCGACGACTGCTTCGGCCGGCATCTGGCTGGAGAAATGCACACGTGAGCGGATCTTCTGGTGCCGCGCCATCATCTCCGGCGACATGTGGCTCGCCGGCGGTTTGCCGGTCACCTTTGTCCACAGCTTCTGCAGGCCCTTGACCCAAGTTTCCTTGCCCATATTGCCGTCGAGGATCAGCACCTTGCCGCCCGGCTTCAATACCGAGAACCATTCCTTAAAGGCCGAAGCCGGATCGACCAGCGTCCAGACGAGATGGCGGTTGGTGATGACGTCGTAGCTGTCCTTGGGCTCCATGGTGTTTTCGGCGTCGCCGGAAACGAAACGAATATCGGTGCCGCGCTTCTTCGCCTTGGCGCGCGCCTGCGCCAGCATCGCATCCGACCAGTCCAACCCGGTCACCTTGAAGCCGACATCGTTCATCAGATGCGAAATCACGGCGGTGCCGCAAGCAAGATCGAGGGCTGCGCGCCCTTCGCCCTCGCCGAGATGTTTTTTGATCAGCCGCTGCCAGCCCTTCCGCTCCGCTTCCGAAAAGATTTCATGGCCGACGCTTTGGTCGAAGGTCGCCGCCCGTTCCGACCAGAAGTCGCGGATTTCGTCACGGATGGAGTAATTGGTATTCATGGAATTCATCGCAGCCCCCGGCACGGCATCAGTTTGGAAACGCTCTAAAACATATAACTTGATTCACAAAGTCATATTTCCTATGCCTGCGGACATTATTCAGACCTCGGGGGAATTTCCAGATGAATTTCGTAAAAACGCTCGCAGCCTCAGCATTCGCCGTTGCGGGCCTGATGCCGCTTTCGGCGCTTGCGCAATCCTTTACCATCAAGGATGTGGCCGGTCGTGAAGTGAGCTTCGACAAGCCGGTCGAGCGAGTGATCCTTGGGGAAGGCCGCATGCTCTACGCCGTCGCGCCGATCGAGAAGGACGATCCCTTCGCCAAGATCGTCGGCTGGCGCAACGATCTCTGGACCACTGACAAGGACGGCTTCAACGCCTATGTCGAGAAGTTTCCGAAGGGCAAGGACTTGCCCTTCCTCGGCAATCTGACCGATGGCACGCTGCAGACCGAAACAGTCGTCAAGCTTCATCCCGATGTGCTGCTGCTGCCGATCGGCAACAAGGCGGCCGCCGACGAGGTGAAGCTCGAAGACATGCTGAACGGCATCGGTGTGAAGATCGTCTATATCGATTTCCGCGAGCATATCCTCGCCAACACCGAACCGAGCTTGAAGATCCTCGGCCAGATCTTCGGCCATGAAGACCGCGCCGAAGCCGTCGCCAGCTTCTGGAAAGAGCAGATGGCCCGCGTGACCGACAAGCTGAAGGCCGCCAATCCGCCGAAGCCGAATGTCTTCATGTACCGCGCCGCAGGCCTGGTCGAATGCTGCGGCACCTTCGGTCCCGATAATTTCGGCCTGATGGTCGATTGGGCCGGCGGGCACAATCTCGGCTCCGATTTCCTGCCGGGCTATACCGGTTCGATCAATGCCGAGCAGGTCGTCGCCTCCAATCCTGATGTCATTGTCGTCACCGGCTCCAACTGGAGCCAGACCAAGAATGCCAAGGACTTTGTGAATGTCGGCCCGAATGCCGCAGCCACCTTCGACGACAGCCGCAAGGCGCTGAACACGCTGATGGAAAACCCTGCCTTTACCGGCTCCAGAGCGGTTGCCGGCGGCAATGTCCATGCGATCTGGCACCAGTTCTATACCAGCCCCTACCAGTTCGTCGCCGTCCAGCAGCTGGCCAAGTGGTTCCATCCGAACCTCTTTGCCGATCTCGATCCGGATGCCACCTTCAAGGAATTCCACGAAAAATTCCTGCCGGTTGCCTATCAGCCGGGTTACTGGGTCGACGCCAAGGCGGGTCAGTAATCCGAAATGGCCGAGATCGCCGCACTATCGATCGAAGCCGAAGCCGGGAGGGAGCGTTACCGCGCCCTCGCCCGGCGCAAGCTGCTGATCCTTGTCGCCATGACGGCAGCGCTCTGCCTGTCCTTTGCCGTCGATCTCGCCTGGGGGCCGGCCCGCTACAGTCTTACCGAGGTTGTCTCGGCCCTCCTCGACCCCTCCTCCGTTTCGGATCAGGTGCGGGCCGTCGTTTGGGACATCCGCATGCCGGTTGCAGTGATGGCGATCGTCGTCGGCGCGTCGCTCTCCGTCGCCGGCGCGCAGATGCAGACGATCCTCGCCAATCCGCTCGCCAGCCCCTTCACGCTCGGCATTTCAGCGGCGGCAAGCTTCGGCGCGGCACTTGCGATCGTCACCAGCGTTCCGCTTCTGCCGGTTGCAGCCGGCCTGCTGGTGCCGGTCAATGCCTTCATCATGGCGTTGATTGCCACGCTCTTCATCCATTTCGTCTCGCAGGCTCGCGGCGTCTCGGTGCAGACGGTGGTGCTGCTCGGCATCGCGCTGGTCTTCACCTTCAATGCGTTGCTCGCCTTCCTGCAATATCTCGCCTCAGAACAGGCGCTGTCGGCTGTCGTCTTCTGGACGATGGGCAGCCTCACCAAGGCCACCTGGCCGAAGATCTGGGTGACGCTCGCCGTGCTGCTGGCAGCACTTCCGCTCTTTGCTCGCAACGCCTGGGCGCTGACGGCCATCCGCCTCGGCGAGGACAAAGCCGCAAGCTTCGGCGTCAATGTCCGCCGCATCCGGCTGGAGACCATGCTCGTGGTCTCGCTGCTTGCCGCAGTCCCCGTCAGCTTCGTCGGCACGATCGGTTTCGTCGGCCTCGTCGGGCCGCATATCGCGCGCATGATCCTCGGCGAGGATCAGCGCTTCTTCCTGCCGGGCTCGATCCTCTCAGGCGCGCTGCTCCTGTCGCTGACCTCGATTGTTTCGAAGTCGATCATTCCGGGCGTCGTCTTCCCGATCGGCATCATCACCGCGCTGGTCGGCGTGCCCTTCTTCTTCTCCCTCATCCTCTCGAACAGGAGCCGGTCGTGGTAGCGCTTCAGTTGCAGTCGGTCGGCGCCTATCACGGCCGCAAGCTCTTCGTCGAAGACGTGACGACGCCGATGATGAAATCGGGCGAGGTTGTGGCGGTGATCGGCCCGAACGCTGCCGGCAAGTCGACCCTCTTCAAGCGCATCACCGGTCTGCTCAAAGGGCCGGGCCATATCGTGGTCGAAGGGTCGAAGGCGAAAAACGCCATCAGCTACATGCCGCAGGATACCTCGGCCAACGCGGTGCTGACGGTCTACGAATCCATCCTGCTTGCCCGCAAGCAGGGCCAGTCCTGGGCCGTCAGCGACAGCGACCTCCGCTTCATCGACGAGATCATGAAAGCGCTCGATATGTCAGCCATCGCCTTCCGCGATCTCGGCGCTCTCTCTGGCGGCCAGCGCCAGCTCGTCTCGATCGCCCAGGCGCTGGTCCGCGAACCCGAAATCATGCTGATGGACGAGCCAACCAGCGCGCTCGACCTCCACCGCCAGGTCGAGGTCCTCGACTTCATGCGCCGCCAGGCCCGCGCCAAGGGCATGATCGTGCTGATCGCCATCCACGATCTCAACCAGGCGCTGCGCTTCGCCGACAAGGTGCTCGTCATCGCCAACGGCCGCATGCACGCCTGCGGCACCCCCCGCGACGTCGTTACCGCCGAGATGCTGCGGGAGATCTACAGGGTCGAGGCTAGGGTGGAGAAATGCTCGCTGGACCACGACCACGTGATTGTGGATGGGACGGCGCATTGAGCCTGGGGGAGCTTGAAATACTCGGAACTCGAAGAACGAAGCGGCTCTCGGACGTGAAGATGGGTTGAACTGTGGGCACAGCAGGTATTTTTTGCTCCCCGACGCATTCCTGGCACGTGGGCCTTGAATGACTAAACACCTAGGTCCCAACGGTCAAAAGATGATTGCGCTTTTCCATTCGAATAAGGATGCCGGTGATCGAGGAGCGCCTCTCCCTAGGCTCGGCATCCTCCTGCGCCAACCTATTCAATTCTTCCCACTTCCGAATCAGATCGGATTCATTTTGTGGAAGGCGTGTTTCGGATGTAATTATGCAGCTGTCTAGATTGCTTCCAACAATAATAGTGCCAGACAGATTCGCCCCACCAATGTCAGTCGAGATCAATGAACACCTCTCTATAACGGTGTCTTTCAGGTCGACATCCCTTAGATAAGCTTTATCCAAATCACAATCTTGCATCACCAGAAGAGAGACAACGTCGTCGGGAATCGGAAAGTCAAGACCCGACACGATCTTGTTTAAGTTGGCTCCCGTTAAATCACATCGCCGTAGAAACGCCCCGCTAAGATTCGCTCCTTCGAAATCAGCATTGTTTAGATGCACATCCTCCAGCCGTGCCGAACTAAGCGATGCTCCACGCAAAACGGCATAAGAAAGATTAGCATTCGACAAGTTTGCCCCAACAAGCCTGGCATCAGACAAATCGGCCCGTCTTAAGTTGGCATTTCTGAGGTTCGATCCGTAAAATTCTGCGTCGGTTAAGTTAGCGCCGAATAGTGATACTGGAAACCACTCCCTGGGAGATACGGTCCCGTCTTTATGATTTGTCGTATATAGAACGGCCCCGATGGTTATTTCGGTAAGAGCTTGTTTTTGAAGATCAAGGTAGTCAAATCGAGTGAATCGTTTGGTCTCCGCCACCAATGAAGGCGATGATAACTTAGAAAGTATTGATGCGAACCCAAACGGTCCATGCCACGTTATTTTCAAAGGCCCGGCGCTCCATCCACCGGCGGCTTCGGACAATCCGTAAGTTTCATCTGGGTATGCCTGTCGCGCGACTGCTTGAAGAGCTGTCCAAAAAACGTCTAAAGAACGCTGCTCTGCGCTTCCGATTCGCGAAACACTGTAAGTTATGGGTACTTCTCGATGAACCGGGATACCATGTGTCAGCACCCAGCTTGCAAGAGGAACAAGGTGTCGGAGACGAGCGCGAGCAGCATCGAAGGACGCTACGCGCAATCGCAATTCATCTTCGAAGAATCGACATATCTCCGTCGTTAATGGCCCATGCCAGGTTATTTTGGCGAGAATTGCTCCAGCATCGGAGCATCTGCGCTCTGACTGTCTCTCCGTAAGGGGTTTGAGACTGCCTAGGATCCATGTCGAAAGTCCGCGAGCAATCAAGTACTCACCGAGTGACTTATGCACGAACTCATAGCCGGCGTCATCTCCCCCTATACTGCGGGTGTAGCTTTGCATGGCTACGGACTTCAGAGAACTGGAAATGTCTCCCGATAGGTCTTCGTGGGTATCGGGGTGAAGATAATCCCTAAGCATAGAATTATACGACTCAGTTGCGACGGTCCTACCACCACTTGCCCAAGACGCCAGACCCAAAGCCTCTTGTAAGAGAAAGAAATCACTCTGCTCCAACGTTCGCGTAGCCGCATGACCTCCTTCTTCTCGATTTCGGTTCGATGTCTGTTCGGGTCCAATTCCCCAACGCCTCACATAGATCTGTCTGAAAATTTCTTCATATACATTGTTTCTGTTTTCTGCAGCGACTTCCCAACGGTGCCCGAGATAGCCAGTCCACAGAAGAAGATATAAAAGCAGCGGCTCAGTGGTTAGCTCGCGTAAGGCGGTCGCTGCTTCGGTGTTCCCTTGTAGAGCCTGTGGAAGGTCGGTTTCTTTTGATTGGATTGCGCTACACCAATTTCTCCAAAAAATTGCACGCTGGTCTACGTCTGCCAAATTACTCAGGTCGTTTGCAACGCCCTGCTCCTCTGCGGCGCGCCACTCTTCCGTTCCACTGATGGGTAACAATCCACCCACTCGTATCAGCGCGCCGTTGTCGATGGCGGCCTTCTTGAAAGCTTCTTGTGCAGAGATTGTTCGGCCGAGAACCATTGCGCAAGTGAAGAAGCCACCCGAATTCCTACTGTCCATCCAATTCTTCAGAGCTTGAATAAAATCAGATGTAACAGTGGCTGCCTCAGAGGAATCTGGTGGAGCGATTTCATCCAGACCATCGCATATCAGCAGCAATGGCTTTTCTGGAGGCGAGCCGTCTGGATCGCGTTGCCCTAGCCACAGAAGAGGGTTTGGCACGCGATCCAAGCCCAAATCTGTGCGATTTCTGAAAAGATTTTCTATTCTTTGCTGAAAAAGCCCCGACGCCTCTATCTCCTGAAGAGGTATAAATAAGACATCATGAGTTCCCCGGTCTATGACTTCGATCGCAAAAGCACGCGCAAAGTAGACTTACCTGATCCCGGTCCACCAGCAACCACGCGAATTGCATCCTGCGGATCCTTCGCATCGAGCCATGACAAACCTACCTCATGGAGGTCATTTACGAATAGCGGATAACACCACTTGCGTGGCTGCCTTTCATCTTGGAAGAAGTTACGACGATCGGCCGGGTGCTCATGCTCCTCCTCGCCGAGTTGCAAAGCCATAGCTACCTTTGTATTCCAGATTGCCCGCTGCCGGACGTAAAGATCAGAAAGCGTTATTCCTGTATCTTCCTGACCGAATACTGCGCGCTGTGTAAAGGTTCGAATAATCGAATCATGATGCCTTGCTAGGCTTTTACGCTTTTCGATTGCCTCCAAAAAAGCGCCGGACAAGGATTGCTCAAATCTCGTCCATCGTTCGGGAGATGAATCCTTGATCTTAATCAAAGCTTCGGCAACACAGTTTTCGAACAGGTTTCTGCAATCCGTCGCACTACCTAAAAGATGAAATAATTTCACCTCATACGGTAGATTTTTTGCTGCATCCCTTAGAAAGGGAACTTTCAATGGGGAATATAGCATCTCGGCTGTGACATTCTGACTACTTTGCTCCACCAGAATTTCGGCACGAGTGACCAGGCGCGCTATTAGATCCCGAAGTTCTGCTCCTTCCGGTCGTCTCTCCAGACCGACTTTGCTGAAGAAATAGACCAAACTCAAAGCATACGCTTCTGACAAAATATCCCACGCCACCTCTGCGTCGCGCTTGTCCGGTTCTGCCATAAATTTTGAAACCGCCGCCATCAAACTCGGCGCTGAGGCGGAAAGAGCGGCCATAGCGGCGCCCGGTTGCCCGGCTATCATTAGGGGAACGGCAGTTGCCACCGCGATTGCAATGTCTGTTGCTACTTGACTTCTTTTCGAATTCACCATGACCCAACCACCACCCCACTATCCTTGGTTGAAAAGATGACGATTCCTTTTAAGAGTCAACATAGTGAAGGATCAGCGATATGCTTCGTTCGCGCTAGCCCGCTTTTCTCACAGCGCTCTGTTATTGATTGCGCGCGCTGCCGGCTGGCGTTGCGTCCACATGGAGGACGCGGGCGGTCGTCGCCGCGATGTGGGGCGTTTTGTCTGGGCCGGTGATGTATTCTCTGTTGTTGGTGGGAGGGTTCGGGTCCGGCGGCATCATCGGGCCGCAGCCACGTATTCGGGCGTGAGCCAGAGCAAACTCCTCGGCATAGGGGCAGGCCGAAGCCATCGCCACCTTGATGCGGCGGACTGAGACGCGGACCTGCGCGCCGATCTTCAACAGCTTCAATCGGATCGTGCCGCAGGTGGCATCGGCAAGCCGGGTATGAGCGAGGCCGAGGCGACGTAGCGCACCGATCAATACATAGGCCAAGGATGCAAACCAGAGCCGCAACTGATTGGCGCGCATGGTGTGGGCGCTGGTGCGGTCGGCATAGAGATCGAGCTGGCATTCCTTGATGCGGTTCTCCATGTCGCCGCGCGCGCAGTAGAGTTCCTCGTAAAGCGGTTGTGCCGCCCAGCATTCCGGCGCAAGCGAGGTGACGTGGCTCCGTAATGAATCTGGTAAGCCTTTGTCGTAAAGCCAGTTTCTCAGATTCTCGGCCCGATGCATCCTTTACTTTGAGAGATTCGGGCTAGGCCGGTCGCATGCGATTGCGGCGAACCCGGCGCCGGAGGTCTCCAAGAGAGGGATATCGTGACATCGGTAAGCACGGAGAGGATTAGCAGACGAGCCCATCCGAAGGATCTCAATGGGTGTTGACAGCTTCTGACTTTACTCCGCTTTTCCCAGACATCGAGCATTTATTTTGCTACGCCCGATCCCCATCGGCCAAGGGCTGCCTGGCTAACGCGGCTCTGTAAAGATCGCGCGTGAGGCGGTGGTCGGGTCGATGCTGCAGGTCTGCGCTCCGAACCCCGGGCGGAGCGTGCCGCTGCGCTATCGACCGGCTGCCGCAGAAAACCTCCACATTGCAGCCATTCCGAACAATAGCAGAATCCCGCAATGGCGGTGAACTCTGAAACAAAGGTATTACCGTACATTTCAAGGTTCTGCTCGTCACTCCCACCACCACTCACCAATCGGTACCTTCATCCACCAACAAATCACGCCCCGTAGTAAAAGAAGCCGAGCCAGTCGCCAGGAACACCGCCGGCCTAACCATCTCATCCATCGTCGCAATCCGCGCCATAGACGTTTCGCCGTAAAATCCTTCAGCTGCTCTGCCACCTCGGAGACAGCGCATAGCCCGGGCGCGAAGGCCTCCGGCTGACCCATTCCAGGGCGAGGCTTTTGGAGAAATGGTTGACGCGAGGTGTTGTAGTGCACGTGCAGCAGGCTCCCTTTGTCGATCGAGCCTTACATTGACGGGATGTTGACGACCGAACACTTGCTCCGCGCCAGCGAGCAGCTGAAGCTAAGCCGACTGACAAGTTCCTCGTCATCGCCAACGGCCGCATGCACGCCTGCGGCACCCCCCGCGACGTCGTCACCGCCGAGATGCTGCGGGAGATCTACAGGGTCGAGGCCCGGGTGGAGAAATGCTCGCTGGACCACGACCACGTGATTGTGGATGGTACAGCGCATTGAGGCTGCCAAAATCAGTCCGCCTCATCAGTTGATCAGTCGCTGCGCGGTAAACTTGTCCGTAACAAGCATGTGGATGACCCCCACGCGGAGCGCGCCTGCGATAGCGTCGGTCTTTTTGGACCCGCCGGCAAGAGCAATGACCCGGTCCACGCGTTCGAGATCCTCGAGTGGAAGCCCTATGACCCGGTCGTCCAGAGGTGTCTTGACCGGCTTGCCGTTTTTATCGAAGAAGCGAAGGGAGATATCGCCGACAGCTCCCGCTTCCGCGAGATCAGACAGTTCGCGAGACGAAAAGATGTTGCCGGACCGTGCGAGAAGTTCGGACGGTTCGACTGCTCCGATTCCGACGATCGCAAGCGTTATGCTGCCGAACAAGTCCATCGTCTCCCGAACGTATGGATCGGCCTGCATAAGAAATTTTGCCTCTCTGGACGTCGTAACGCCCTGCACAGCGAGCAGTTTTGGCTCAGCGCCGGTCAGCCGAGCAAGCCGCGTGGTAAGCTGCGTCGCATGCGTCTGCACTGAAGGATCGCCCATGCCTCCAAGGGTTTGGACGACGTATTTCGCCTGAGCGCTCTTCAGGGGATGAATGTTCTCGACCATCTTGGAGATGGTCTGGCTCCAGCTCGAAACGCCGATGATTTCCCCTGGCGCAAGCGTCACCTCCAAGAGATGAGCCGCGGCCTCTCCGATACGGGCCATGATGGCGCCGTCCCGATCTTCCGTACACTCAACGACGATCGCCTCCGGCAAATCATATTTCTCGCGAAGCGCGCTCTCAAGCTCGCTGTAGGTGCCAACGGGGGGGGTCACGCTGGTTCGCACAATATCTTCGGCCTCGGCACGCTTGAGCATGCGCGACACTGTCGCCTGCGACAGGCGAAGGTGCTGTGCGATCTCCGCCTGTCGCCGTCCCTCCAAGTGGTACATCTGGGCGACCCTTGAGATGAGACGGAGTTCATTGAGGCGAGTCATCGCTAATCCTAGGGTGAATTTTTATTCATCATTAGCCGTTGTTTCGCGTGCCGTCGAGCGGGCAAGTGCATCATTCCAGGTATTCAGAAGCACCGCTCGATCCACGGGTTCCGGGTCAATGATATGTGAACTCCGGGGCAGCTCCGCGATGACCTGGAGATCGCTCCACAAGCCAAGTGAGAGACCCGCGAGATATGCAGCCCCCAAAGCCGACGCCTCGGGTGCTTCGCATTGGATCACGGGATGTTCGATGAGGTTCGAGACACATTGCATCAGGAAGCGGTTTTGGCTCGGTCCGCCGTCGACATAGAGCGCCCCGAGCTCGCCGCCGCTTTGTGCTCGCATGGCGGCGATCACGTCGTGCACCTGGAGGGCGATCGAGTCGGTTACCGACCGCGCCATTTGTGCACGTGTCGTATTGAAGTTGATCTGGGAGAACAGGGCCCGGGCGTCGGAATTCCAATAAGGTGCGCCCAGTCCCACGAATGCTGGCACGAAGCCCGGTCCGCCCGGTTCGGCGCTCGCCGCAAGTTCGACGAGGGCCGCCACGTCCGAAAGGCCGAGAATGCCTGCCATCCAGGGGAGACTGGCGGCGCAAACGAGAATATTGCCTTCGAAAGCGAAAGTCGGCTTTCCATGGAGACGCCATGCTACGGTCGTTGTGACGCCGTTGCGTGGGGGAATAAATCGCGGAAGCGTCGTCATCACCGACGAGCCGGTTCCGAAGGTTACCTTGCCATCACCCGGCTTGAATGCTCCATGACCGAACAGCGCAGCATGACTGTCTCCGATCACGGCCATTATCGGAGTTCCATCCGGCACGCCTGGCAACCCTTGCGTCCTGCCGAAGTCGGCAGAGCTGTCGAGTACCTCGGGGAGGAGCGCGATATCCACGCCGAAAATCTCGCCAAGTTCCTCGCTCCATCTCTGCTCCTGGAGATCGAACAACTGGCTCCTGGCGGCATTCGAAGCATCGCAAACGTGCCGGCGCCCGCCCGTCAGGCAGTGGACGAGCCAACTGTCGACGGTTCCCAGCCGCACCGATCGCCCGGCCGGAATACGGTCGAGCAGCCATCGGAATTTCGAACCCGGGAACATCGGATCGAGTGGCAGGCCTGTGAGCGCCTGCACACGGTGAAGGTGGCCTTCGACAATGAGACGTTCGCAATCTTGCGCCGTTCGACGGCACTGCCAGCTTACCACCGGCCCAAGTGCTTCTCCCGTTTCGGCGTCCCAGGCAGTGACTGACTCGCGCTGATTGGAAATCGCCACGGCCTCGACAGCCACGTCGGGGGCGGTGTTCAGGCAGGCGTCGATCGCCTCGCAGACGGATGCGTAGAGCCGGCGTGGATCTTGTTCGACCCAGCCGGGTTTCGGATAGGTGATGCCGACCGGAGCCGAACCTCTGCCAACAATTTCTCCCTTTTCGGAAACGAGAACTGCCTTTGAATTGGTCGTGCCCTGGTCAATTGCCAGAATTGCCCGCATTCTATCCTCCCCAGATCAGACGGCAGCCGGGACGACAAAAAGCGTCCGGGCTGGTCACGTGATCCCAGTTACTTGCGCCTGATCAGCGACTGCGCCGCGTCGGCGATTGCGGACGGCGCCATCCCGAATTCGTCGAGCAGGAACTCTGCCGAACCGGTCGGAGCGTAGACGCCGGGAACGCCGAGACGTTTCATCGGGACCGGAGCATTGTCGACCACCACTTCGGCGACCGCGGAACCGAGCCCGCCAAAGATCGAATGCTCTTCGGCTGTGACGATCGCTCCGGTTTCCTTCGCCGCGGCGATGATAGCGTCCTCGTCGATCGGACGAACCGTTGCAAGGTTGAGCACCCTGGCATTGATGCCGCGTTCTGCGAGGATCTCGGCAGCCTTTAAGATTCGATGAGTCAAAGTGCCGTTTGCGATAAGGGTGACGTCAGAACCCTGGCGAAGGAGGTTTGCCTTGCCAAGTTCGAATTTGTGACCCTCCGGAAGAAGATCAGGCACACCTACGCGAGACAGACGCAGGAAACAGGGGCCGTTGTAGGCCGCGGCCCACTCAACCGCAGCAGCTGTTTCGATGCGGTCACAAGGCGCAATGACCGGAAGATTAGGCAGAACCCGCGTCCAAGCGAAGTCTTCGATCGAGTGATGGGTCGGGCCGAGTTCGCCATACGCCATTCCGGAAGAAATGCCGACCAGCTTGACGTTGGCATTCGAATACGAAATATCGGCCTTGATCTGCTCCAGCGACCGTCCCGTTAGAAACGGAGCGGCGGCGCACACGAACGGAAGGCGTCCGCCATTGGCGAGGCCTGCTGCAACCCCCACCATGTTCTGCTCGGCGATACCGACATTGACGAGGCGTTCTCCAAACTTCGCCTTGAAGCCGCCGAGCTTGGAAGAACCCACGGAGTCGTTGCAGACGGCAACGATCGTTTCGTTTTCGGCTGCCAGCCGCTCAAGCGTAGTGGCGAATGCGTCGCGGCAATCGTAGAGCTTGGGTGCGTTTATTGGCGCGTTCATTGCAGTGCCTCCGACAATTCTGCCAATGCGATTTCGTATTGTTCCTTGCTCGGTACCTTGTGGTGCCAGTCGACTCGGTCTTGCATGAACGAGATTCCATGCCCCTTGTTAGTGTGGGCCACGATGCAATGCGGTCTCGATCCCCGGTGTTCGAGGGCTGAAACGACTTCGCTCATATTGTTCCCATTGATCTCGGTGACTTGCCAATCGAAAGCTTCAAGCTTCGGACGAAGCGGGGCGAGATCGTTGGTTTCCGCCAGGGCGGCGCCCTGCTGGAACCTGTTGTGGTCGATCACCAGCGTCAAGTTATCGAGCTTGAACTGCGCGGCCGCCATGATCGCTTCCCAGTTGGAGCCCTCCTGCATCTCACCGTCGCCGGTGACGACATAGGTGTGATATTTCGCACCTGAGAGTTTGGCGGCTTTTGCCATTCCTATTGCGACTGGAAGACCGTGGCCGAGTGGCCCGGTATTCGTTTCGACGCCAGGAACCTTGTTGCAATTTGGATGCCCGTTCAGCCTCGAATGCGGCTGCAAAAAGGTGGAAATCTCTTCCTCCGGGATGAAGCCGCGTTTTGCGAGCGTCACATACAGCGCGCATGCAGTATGTCCCTTCGAAAGAACGAACCTGTCGCGGTCGGGGTGCTTCGGTTGATCGGGCCAAACATTCAGCACACGAAAATAGAGGGCAGTCAAAATGTCGATGACCGACATTTCCCCGCCAATATGGCCGGCGCCCGCTTCAAAGACCGCCTGGAGATCGCGCAATCGGATCTCGCGAGCGACCCGCTCGAGTTCTGTCGTATTCATGGATTCCTCTCATGCATAAATATTCAGTCATCAATATTTTTGCACAAGACAACGATTAGTCAAGCCCTTTAAGTGCTACACCAACAGTTGCAAGTCTAGAAATCCTGTTGACAGCCGGAAAGCAACTTGTTAATGAATTTTCCAGCATCGGTGAATATTTATTCTGAGAATGAATTAGCAGTCAGCCTAGGCATAGGGAGGAACAATGGTGGCGCTCGATATCAATGAACACGGGCTTTCGTCCGGCGCCTGGTTGAACAAGCTCAAGGGTGCCACCGGCCCGCTCGTGGGGTTGCTCGCGCTTTGCGTCTTCCTGAGCCTCAGCACCGACACGTTTCTTTCGGTTCGGAACGGCCTCAACATCCTCGATCAGATCACTGTCCTCGGCATCATGGCCGTCGGAATGACCTTCGTCATCCTGATCGGCGGGATCGATCTTTCCGTCGGCTCGGCGCTCGCTCTTGCGATGATGGTCATGGGCTGGACTGCGAATGTCGCCGGCCTACCGCTGCCGGTCGGGATCGCTTTTGCTCTGGTCGCAGCGGGCGTTTCGGGGCTGATCGTCGGACTTCTGGTGACGCAGTTCAGGGTTCCAGCGTTTATTGCCACTCTTGCGATGATGTCCGCGGCTCGCGGCGTCGCAAATATGATCACCGACGGCCAGCAGATCGTCGGATTCCCCGACTGGTTCATGATGCTGGCAATCGATCGCCATTTCGGCGTGTTGACAGCCACCGTGTTTCTCATGCTTGCGGTTGTTCTTGCGGCCTGGCTTTTCCTGCACTTCCGGTCCGAAGGTCGCATGCTCTACGCGGTGGGAGGAAATCCGGAAGTCGCGCGCCTTGCGGGTATCAACGTCCCGCTCGTGACGATTGGCGTCTACGTCGCAAGTTCAGTCCTTGCGGGGCTCGCAGGCATCGTACTCGCCGCCAGGCTGGATTCCGTCCAGCCGTCCAGCGGTCTGGGCTATGAATTGGACACCATCGCAGCGGTCGTCATCGGCGGGACTTCGCTCTCGGGCGGCGCGGGCGGCATCGGTGGAACGCTGATCGGCGTTCTTATCATCGGCGTCCTTCGTAACGGGCTCAATCTTCTCAACGTCTCGCCGTTCCTGCAGCAGGTGATCATCGGCATCGTCATCGTGCTCGCGGTCGGCGCCGAGACCATTCGTCGGCGTCGCGCCTGACGAGCGGGGTCCGCCGCGTTGGCGGACCCGGAATTCCGCCCCAAAAATTTGGGGCGGATCAATACCCCTAGGGGGAGGACATACCCGAGGGTTCCATCAAACAACGGAGGAAATACAATGAAAATAGCGCGCATCATGCTCGCGTCTGCTGCACTGCTCGGCCTCACGCTCGGGCCCGTACAAGCTGCGGAACTGAAGAAGCTCGGCCTGGCCGTTGCGAACCTTCAGGCAAACTTCTTCAACCAGATCAAGCAATCGGTCGAAGCCGAAGCCAAGAAGCGCGGCATCGAAGTCATCACGGTCGACGCAAAGGGCGACGGGCCGACGCAGGTAAACCAGATCCAGGACCTCCTGACCCAGAAGATCGACGCGCTGATCTACATTCCGGCAGGTGCGGCGGCTGCGACCGTTCCGGTCAAACTCGCGAAGAGCGCTGGTATTCCGGTCGTGAACGTTGACCGCAACGCCGAGGGAGCACCCGGCGATACCTTCCTTGCAACGGATTCCGTCGCGTCTGCCAAGGCCGTGTGCGACTACATTCTGAAGGAAGCCGGCGGCAAGGGGAAGATGGTCATCATCCACGGCCAGAAGGGCACAACGCCGGAAGTCGATCGTTCGAAGGGTTGCGCTGAATCTCTCAAGGCATATCCTGATGTCAAGGTTGTCGCCGAACAGTTCTCGAACATCTGGAGCCAGGACGAAGGCTTCCAGATCATGCAGAATATGCTGCAGGCAAATCCTGACGTTTCCATCGTGTTCGCCCAGGCCGACGGCCTCGCACTTGGCGCCGCTCAGGCGATCAAGGTCGCCAATCCGTCGCAGAAGATCGTCGTTGGCGGCTTCGATGGCGACACCGCGGCTCTCGAAGCGCTCAGCAAGGGCGTCTTCAACGTAACGGCGACACAGCAGACGCAGAAGATGGGCCGCGATGCGGTCGAAAATGCCGCCAAACTTGTCGCCGGAGAAAAGGTACCCCCGGTGCAGCTTATGGATGCCACGCTGACAACCAAGGAAAACGTCGCAGGCTTCATCGCCAACCATCCATAATGAAGTCGAGGTCTTGAGGAGGTGTGCCGTGACTGATCCAGTTCTTTCCCTGAGGGGCATATCCAAATGGTATGGGCCGCTCCAGGTTCTGAAGAATGTCAGCTTGGACGTCTATCCGGGCGAAGTGGTTGCACTTCTCGGTGAAAACGGAGCGGGCAAGTCAACACTATCCGGCATCATCGCCGGGTCCCGCACACCATCCGAAGGATCAATGACATGGCTGGGGCAGCCTTATGCCCCGGCCACCCCAAGGGAAGCGATCGACAAGGGCGTTGTCCTGATCCATCAGGAACTGCAGCTTCTGCCGCAGCTGTCGATCGCGGAAAACGTCTTCATCGGACGCTGGCTGATGAAGAACGGCGTCGTCGACCGCGCCCAGATGGTTCGCCGGGCCCAGGACCAGCTCGCTCGCTTGAACCTTCACATCCCCGCAACGCGAACGGTCGCCGGCCTTTCCACGGCAAATCAGCAACTTATCGAGATCGCCAAGGCGCTGGCTCTCAACGCAAAGCTCCTGATCCTCGATGAGCCGACAGCCGCCCTTGGCGGCGCGGAGACGGAAGCTCTCTTCGAACAGGTTCGCAAGCTTCGATCAGAAGGCGTCGGCATCGTCTACATTTCCCACCGTATGGAAGAGATCAAGCAGATAACCGACCGGATCGTCGTTCTTCGTGACGGGGAGCGGGTGCAAGAATTCTCAGACAGCGCGACCCCGGTGCGAACGATTGTCGAGAGCATGGTCGGGCGCCCGCTTGACCGTTTGTTCCCTACCCTGCCGGTTCCGACAGATCGTCCGGTACTCCAGGTGTCCGGGCTGAGCTCGCCGGACAACTCGTTCCGTGACGTTACCTTCGAGGTCCGGGCCGGGGAAATTCTGGGGATCGCCGGATTGGTCGGCGCCGGCCGCACCGAACTGGTGCGTGCGATTTCGGGAGCAGATCCAATCAGTGCTGGTTCGATCAAGCTGGAAGGCGAGGAACTGAGGCTGCGAGATCCGGCGGACGCGATCGCCAAGGGTATCGTGATGGTTCCGGAAGACCGCAAGGAGCAGGGCCTGATCGTCGGGCACCGGATCAGCGAGAACATTATCTACGCCAATCTTGACAAACTCGGCGGCGGTTGGATCACGCCGCGCATCAAGCGTTCGTTTGCAGAAAAGGCAGTTTCCAAGTTCGGCGTAAAGGGCCGTGCTGAACAGCACGCCTCGGACCTATCCGGCGGTAACCAGCAGAAGGTCGTGATCGCGAAGTGGCTGATGCGCGATCCCAAGGTCGTCGTGCTCGACGAACCGACGAGAGGCATCGACGTCGGCGCCCGAGCGGGCATCTACGACATCATCGTCAATCTTGCCAAACAGGGCGTGGCGGTCATCGTCGTAAGCTCAGACCTCGAAGAAGTTCTCGGAGTCTCCAATCGCATTCTCGTGCTTGCGCAGGGCAAACAGGCGGGGATTCTCAATCGTGACCAGGCAAATGACGTTTCGGTCATGGAGCTAGCCACCATCTAAACAGACACAGAAAGGAAGAGCGGTGTCCGACATCACTCTGAACGCCCCGAAGCTTTTCGATCTCAGCGGCAAGGTTGCCATCGTTACCGGAGCCGGGAGCGGCATTGGGCAGCGCATTGCCATCGGCCTTGCGCAATGCGGCGCCGACGTGGCGCTGCTCGACCGCCGAACCGACGACGGGCTGGCCAAGACGGCTGAACATATTCGCGCCGCCGGCCGCCGCTCGATCCAGATCGCGGCGGATGTCACGAGCAAATCTTCCCTTGGAGATGCAATAGCACGTACCGAGGCCGATCTCGGCCCATTGACACTTGCAGTCAACGCGGCGGGCATCGCTAACGCAAACCCGGCGGAAGAGATGGAGGAGGACCAATATCAGACGTTGATGGATATCAACCTGAAAGGCGTCTTTCTTTCCTGCCAGGCAGAGGCTCGCGCCATGCTGAAGAATGGACGCGGCTCCATCGTCAACATCGCTTCCATGTCGGGTGTGATCGTAAACCGCGGGCTGAGCCAGGCGCACTATAACGCCTCCAAGGCCGGCGTGATCCATATGTCGAAGTCCATGGCGATGGAATGGGTCGACCGCGGCATTCGCGTCAACACCATCTCCCCCGGATACACGGCAACGCCCATGAACACCCGTCCGGAGATGGTCCACCAGACCAAGCTCTTCGAAGAGCAGACGCCGATGCAGCGCATGGCAGCGGTGGACGAGATGGTAGGCCCGGCGGTGTTCCTGCTGTCGAATGCGGCAAGTTTCGTGACCGGCGTCGATCTTCTCGTCGACGGCGGTTTCTGCTGCTGGTGATGCGATGAGAAAGCTCATTGCCGCCGCTGGAAAATGCACGGTCTCGCTTCCTCCCTGGCTGAGATCGAGGCGCTGAAGGGACTAACGGGTATGACGGCGTGCGATATCGTCGTCTGCCCGCCCTTCACGCCGATCGAACGGACGGAGAGCTCAGGCGTCGTCATCAGCGCTCAAGACTGCCTGAATTCACGACAACCAGTTGAGCTCCAATAATGATCGCATGGTAGGTCGCATCCACATTTGCTGTTTGTCGACGGACGTAAGGAAAGAGCATGAAACGCTTTGAGCAGAAGACTGTCGTCATTACCGGGGGAAGCCGCGGCATCGGAGCGGCGATCGCCAAACGCTTTGCGAAAGAAGGCGCCAATCTTGTCGTCTCGGCCAATGAGGACCTGGTTCACGGCGTTGCCGAACAGATCCGGGCCGAAGGCGGCAAGGCGATCTCCTTCATCGGCGACGTCACCGACAAGGCGAGCGTCACCGCCCTCTACGATGCCGCCGAGAAGGAATTCGGCTCGGTCGACGTCTCGATCCAGAATGCCGGCGTCATCACCATCGCCCGCGTCGAGGACCTGACCGAAAACGAATGGGACAAGGTCATGGCCGTCAACACCAAGGGCGTCTTCCTCTGCGCCCAGGAGGCGATATCAAGAATGCGCAAACACAAGCGCGGCGGCCGCATCATCAACACCGCCTCCGGCCAGGCCCGCGACGGCTTCATCTACACGCCGCATTATGCCGCCTCGAAAATGGGCGTCGTCGGCATCACCCAGAGCCTGGCCAAGGAAGTCGCGACCGAGAAGATCACCGTCAACGCCTTCTGCCCCGGCATCATCGAGACCGACATGTGGGCCTATAACGACCAGGCCTGGGGCAAGTTGCTCGGCAACTACGCCCCCGGCGAACTGATGAAGGAATGGGTCGAAGGCATCCCGATGAAACGGGCCGGCTCCGGCGAAGACGTCGCCGGCCTGGTCACCTTCCTCGCCAGCGATGACGCCGCCTATATCACCGGCCAGACGATCAATGTCGACGGCGGCCTGATCATGTCCTGATGCATGTCGCCCAAAAGTGCGCAGTGGTTTGGGGACAACGACACGAATCAAACCACCAACGAAACGCGGAAGGCCACGCCGTCGTCGCCTCCGTGTGAACAGTGTGTCCATCGGCGTTAGGGCAACCTTGCATTTTTGCCAGGTCGAGTGACCTTGCCATTTGCCTGTTTTTGATCCTATCTTTGAAATGTTCTCAGGGCGGGGTGTAACTCCCCACCGGCGGTATCAGGAGCAATCCTGGAGCCCGCGAGCGCTTCCGGCACTACAGCGCCGCGTGTCTTTCAGACGCGCAAAGGACGCTGTAGCACTATTGCTGGAAGGTCAGCAGATCCGGTGAGATGCCGGAGCCGACGGTATAGTCCGGATGGAAGAGGACAACACGGGCAGTCGCACTCCATCCCGGAGTCGGCTGACGTTTGTTCGCCCAAGGGAAGAAGGCTCGCTCACGGATTGAGCCGAGCAGACCATGTCAGCCCGCTGACATAACCCTTGAAAGGCCAGACAGCATGACTATCGCAAGAATTGAAGATGCCATATCAGCCATTGCCAGCGGCAAGATGGTCGTCGTCGTCGATGATCAGAACCGGGAAAACGAAGGCGATATCGTGGTCGCCGCCGATGCCGTCACCCCGGAAACGATCGCCTTCATGATGACCCACGCCCGCGGCCTCGTCTGCATCGCCATGGAAGGCGAGCGCCTCGATGCACTCGACATTCCGCTGATGGTGCCCAACAACACGGAATCGCACAAAACCGCCTTCACGGTTTCGGTCGATTATCTCAAGGGCACATCAACAGGCATCTCGGCTGCCGACCGCGCCGCCACCGTCCGCGCCCTAGTCGACGATCGCGCAAAGCCAGCCGAATTCGCCCGCCCCGGCCATATCTTCCCGTTGCGCGCCAACCCCCGCGGCGTGCTCGGCCGCCCCGGCCACACCGAAGCCGCCGTCGATCTCGCCCGCCTCGCCGGAAGGATCCCCGCCGGCGTCATCTGCGAAGTCGCCAATGACGACGGAACCATGTCCCGCCTGCCCGAACTCACGCTCTTCGCCGAACGCCACAACCTCCCCCTCGTCACTATCGAGGATCTGGTCGCCTATCTCGACCGCCAAGCAGAAAGAGACATACGCGAAGTCGCTTAATCTGCGCAAAGCCGCCAGCCCCCTCCTTCGAGGCCCCTGCGGGGCACCTCAGAGCTTGTGAAGCTTTTGAATCTGGTGCGTTTCTGGCCGGTCTTGGTTGGCCGATGCAATCGAGCGTCAGACGATTGCGAGGTGCGTTCGGATGGTCGCTTGTTGGCGTCTGGGTGATTGGGCTGGTTTAGCCGTTGGCAAGCCGATGGCCTTGCAAGATATTGTTGGTGAGTGCGTAGCAGAGCACGACGGCACGGACCTTTTCGATGCCGCGCACCGGCAATTGTCGCAGGTTCCAGTTGCGCCAGCGGGCATGGATGCATTCGCAGATCGAGCGGGGTTTGTACTGAGCCTTGCCCATCTCGCTTGCCATGCGAGCCCGCCAGGCTGGCACACCCGGACCGTCGCCGTGCCGCGGCAAGAAGGGATCGGTTCCGTGCTTGGACTGAGTGGGCGGACAAAAGACCTCAACCCCTTCGGCGTGCGCCCACTCGATATCTTCAGCGCTGCAAAAGCCGCCATCGGCGAGATAGCGCCGCGGCAGATGGCCGCTCAGCGCGCCCAACCGCTCCAGCATCGGCCGCATGAGGCCGCGATCGGAACCGGCATTGGTCACCTCGAGCCCGACCACGAGCTGCTCACCGGCCGCGCTCGCAACCTGCACATTATAACCTGGACGGAAGCCGCCGTCGGCCATCTTCATCACCCGCGCCTGTGCATCCGTGCTGGAGGCGCGCGGCTCCTTCGGCTTTTTGCCATTGCCACGCTTTTCTTCGCGTGCCTGGCGCCGGTGCTCGATCTCTTCAAGCGCGGCCTGGGCTGCTCTGACCCGCTCGCCACGCTCGCGCGCCGCTCGTTGCTTGGCCGCCTTGATGCGCCGATTGCTGGCATCCGAACGCGCATCAACCTCCTGCTTGAGCTGATCCACAACGGCCTCGGCAATCGAAAGATGCCGATCGAGCGTCGCCTTGCGGCTGAACGAGGCGGCGCCCGCGCTCGCCCGTACCCGCACGCCATCCTGCGCCAGACTATCGAGAGCGACGAGCCCGGCATTGGCAAGCGCCGCCAGATGCTCGCAAAGCAGCCGGTCGAGCAGATCGGCGCAACCAACCCGAAAATCCGCCAGCGTGTGATAGTTCACCGAGACACCGCCGCACAGCCAGCGATAAACGTCGTGGCTCCCGCACAGCCGTTCCAGCGCCCGCGCGCTGCCGACGCCGTCGCTGCTGGCATAGAGCCACAGCGCCAGCAAAAGCCGTGGTGAAATCGGTGGATGGCCCGGCCTGTGCTCACGCGCCTTGATCCGATCTTCGAGCCCGCTCAGATCCAGTCCCTCGACATAGCTCCAAATGACGCGCACCGCGTGATCCTGGCCGATCAAGCTGTCGATATCCACCACACGCAACTCGATCTGATCGCGCACCGGCTCGCGCATGCGCGCCGCACCGCCCGCCACCTGAGCACTTCGCCGCGCCTCATGCACCGGCAATCCTTCGAACAGCTCGTCGCCCACCATCATCCCCCAAGCAAATCAACCACCCAACAGAATCACAATCCAATCGCATCCGCCACCAAACATTCACAGCCTCTCAGGATGAGGCTGGAGAGAGGGCGTGCCAAGCCCCACGGCACCACAATTAGCCCTCATCCTGAGGCGCGCAGGCCGCAGGCCGGAGCCTCGAAGGACGAGGGCGGGTGGCTGGGTCCCAGACGCGAACGGCTGGTTACCACAGCACACCCTATTTCCTGCCCCTATGTCCGGCTGATCGAAACCCCACCATCCGCCAGCATCGCCGTGCCGGTCACGAAGCTCGACATGTCGGAGGCGAGGAAAAGCGCCGCATTGGCGATCTCTTCGGGTTGCGCCATGCGTTTCAGCGCATGCAATCCCTCGACGAAGGCGAGCACCTCCGGCGTGGCATCAGGCGCGTTGGTAATGCTGGCGGGTGTGTCGGTGCCGCCGGGAAGCAGTGCGTTGACGCGGATCTTCTGCGCTCCGAGTTCAGCGGCGAGCACCTGCACGAAACCGATCAACCCCGCCTTGCTCGCCGCATAGGCGGCCATGCCAGGCATGCCGACAGTGTGGCCGACGAAAGTCGAGGTGAAGATCAGCGATCCGCCGCCTTTTCCCATCACCGCCGACTGGTACTTGGCGCCGAGGAACGCGGCGGTGAGATTGGTCTCGATCGTCTCGCGCCAGCCCTCCAGCGACAGCCCGGCGACCGGCCCCATCTCACCGAGGATGCCGGCATTGTTGAAGGCGATGTCGAGCCTGCCGAAGCGCGAGACTGCCGTCTCGACGAGCCTTGCCTGCAGCGCCTCGTCCCTGACATCGCCTGATATGGCGACGGCCTGTCCGCCCTCCGCCTCGATTTCTGTGATGACGGCATCGAGCGCGTCCTGCCGCCGGCCGGTGACCACAAGCTTGGCGCCTTCCCGCGCAAAGAGTTTCGCCGCCGCGCGGCCGATGCCGGAGCTTGCGCCGGTGATGATTGCGATCTTGTCGTTGAGAAGTGTCATATCGGTCTCTCCTGGGTTGTTGCGATATCCGAGATGCTCAAACTTCAGACGATGCAGCCACCCGTTTCCCGCGTAGCACGAGAAAAACGCCTATGGCCGAACCGGCAGCTCGACGGCGCGTCCTCATCGACGCCTTGATTGCGGCGTCGGAAATATCGGAATTCATCTTATAAAACGGGGATTTGCGGAAACCTGTGTCCACGCCTGCGTTGACATCCGCGTTATTGTGCACCGCATCATCGATTTATGCTTTGTGTGACATTCATCCGATTCCCTTCATGCATCTTCGCGACTAAAAGGAGCGCACAGGTAACGGGAATCTCTTCATGCCGCGGTCATGCAATACTGAGGGCGCCATCTATATGAGCTTGGCGATGGCCGGCTTTTCCGCAAGCGACGCTCTGTCCAAATCGGTGATCGCCTATATGAACGCCGGCGAGATCATGTTCCTGCGCGGCCTCTTCACCAGCCTGCTCGTCTATCTGATCGCCTGGAGAATGGGCGCGCTGCGTTCCTGGCGCATCGTGCTGGAGCCGATGATCATCTTCAGGATCATCTGCGAGGCGCTCGCCGCCGTCACCTATATCACCGCGCTCGGCATGATGCCGATCGCCAACGCCTCGGCGATCCTGCAATCGCTGCCGTTGGTCGTCACCTTCGGCGCTGCCCTCTTCTTTGGCGAGCCGGTCGGTTGGCGGCGCTGGTCGGCCATCGTCGTCGGCCTCATCGGCGTGATGATCATCATCCGCCCCGGCCCTGAGGGATTCACCGCCGCCGCCCTCCTCTGCGTCGCCGCGGTGCTGACGACGGCCGGCCGCGATCTCGCCACCCGGAGCATCAGTCCGGAGATTCCCTCGCTGATGATAACCGTCATCACCGCCATATCAGCCTCCTTCTTCGGCGCGCTCCTCATCCCGGTGCTCGGCGGCTGGCAGCCGGTCAGCGCTAACGCGCTTGGGCATCTCGTGCTCGCCTCTGTGCTGGTGCTCATCGGCTACCAATCGGTCATCCTCGCCATGCGCACCGGCGAAATCTCCTTCGTCGCGCCGTTCCGCTATACCAGCCTGATCTTCTCCTCTCTGCTCGGCTTCATCTTCTTCGCCGAAGTGCCTGACAACTGGACGCTCTTGGGGGCTGCGATCGTCATCGCCTCCGGCCTCTATACGTTCTATCGTGAGGCCAAGCGCCGTGTATCGCCGATCGCGCAGGAATCCGCGCCGCGCGCGCCGGTTTGAGGAAGGATCATGGCTGAATTCTCCTTGGATAAATCTCATATAGCAGGCGTCGTCCTGGCCGGCGGACGTTCGCAGCGCATGGGCCGCGACAAGGCGGGCGTGATGCTCGGAGCCGAGAGCCTGCTCCGCCATGTGCTGACCCGCCTCTCGCAACAGACCTTGCTCGTTGCCGTCAATGCAGAAACCGCCGCCGAGGACGTGCCTGTCGTTCCCGACCGTTTTCCCGGAAAGGCCGGACCGATGGCCGGCATCCATGCGGCCATGGTTTATGCCGCCGGCCTTCCCTCGATCACCCACGTCGTCACGGTCTCGGTGGATTGCCCGTTCTTCCCGGCCGATCTCGTCGCCCGGCTGGCGGCAGCGGTCGAGCACCCGTCGCAGATCGCCATTGCCGCCTCCGAGGGCCGCAGCCATCCCGTCTTCGGGCTTTGGCCGGTGACGCTGGCCGCCGATCTCGAAGCCTGGATCGCCATCGACGAGAAGCGCCGCGTGCGCGACTTCCTGTTACGGCATGACGTTACGGAAGTGGCGTTCCCGCTGCATCCGACCCGCGCCAGCCTGCTCGATCCCTTCTTCAACATCAACACGCCTGATGATCTCGTCGAGGCGGAACGCTGGCTGGAGGCCCTCCGCGCATGACCGCACCGAAAATCTTCGGCATCGCCGGCTGGAAGAACTCGGGCAAGACGGGGCTCGCCGTCCGGCTGGTGACGGAATTCACCCGCCGCGGCTATAAGATCTCGACGATCAAGCACGCCCATCATGATTTCGACATCGACAAGGTCGGGGCCGACAGCTACCGCCATCGCCAGGCTGGCGCCCATGAGGTCACCATCGTCTCCGGCACCCGCTACGCCATCATGCACGAGCTGCGCGGTGCCCCGGAACCTGAATTCGAGGAGATCCTCGCCCGTCTCGCGCCCTGCGATCTCGTGCTGATCGAAGGTTACAAACGCGAACCGATCCCGAAGATAGAGGCCCGCCGCCTGGAGGCCGCCAATCGTGAACCGTTGGCGCCGAGCGATCCCCATATCTGCGCCATCGCCGCCGATCATACCGTCACGGATACGGCCCTGCCGGTCTTCGATCTGGACGACACAGGCGCCATCGCCGATTTCATCGCTGACATCGTCGGCCTTGGAGAGGTTCGGCAGTAAGTCCCGGATCCGGCCGCCCGGAAACGGTGGGCATCTATCCTCGATAGCGAAGTGCATCGACGACGAGGGCGAATGCCGGCGATGTATGCCTGCGGCTCGGATAGTAGAGATGGTAGCCGGAAAACGGCAGACACCAATCCTCGAGGACGCGCACCAGCCGCCCTTCGGCAAGATGTGCCTCGACCAAGTCCTCCGGCATATAGGCCAGCCCAAGACCAGCCAGCACTGCGTTCAGCCGCAGGGCTATATTGTTGAAGACCAACTGTCCTTCGACCCGAACCCTGAGCTCGCGCCCGCCCTTCTCGAACTCCCATGCATAAACGCTGCCATAGGTTGGCAGGCGCAGATTGATGCAATTGTGATCCGTAAGGTCCTGCGGCGTCAGCGGCTTCGGCCTGGTGTCGAAATAGGTGGGAGCGCCGACCACGGCCATGCGCATGTCGGGGCCGATGCGCACCGCGATCATGTCTTTCGCCACCTGTTCTCCAAGCCGCACCCCGGCATCATAACGCTCGGCGACGATGTCAGTCAGACCGTAGTCGACGATGATCTCGACATTGATATCAGGATAATCAGGCAGCAGCTTTTCCAAGGCGGGCCAGAGGACGGCATTGGCCGCATGCTCGCCGGCATTGATGCGGATGGTGCCTGCCGGCTTCTCCCGGAAGGCGCTCAAGGCAGCCAGCTCGCTCTCGATCTCGTCGAGCCGCGGCCCGATGGAGACGAGCAGGCGTTCGCCGGCCTCCGTCGGCGAGACGCTGCGCGTCGTGCGTGTCAGCAATCGCAGTCCAAGCCGCTCCTCGAGCCCTCGGATGGTATGGCTGAGCGCCGATTGTGACACACCCAGCTTGCCCGCCGCCTTTGTGAAGCTCTGTGCGCGTGCAACGGCGAGGAAGGCGATGAGGTCGTTGACGGCAGGGCGCGGCATTGATGAAACTTCCTCATGGGTTCTTGCCGTTTATACCATCTAATCGCGACCAAACACACGCGCTAAATACCTTGCTACTCAAGTGGACATTGTCCACCCCGACATCGAAAGGAAGACAAAGATGGAAATCAAGCGAAGCGGTTCGCAGCCTTCGGCCAAGGGATCGGCCGATTGGTTTACCGGCAGCGTGCGTGTCGACCCGCTGTTTGCCGCGACCAGCCCCGCACGTGCAGCTGGCGCCAGCGTCACCTTCGAGCCCGGCGCCCGCACCGCCTGGCAAGGGTCAACCGCTAAAAGCGGCCGAAAGTCCGTCAGGGCGATCTCTCATCCGAACACGAGAAGCGAAGCGGCCACAGTCACCTGCGGCCGCTTCTTCATCGATTGCCTCATCGTCTCGGTGTTGGCGCATTATCCTGGAAAGCCGGTATCGCCTCAAGCCTCGCGACGATATCCGCGATATTAGGCCATTGCGTTAGGTCGAACCCCAAGCGCCTGGCGCCGATCGCCTGCGGGAACAGGAAGATATCGGCAATGCTCGGGCGATCGCCGACGGCGAAGGCCCCTTGCCGGCGGCCGGCGATCATCGTCTCGACAGCGGCCATTCCCTCGCCGACCCAATGACGATCCCAGGCGGTGACGGCATCGGCATCAGCCTGGAACGTGGCGCGAAGATGCAGGCCGATGCGTGGCGGCAACAGCGCATGGATCTCTGCTGTGATCGCAAGCGCGATCGACCGCGCCAGCGCCCTATCTTCCGCTGTATCAGGCAGCAATGGCGGTTCAGGCTGAAGCTCATCGAGATATTCGACGATCGCCAGCGACTGGGTGAGGAGAACGCCGCTATCCGTCAGTAAGGCGGGCACGAGCCCTTGCGGATTGACACTGCGATATCTGGCCTGCCGGCTCTCGGCATCTTCGCCAAGGATGGTGACCGGCAGCGCTTCGGCCGTCAGTCCCTTCAGGGCGAGCGCGATACGAACTCGAGATGTCGCCGAGGAAATTTCGTTCTGATAGAGTTTCACAGTCTTCTCCCTGGTGAGTCTAATAGAGCAGTTGGAGCGGCGGCCGCTCTCCTGAGGATGAAGCTGCGGATGCCGCCGTCACGAGGCCGGCAAGCGGCGACGGCTCCTGTGAGCTTACATCGTAGATGCAGGGCGCTGCGAAAATCGTCGCCCCCAGAATGCAGATCATCATCAGTCTCATTGGTTCCTCCATCGACGAGGCCCGACCGGCCTCGTCATGTTCCTTTTGGCGATCGATCCCATCTGTCAGGCAATGCTCAATTCGACATTGATATTGCCGCGGGTTGCTTTCGAATAGGGGCAGGTCCGGTGCGCTTCATCCACAAGCGCCCTTGCCAGATCCGCTTCGATGCCCGGAAGGCTGACCTTGAGGCGAGCCTGCAGGAAATAGTCGCCGTCGGTCGCCCCGAGATCGACCTCGGCGTTGACGGCGGCATCTGCAGGAAGCTTGACCTTCAGCTTGCCGGCAGCAATGCCGATCGCGCCGATGAAGCAGGCAGACCAGCCGGCAGCGAAAAGCTGTTCGGGATTGGTGCCGGTACGGTTGCTGCCTGGAGGCGAAAGCTTGATGTCCAGTTCGCCGTCGTCGCTTTGCGAAGCGCCGTCGCGCCCGCCTGTCGTGTGGGTCTTGCCGGTATAGAGAACCTTGTCGATCTTTGTCATGGAACACTCCTTTGTTGCGTCGCTAAAGGCGACTGGCCGCGATGCGCGGCCGGGTTGACAGAGTGTGGTTTGATTGACGGATATATCCGCCATGTTTCCGAAATCGCCCGAAATGTCACAAAGCGTAGCATCCGGTATCAAGGACATCTTGGCATACAAAACCTGGCGAGATTTTGCGGCGACCCCCGACGTCAATGGATGGTGACTTCCGCCGCCAGTCCGCCACCGGCGCGATTGTAGAGCCGGAGCGACCCGCCGATCTTGGCCGTCAGCTGCTGGGCGATCGCAAGACCGAGACCGGTGCCGCCGGTTTCCCGGTTGCGGGATTGCTCCAGCCGGAAGAAAGGCTGCATGGCAGCCTCGAGCATGTCGTCCGGAATTCCAGGTCCGTGGTCCATGACAGTGATGATGATATCGTTTTCTGGGCTGCGCTCGACGCTGATCTCGGCGGCGCCGGCAAACTTCAGGGCATTGTCGATGAAGTTCGACAGGATGCGGCGAAGAGCATGCGGCTTGGTAATGGCGGCGCCCTGAACCAGACCGACGACGGAGACGGCCTTTCCAGTATCCTGGTAGTCGTAGGCTATGCTATCGATGAACGAGGCGAGATCGATGCGGGCGCTCTTCTCGCCATTGCCGTGCGCGCTGCGTGCATAGGCAATGCCGTCCTGAACGAGGCGCTGGATCTCGCCGAGATCATGCACCAGCTTGTCTTTCTCCGGCGAATCCTCCGCCATGTCGGCACGCAGCCGCATGCGGGTGATCGGCGTCTGCAGGTCATGCGAGATTGCCGCCAGGATCTGGACGCGCTCTTCGAGGTAATGGGCGATCCTCTCCCGCATCGCATTGAAAGCCCGTGCCGCATGTGCGACCTCGCTCGGGGCCGCCTCACTCAAAGCCGGGCCGTCCTTGTTCGGGTCAAGCGCATCGGCGGCGGCGGCAAGCTCGCCGAGCGGCCGGATCGCCTGGCGAACCGCAAACCAGGTACAGAGGATGAGCAGCGCCATCTGGACGATGAAGACATAGGGCAGCCATGCGGCAATCGGCATGACGCCCTTCGGCGTGACGTCGATCGTCAAGGGGCTTCCGTCGCTCAGTGTCAGATGCGCCTGCAGCCGGTTCACATCGCCAGGAATTCGTTCGATCCGGATGGGAAAGCGGTGCCCGATGGCCTCCTCGATCTTTCCTGAGATTTCCGCCCCTTTGCTTGACGTGTCAGGCACGCCGGGAAGGCCGGGTCCGAGCACGAAACGGTAATTGCCGCGGCTCAGCCGGTCGAGCAGGTCGCCGCGCTCACCTGGCGGAAGCCGATCGAGAACCGCAATCGATGTTGCAACATCGTTTTCCAGCGTGCCGAGCATCACCGCCTTGGCCGACATGTACCGCTCCATATAGAGCACACTGAAGGACAGACCGTAGGCGAAGGCCAGTCCGATCAGCAGGATCAGGAAGATCCGCGACCGCAACGTGCTCGGCCACGTCAGGCCCGAACGCAAGGGGATCGCCGCCTTCATTGGCGCGGCTCCGATATTTCGACCGGGACCGAAAACACATAGCCTTCGCTGCGCACCGTCTTGATATAGGTCGGTTCGCGCGCATCGTCGCCCAGCCGCTGACGCAGGCGGCTGACCAGGAGATCGATCGAGCGATCGAAGAGATCGGCGTCGCGCCCCTGTGTCAGGCTCAGAAGCTGGTCGCGATTGAGCACCCGCTGCGGGTGATCGATGAAGACGCGGAGCAGACGGTATTCGGCGCCACTCAGCGCAATCGCGGTCCCCTCCCTGTCGAGAAGGTGCCTGGCCACCGTATCGAGCCGCCAGTCGCCGAAGGTCAGCAATTGTCCGGCTTCGCTGATCTGCAGGTTGGGCGGCAGCATCCGCGTGCGCCGCAGCACCGCCTTGATGCGGGCGAGCAGCTCACGCGCAGCAAAGGGCTTGGGAAGATAGTCGTCGGCGCCCATCTCCAGCCCGAGGATCCTGTCCATTTCGTCGGTGCGGGCCGTCAGCATCAGGATCGGGATCGCCTTGTGCCGGCCGGCGCGCAGTTCGCGGCACAGCACCAGCCCGTCATCGCCGGGCATCATCACATCGAGCACGATCAGGTCGACGGCATTGGCGTCGACAAAACTGCGCATCTGCCGCCCGTCGGCAGCAACGCTCGTACGCAGGCCGTTCTTCTGCAGGTAGCCCGATACCAGCTCGCGGATTTCGCGATCGTCATCGACGATCAGGATGTGATCGACATGATCCATATTTGCCTATTCCCCACCGATAGTCACCCTCCGCCTCGATGTCGAGGCGGTTGACGCGACCTACGCATATTCCGCTGGCCGGAGCAACGAGGCGCTGCAACCGGCATCGTCGACCTAGAAACGATCGACGTCTATGACCGCCTGCGCGAACGCCTGCGGCGCTTCCTGAGGCAGGTTGTGGCCAATGCCGCCGCCGATCGTGCGATGCTCGTATCTGCCGGAGAATTTTCCGGCATAAGCGGAGGGCTGCGGATGCGGTGCGCCGTTTGCATCGCCCTCCATGGTGATGGTCGGCACCGAAATGACGGGCGCTGCGGCGAGAGTCGTCTCATAGGCATCGTACTTGGCCTCGCCTTCGGCAAGCCCCAGGCGCCAGCGGTAATTGTGAATGACGATCGCGACGTGGTCGGGATTGTCGAAGGCAGCGGCCGATCTGCCGAATGTCGCATCGTCGAAAGTCCACTTCGGCGATGCCGTCTGCCAGATAAGCTTTGCAAAATCATGCGTGTTGGTCTCGTATCCCAGACGGCCGCGTTCAGTGGCGAAATAGAACTGGTACCACCAGGCAAGTTCGGCTTTCGGCGGAAGCGGCTTCTTGTTGGCCTCCTGGCTACCGATCAGGTAGCCGCTTACAGATACCATCGCCTTGCAGCGCTCGGGCCAGAGCGCCGCCATGATATTGGCGGTCCGCCCGCCCCAGTCGTAGCCGGCAACGACGGCCTTCTCGATATCGAGCGCATCGAGCAGCGCGATCATATCGGCGGCGAGCGCTGACGGCTGGCCGTTGCGCGGCGTCTGATCGTCCAGGAAGCGCGTCGTGCCGTAACCGCGCAGATAGGGCACGATCACCCTGTAGCCTGCCGCGGCAAGCAGCGGTGCGACATCGACGAAACTATAGATGTCATAGGGCCAGCCATGCAGCAGCAATACGACCGGGGCATCCGCCTTTCCCGCCTCGGCATAACCGATGTCGAGCACGCCTGCCTTGACCTGCTTCAGCGCTTCGAAGGATGTGTTGGTTCCGGGCTTTATAGCTGGCACCGATGCGGCCGTGGCAGACGACTGGGCCGCGGCCGTGCCGGCTACGCCGAATTCGACGGCCGCAAGGGCGATTGCCGTCATGCCGAAGAAACGGCGGCGGTGATGGTTGATTTGCTCTGACATCGGTCTCTCCTGTCGAATGGATCACGGTCGCGAAAAGGCGCTCTACTTGTATCCCTGATATGTCGCAAGCAACCGTTTTTTGAATGCGGATGTAGCTTCCGGCCGCCTGGATACATTCCGATACAATCGCGCGGCCTCAGCAAGTAGTCGCATTGGCCGCAGCCCTTTCCTCGCCACCGCGGCAGTTTGTATCGTTTTGTATCGCCGCCGCCCTACCCCGACACTTCGGTACATTTTCCCGCAAAGCCGGACACATCGGGGATACTTTACACCGGCCATATCCCCGCCGTTGCTGGTTCAGGCCCCATCGCCGTCCAGAGCCCGATCAATCGGTTTCAAAGGAAACGATGATGACACTTCTGATCATTGCCTATCTCGGAGGCGCGCTGACGATCCTCAGCCCGTGCATCCTGCCCATCCTCCCCTTCGTCTTCGCCCGTGCCGGACAGCCCTTCGTCAGGAGCACGCTGCCCATGCTGGCGGGCATGGCCGCCACCTTTGCGCTGGTCGCCACACTGGCCGCAGTCGGCGGCAGCTGGGCCATTCGCGCCAATGAATATGGCCGGCTTGCCGCCATCGTTCTGCTTGCTCTCTTCGGCGCAAGCCTGCTTTCACCGCGTTTTGCAAGCACGCTTGCCCGGCCGATCGTCGACCTTGGCAACAACCTTGTGAATGCCACCGGCGGCGGACGCGGCACCACGACAGTGAAGAGCGCGCTTCTTCTCGGCGTCGCCACCGGGCTGCTCTGGGCGCCCTGCGCCGGTCCGATCCTCGGCCTTGTACTGACCGGAGCCGCATTGCAGGGCGCCAATCTGCAGACGACCTTCCTGCTGATCGCCTATGCCGCCGGTGCTGCAAGTTCGCTTGCCGTCGCCCTGCTTGTCGGTGGCCGGATATTCACCGCCATGAAGCGTTCGCTCGGCGTTGGCGACAGGATTCGTCAGGGGCTCGGTGCTGCCGTGCTGGCGGGCGTCGCCGTCATCGCGCTCGGCCTCGACACCAGCCTGCTCGCCCGGCTCTCCTATGCCAGCACCACATCGCTGGAACAGGCCGTGCTCGACAGGCTGCATACAAAGCCGCTCAGTAGCGCATCCTCCGAGCTGGCGAGCAACGAAGTGATGATCGCCGCAGCCGATGCGAAGAAACCCTTCCGTAGCGACTTGCCCGTCGAAGGCCACGCCCCTTCGCTCGACGGCGCGGTCGAATGGCTGAACTCAACGCCTCTCACCACCGAGCAGCTGCGAGGCAAGGTCGTGCTCGTCGACTTCTGGACCTATTCCTGCATCAACTGCATTCGTACCATCCCCTATGTCAGGGCCTGGGCCGAAAAATATGCGGATCAGGGTCTCGTGGTGATCGGCGTCCACGCCCCGGAATTTGCCTTCGAGAAGAAGATCGACAACGTCAAGAAGGCGATCGGCGACTTCCAGATCGGCTATCCCGTTGCGATCGACAATAATTACAGCATCTGGCGCGCCTTCGAAAACAGCTACTGGCCTGCCGCCTATCTGATCGATGCCAAGGGCCAGATCCGCTACCACCATTTCGGCGAAGGCAATTACAACAGGACCGAAAAGGCCATTCAGGACCTGCTGCGCGAAGCCGGCAGCCAAACGACGGCAAGTGCGCCGGTCGTGCCGGATGCCAAGGGCGTGGAAGCAGGTCCTGATCTCAGCAATATCCGTTCCGGCGAGACCTATCTCGGCTACCAACAGGCGGCGAACTTCGCCTCTCCCGAAGGGCTGCAGGCCGATACGGCGAAAAACTATTCGATCGCCGAACCCGGCCTCAATGGCTGGGGTCTATCCGGAACGTGGATCGTCGGCCGGGATCAGGCGACGCTTGATCAGCCGGGCGGCGGCATCACCTATCGCTTCAGCGCCCGCGATCTGCATCTCGTTCTTGGGCCTGGCGCCGGCGACAAGCCGATCCGCTTCCAGGTGAAGATCGACGGCAAGGCGCCAGGGCCCGACCACGGGTCAGACATCGATGCCGATGGCAACGGCACGGTGACCGCGACAAGGCTTTATCAACTCGTCCGCCAGTCAGGCACGGTCGCCGCCCGCAACTTCGAGATCCGCTTCCTCGATCCCGGCGTGCAGGCTTACGCCTTCACATTCGGCTGAACCTGAAACGCATCAATATCCCGATCATCAACAATGACCAAAGGAGTGATAGTCATGAACAAACGTCTTCTTTTCACTGCAGCGCTTGCATTTGCCACCACCGCCATCGCGTTCGCCGCAGAGGCCGCCGCGGTCAAGAACATCGTGATCGTCCACGGCGCGCTGGCCGACGGTTCGGGATGGCGCAAGGCGACTGACATTCTCGAGAAGCGCGGCTTCAACGTCACCATCGTCCAGCAGCCCATCACCTCGCTCGACGACGATGTGGCGGCGACCAAGCGCGTTCTCGACCTTCAGGACGGACCGGTCCTGCTCGTCGGCCACAGCTATGGCGGCATGGTCATCACCGTAGCCGGCAACGATCCCGCGGTCGCGGGCCTGGTCTATGTCGCGGCATTCCAGCCCGACAAGGGCGAAAGCCTGCTGAGCCTCGCCAGCTCGAAGCCCGCCGGCAGCATGGATATAAAGGAAACGAAGGACGGCAAATATCTCTATCTCGATCCGGGCGCCTTCGCCGCGGATTTCGCAGCCGACCTTCCGCGGGCCGAAGCCGATTTCATGGCAAAGTCACAGGTCTTCGCCGCAAAGCAAGCATTCTCCGCCAAGATCACTCAGCCTGCATGGCGGACGAAGAAAAGCTGGTCGATCGTCGCCACCGAGGATCGCTCCATCAACCCCGAGCTGGAACGCGACATGGCAAAACGTGCAGGAAGCGACGTGACTGAAATAAAGGCAAGCCACGCCGTCTTCGCATCCCAACCGGAAAAAGTCGCCGATGCGATCGAAACGGCAGCAAGGAAAGCCGGCGAGTAGCGCGCGCAGCCAGGAATGTCCTAAGCAGTCGCGAGGATGAAGCCTCTGGTCGGAAGGTCACCCGACCAGAGGCATGACGAAGTCGCCCCTGCCGGCCGAAATGTCGATCTCGTCGTCCCCGCCTCCCGCAGCCGAAGTCGGGCACCATTTATGCGGTCTTGTGACTATTCCATCACAAAATGGAAGATCAGTCACAAATTCTCATTTCAAATTGCAGAGTTTCTCTATATAATTGCGACGATATCCCATGCTCTCGCAACCGGCTGGTGCAGAAGCTGTATCTCGGCGCTGATGCCGAATCGTGGATCGAGGAGCAAACGAATGGGAATGGCAGTCCCTTGTTAAATTTTCATCAGAACACTAAGGGAGACATGCGATATGGATAGTCGCAGGGGCCGGCGCATCGCAGTCTTATCCGAGGCCCTTTCACAACATCGCATTCTGCACATCAAGAATGCTGCCGAGATCCTGGGCGTCTCAGAGATGACGGTTCGGCGTGATGTCAGTGCCAATGCAGACCAATTCGCGTTCCTCGGCGGCCATATCGTTCCGGCTATCGAAGCGGAAAACGATGCCTATGAAATTTCCAAGGCAGCCGACAGTCATGCCGCTGCAAAACGCCAAGTTTGCGCACAAGCCATTGATTACATTCACCATGATGATACGGTTTTTTTCGATTGCGGCACCACGTTACCCTATCTGGTCGATCTCCTCCCAGACCAGATTCACATAACGGCGATCTGTTACGCCATGAATGTCGCCGATCGTCTGACGCGAAAACCCAACGTTCGCCTTGTTATGCTCGGTGGTCTTTACCATCCCGCATCGGCGAGCTTTTCCGGTGCCACGGGGCTGGAAATGCTCGATCAGCTTGTCATCAACGTGGCATTTCTTTCTGCAGCCGGTGTCGATGCCCGGCGTGGCGCGACCTGCGCGCATTTTCACGAAGCGGAGATCAAGAAAAAGGCGATGTCCCGGGCACGAAAGAATATTCTTCTCGCCGACAGCAGCAAAATCGGCAAGCTTAAGCCGGCCTTTTTCAGCGACATGAAGTCGTTCGATGTGGTCATCACCGAAAACGGTATGAACGACTTCGACTGAGAGAGATCCGCATTTTTTCTGCGCCTATTGAAATCTAAACTTGACGCAGCGGCGCGGTGATGCAAACGTCACAAACGGTGAAAAAAAAGTCACATTTGACCCAGTTGTGAAGCTTCCGCTTCGTGCGTCTGCACTGATGGCAACAAGACTTTCACGCTCTGGCCGGGAGGATTCGATTTGGAAACCGTTGCTGTTCACAATGCGGTAAACGCGGCGCATCACGCAGCCCCTTCGCGATTGCCGGACGGCACCCATAACCGGCCGCGCAATACCGGTATGGAACTCGACCTGTCGTGGGTGCTTGACGCCCGGGTCAACCTGTCTGCCACCGAGCGCCGCGTAGCCTCGCTTCCCGGGCGCCGAACCGTCAAAAAAGACGCACAGGCGGCTTGGCTCCTGAAGGCGGTTACCTGCATCGATCTGACGACGCTGAACGGCGACGATACTCCCGAGCGCGTCAAGCGGTTATGCGCGAAGGCGATGAATCCGATACGTGCCGACATTCTGGATTCGCTTGGCATGAGCGGCCGTTCGATCACCACCGGCGCCATCTGCGTCTATCATCGTTTTGTTGCAACGGCCGTCGAAGCACTCGGGGATTCCGGCATTCCGGTCGCCGCGGTTTCGACCGGTTTCCCTGCCGGCCTCAGCCCGCACCACCTCAAGGTCAAGGAAATCGAGGCGTCAGTTGCCGATGGTGCGAAGGAAATCGACATCGTCATCACCCGCGAGCATGTGCTGACCGGCAACTGGACGGCACTCTACGAGGAAATGAAAGAATATCGCGCCGCCTGCGGTGATGCGCATGTCAAAGCCATTCTGGCGACCGGCGACCTGAAGACACTCCGCAATGTCACCAGGGCCTCGCTGGTCTGCATGATGGCGGGAGCCGATTTCATCAAGACCTCGACCGGCAAGGAAGGCGTCAATGCGACGCTGGCCGTGACATTGACCATGCTGCGGGCGATCCGCGCCTATCAGGAGCGCACCGGTATCAAAATCGGCTACAAGCCGGCCGGAGGCATTTCCGCGGCGAAGGACGTGTTGAACTACCAGTTCCTGATGAAGGACGAACTGGGGCGCGAGTGGCTGGAGTCCGATCTCTTCCGCATCGGTGCATCAAGCCTGCTTGCGGATATCGAGCGGCAGCTGGAGCATCACGTCACCGGTGCCTATTCGGCCCTCAACAGACACCCGATTGGATGATCCAGATGACTGTTGCAAAGTATTTCGACGAGATGTCCTACGGCCCCGCCCCTGAATCCGATATCGAAGCTCGCGACTGGCTGGCGCGCCACGCTTCCGGTTTCGGTCACTTCATTAATGGCGCATTCGTGCCCTCTGCGTCGGGCAAGAACTTCGACACGTTCGAGCCAGCCACCGGCAAGGTCCTGGCGAAGCTCGCAAACGGCGGCGCGGCGGATGTGGACAACGCAGTTGCGGCGGCTCGCAATGCACAGGCGTCATGGGCGCGATTGCCGGGCCACGCGCGGGCGCGCCATCTCTATGCACTTGCCCGGATGATCCAGCGCCATGCGCGTCTGATTGCTGTGGTCGAGGCAATCGACAACGGCAAGCCGATCCGCGAAACCCGCGATCTCGACGTGCCCCTGGCGGCCCGTCATTTCTATCATCACGCTGGATGGGCGCAAATCCAGGACACGGAATTTGCCGATCATGTGCCGGTCGGCGTCGTCGGCCAGATCATCCCGTGGAATTTCCCATTCCTGATGCTGGCGTGGAAAGTGGCGCCGGCTTTGGCGCTCGGCAACGCCGTCATCCTGAAGCCTGCCGAATTCACCTCGCTGACGGCGCTTCTCTTTGCCGAACTGGCATCCGCGGCGGGCCTTCCGCCGGGCGTACTCAATATCGTGACCGGAGAAGGCGAAACAGGCGCGCTGCTCGTCGGGCATGAGGATATCGACAAAATTGCCTTTACCGGATCGACCGAAGTCGGGCGCGTTATTCGCGAGCGTACCGCGGGTAGCGGCAAATCGCTGACGCTGGAACTCGGCGGCAAGTCCCCTTTCGTCGTTTTTGACGACGCCGATATTGACGGCGCCGTGGAAGGCGTGGTCGACGCGATCTGGTTCAACCAGGGACAGGTCTGCTGCGCCGGTTCGCGGCTTCTGGTCCAGGAAGGCATTGCCGATCTTTTCCACGAGCGGCTGAAGCGCCGGATGGAGACATTGCGGGTCGGTCAGCCCTTGGACAAGTGCATCGATATGGGTGCGATCATAGCGCCCGTGCAATTGACGCGTATTGAAGTGCTGGTGAAAAAGGGAGTTTCAGAAGGCGCGACACTGCATCAGGCCAAGATCGACCTGCCGAAGGGCGGCAGCTTCTACCCGCCGACGCTTCTGAGCGGCGTGCAGCCGACATCGATCGTCGCGACCGAGGAAATCTTCGGCCCGGTTGCGGTCTCCATGACTTTCCGCACACCGGAAGAGGCTATCCAGCTTGCCAATCACACCCGCTACGGCCTCGCCGCCAGCGTCTGGAGCGAGACGATCGGCTTGGCGCTGAACGTTGCGGCAAAGCTCGCAGCCGGCGTGGTCTGGGTGAATGCCACCAATCTTTTCGATGCCGCCGTCGGTTTTGGCGGCAAGCGCGAATCCGGATTCGGCCGCGAAGGCGGACGCGAAGGTTGCTACGAATATCTGAAGCCGAAGGCTTGGGTCGGTCGCAAGGCGCGCGCAGCCATGCCCGCACTTTCGCAAGTAAAGCCGGTTGCCGGCGATTTTGCCCTGCCAAGCATCGACCGGACGGCAAAGCTCTTCATCGGCGGCAAGCAGGCACGCCCGGACGGCAATTATTCCCGTGTCATCGCCTCACCCAAGGGCAAGGCGATCGGGGAGGTCGGCGAAGGCAACCGCAAGGACATCCGCAATGCGGTGGTTGCCGCACAGGCCGCCTCCGCCTGGTCGAATGCGACGACTCATAACCGCGCCCAGATTCTCTATTACATCGCCGAAAACGTCAGTGGCCGCGCCGACGAGTTCGCCTCGCGGATAACAACGATGACCGGAGCTTCCGCAGCCAATGCAAACGCCGAGGTCGACGCCGCGATTTCCCGTCTGTTCACCTACGCAGCCTGGGCGGACAAATATGAGGGTGGCATTCACCAGCCGCCGCTTCGCGGCGTTGCTCTGGCCATGCCGGAAGCCATTGGCGTCGTTGGCGTCATTTGCCCGCCGGAAGCGCCGCTGCTCGGCTTTATCAGTCTGATTGCGCCGTTGATTGCCACCGGCAATCGTGTCGTCGCGGTGCCGAGTGAGCCCTTCCCGCTTTCGGCCACGGATTTCTATTCCGTTCTGGAAACGTCGGATGTGCCTGCCGGTGTCGTCAATATCGTCACCGGATCGGCGATCGAACTGGCAAAGATCCTTGCCGCGCACAATGACGTTGATGCGTTGTGGGCCTTCGGCTCGGCGGAACTTTCGACGACGGTGGAGAAGCTGTCTTCGGGCAATCTCAAGCGAACCTTCGTGGACAATGGCAAGGCGACGGACTGGATGGACAGAGCCGCTGGCGAAGGCACGCTATACCTTCGCCGCGCTGTGGATGTGAAGAATATCTGGATCCCCTACGGAGAATAAGGGCTCCAACTCTGGTCATCCGGGCGGGAGGAGAACCGCACCGGCAGGCGAAAACGACGGAATTTGAGGGGAATCGCAAAGCTGTAACAGAGCTGCGGTTATCGGGCTCTGTTTTGCGGCACGAGGTGCTGCGAAATGGTGCAACTAAGGGAGGATTTCCATGCTGAAGAATATCGATCCGGCTCTGAATGCGGATGTGCTGCACGCGCTTCGGTCCATGGGGCATGGCGACACAGTCGTCGTTTCCGACACCAATTTTCCTTCGGATTCCATTGCCCGGCAAACGGTGCTCGGCAAGCTGTTGCGGATAGACAATGTGTCCTCTGCCCGCGCCATCAAAGCTATTCTTTCGGTGATGCCGCTGGATACGCCGTTGCAGCCGTCTGCCGGGCGAATGGAAATCATGGGCGCGCCGGACGAGATCCCTCCAGTGCAGCAGGAAGTCCAGGCCGTTATCGACGGCGCCGAGGGCAAGCCGGCGCCGATGTATGGCATCGAGCGTTTCGCCTTCTATGAGGAGGCCAAAAAGGCCTATTGCGTCATCACCACGGGCGAAAACCGCTTCTACGGCTGCTTCCTCTTCACCAAAGGCGTCATTCCGCCGGAAACCGTTTGAGGGGAAACGATAATGAAGGTGGGTGTTTCGATCCTCGGGATTTTCGTCGCCGACACGGCCTATCTGGCCAAGCGCATGCCAAACGTTGGCGAGACCATCACCGGGACCGGTTTTGCAGTGGGCCCGGGCGGCAAGGGATCCAACCAGGCTGTCGCTGCTGCCCGCGCCGGTGGAACAGTCTCCTTCATCTCGAAGATCGGCCGCGACACGTTCGGCGATATGGCGCTGAAGACCTATGCAGAAGCAGGCGTGACGCCGAAGGTTGTGCAGATGGACGATATGCCGACCGGCGCTGCCTTCATCTACGTCAATGACGGTAACGGCGACAATGCGATCATCGTCTATCCAGGTGCCGCAGGCACCATCGGCGTAAGCGATGTTGAGGCGGCACGCGAAACCATCGAGCAATCGGCTGTCTTCGTGACCCAGCTCGAACAACCGGCCGAAGCGGCGCAGCGCGCCCTCGAAATCGCCCATGCGGCCGGCGTTACCACTGTTTTCAATCCAGCGCCGGCCGAGCCGTTTCCGGACACGATCTACCCGCTCTGCGACTATATCGTCCCAAACGAAACCGAGGCAGCGGCCATCGTCGGTTTTCCGCTCGACACGCTCGACGACGCCAGACGGGCTGGCGACGCGCTTCTCGCCAAGGGCGTGAAAGCCGCGCTGATCACTCTGGGTGGTCGCGGTGTGCTCTATCATACGGCCGGGCAATCGGTTCATGTTCCGGCGGTCTCGTCGGGAGCGGTCATCGATACCACCGGCGCCGGCGATGCATTTGTCGGCGGCTTCTCGGCAGCGCTCTCGCGGGGCGCTAGTCCGGTCGAGGCCGTGCGCTTCGGCTGCGCGACCGCCGGTATTGCGGTGACGCGGCGGGGTACCGCACCTGCAATGCCGAAGATCGAGGAAATCGAGGCGCTTCTCCATGAGGGAGGCGCAGCATGACCCGCAATGATCCGATCAAACACTTCTTCATCTGGCCGGCGTTGCTGATCGTGCTGGTGATCTCGATCTTCCCGCTGATCTATTCGCTGACCACCAGCTTCATGAGCCTGCGGCTCGTGCCGCCGATCCCCGCGCGTTTCGTCGGCTTCGGCAACTATACGGAACTGCTTCAGAATCCGCGCTTCTGGAATGTCGCCTGGACGACGACGATCATCGCTTTTGTGGCGGTGACGCTGCAATATGTCATCGGTTTTTCCGTGGCGCTGGCGCTTAACCGTCGGGTGCCTGGCGAAGGTTTGTTCCGGGTCAGCTTCCTGGTGCCAATGCTGGTAGCGCCCGTTGCCGTTGCACTCATTGCCCGCCAGATCCTCAATCCCACGATGGGCCCGCTCAATGAGCTGATGACCGTCTTCGGTTTTCCCAACCTGCCGTTTCTGACGCAGACCAGATGGGCTATCGGCGCCATCATTTCCGTCGAAGTGTGGCAGTGGACACCCTTCGTCATCCTTATGCTTCTTGCCGGGTTGCAAACCCTGCCGGAGGACGTCTACGAGGCTGCCGCGCTTGAAAATGCCAGCCCCTGGCAGCAGTTCTGGGGGATCACTTTCCCGATGATGCTGCCGATTTCGGTGGCTGTGGTCTTCATCCGCCTCATCGAGAGCTACAAGATCATCGACACGGTGTTCGTCATGACAGGAGGAGGGCCTGGCATTTCGACCGAAACGCTGACCCTGTTCGCGTATCAGGAGGGCTTCAAGAAGTTCAACCTCGGCTACACCTCCGCCCTGTCCTTCCTGTTCCTGATCGTCATTACCGTGATCGGGCTCGTCTATCTCGCCATCCTGAAGCCCTATCTGGAGAAGCACAAATGAGCGTGCGCGACCTCAAAGGATCCGGCCGCTGGTGGGCGCTCGCAGGCTGCCTACTGTGGCTCGCCTTCACCTTCTTTCCGCTTTACTGGGTGGCGATCACGTCGTTCAAGTCGCCGCTCGGCGTCGTCGGCGGACCGACCTATATTCCGTTCGTCGATTTCGACCCGACGCTGACAGCCTGGAGCGAGCTTCTGTCCGGCGCACGCGGCCAGTTCTACAACACCTTCATCAGCTCGACGATCATCGGGCTATCCGCATCGGTGCTGGCCACCTTCATCGGTTCGATGGCAGCCTATGCGCTGGTGCGCTTCACCTTCGAGGTCAAGCTGCTATCCGGGGTGATTTTCGTCGTTGTTGCCTTCGGCGGATATCTTCTTGGCCGTCATGTTCTGGGCTACGGACAGGCTATTTCGCTGATCTACGCCTTTGTCGCCGCGCTTGCGCTCGCCATCGGCTCCAGCCGCATCAAGCTTCCAGGGCCGCTCCTGGGCAATGATGATATCGTCTTCTGGTTCGTCAGCCAGCGCATGTTTCCGCCGATCGTCGCCGCCTTTGCCTTGTTCCTAATGTACACGGAAATGGGCAAGTTGGGGTTCAAGCTGGTGGACACCTATACGGGCCTCACCTTTGCCTATGTCGCCTTCTCGCTGCCGATCGTGATCTGGCTGATGCGCGATTTCTTTGCGGCACTGCCGGTGGAAGTCGAAGAGGCGGCGATGGTCGACAATGTGCCGTCGTGGAGAATTTTCTTCGGTATCGTCCTGCCCATGTCCAAGCCGGGCCTGATCGCGACATTCATGATCACGCTCGCCTTCGTCTGGAACGAGTTCCTGTTCGCACTCTTCCTGACCAGTTCCAAATGGCAGACCCTTCCCATTCTCGTCGCAGGGCAAAACAGCCAGCGCGGCGACGAGTGGTGGTCGATATCGGCAGCCGCCCTGGTCGCGATCATACCCATGGTCGTCATGGCGGGCATTTTGAGCAGGCTGATGCGGTCTGGCCTGCTTTTAGGAGCAATAAAGTGACCGTTCGACAAGCCTAGTCATTGTTCAATTCCGGGGAGGAAAACATGAGAAGATTGCTATTGAGTTCAACGGCCGCAGGACTACTTGCTGCGGCGGGCGTCACATCGGCGCTCGCGTGCGAACCGGACTACACCGGTGTCACGCTCACCGCCACGACGCAGACAGGCCCCTATATCGCCTCTGCGCTGCAACTCGCGGCCAAGGGCTGGGAAGAAAAGACCTGCGGCAAGGTGAATGTCGTCGAATTTCCGTGGTCGGAACTCTATCCGAAAATCGTAACCTCGTTGACCTCGGGCGAAGACACGTTCGACGTGGTCGCCTTTGCGCCGGCCTGGGCACCGGACTTCACCGATTTTCTCTCGGAAATGCCCAAGGCGATGCAATCAGGTGCCGACTGGGAGGACATCGCGCCGGTTTACCGCGAGCAACTGATGGTCTGGAACGGCAAGGTCCTGTCGCAGACCATGGACGGTGACGCCCACACCTATACCTACCGCATTGATCTGTTTGAAAACGCGGAAAACCAGAGCGCCTTCAAGGCGAAGTATGGCTACGATCTGGCCCCGCCGAAGACATGGAAGCAGTATCTCGACATCGCTGAATTCTTCCAGCAGCCGGACAAGGGCCTTTGGGGCACGGCGGAAGCCTTCCGCCGTGGTGGCCAGCAATTCTGGTTCCTGTTCAGTCACGTGGCAGGATACACCAGCCATCCCGACAATCCCGGCGGTATGTTCTTCGATCCTGACACGATGGATGCGCAGGTCAACAATCCGGGCTGGGTGCGCGGCCTGGAAGAATATATCCGCGCCTCCAAACTGGCGCCGCCAAATGCGCTGAACTTCTCGTTCGGCGAAGTGAACGCGGCCTTTGCCGGTGGCCAGGCCGCGGAATCGATCGGCTGGGGCGATACCGGCGTCATCGCCGCCGACCCGAAGCAGTCGAAAGTTGCTGGTAGCGTCGGCTCGGCATCCCTGCCGGGATCCGACGAGATCTGGAACTACAAGACCAAAAAGTGGGACAAGCAGCCCGAGGTCGTCCAGACTTCCTTCATGGCCTTCGGCGGTTGGCAGGCGGCTGTTCCGTCGTCCTCCAAGAACCAGGAGGCCGCTTGGAACTATATCCAGTTCCTGACGAGCCCGGCGGTTTCCGGTCAGGCGGCCATCACCGGCGGCACAGGCGTCAATCCTTACCGTCTTTCGCACACGACAAATACGGCGTTGTGGTCGAAGATCTTTTCCGAGCGTGAGGCCAAGGAATATCTCGGAAGCCAGAAGAACGCGGTGACCGCCAAGAACACGGCGCTCGACATGCGCCTGCCGGGCTATTTCTCCTATACGGAAATTCTCGAAATCGAGCTTTCAAAGGCATTGGCTGGAGAGGTGACGCCGCAGCAGGCGCTGGATACCGTGGCTGCGGGATGGAACAAGCTGACGGACGAGTTCGGCCGTGACAAGCAACTGGCAGCCTATCGTTCGTCGATGGGTCTGCCTGCAAAGTAAACCTGTCCTCAACATCCCATCCCGGCGGTCCCGGGATGGGATTAGACATCGTTGAAGAAAAAGCAAACCATCGCCGCTTAGTGCGCCGTGCGTCCTTTCGGACGCACAAAGGACGCTCTAACACTTTGAATCTACGCATCGTACTTTCCGAAAATTCGATTCCGATTTCGGGCCGATGCGCTGGGCCAGGCGCTGGAATTCTCATGAAAAGGTTACAGCATGTCTCAGGTGCGTTTGGATCAGGTCACCAAATCCTTTGGTAGCGTTGAGGTCATTCCTCCGCTCGATTTGGCAATTGCCGACAAGGAATTCGTGGTTCTTGTCGGGCCTTCCGGCTGCGGCAAGACAACCACCCTGCGGATGATCGCGGGGCTGGAACAGACGACATCAGGGGAAATCCGTATCGGCGAGCGGGACGTTACCTCGCTGCGCCCGGGTCTGCGCAATTGCTCGATGGTGTTTCAGAACTACGCGCTCTATCCGCATATGACGGTTGCCGAAAACATCGGCTACGGCATGAAGGTGCGCGGAACGCCGAAGCAGGACATCGATGCCGCCGTTGCAAATGCGGCGCGCATTCTCAATCTCGGTGCCTATTTGAAACGCAAGCCGAACGCGCTCTCAGGTGGCCAACGCCAACGCGTGGCGATTGGCCGGGCGATTGTTCGCCAGCCGGATGTGTTCCTGTTCGACGAACCGTTGTCCAATCTCGACGCCAAATTGCGCATTGAAATGCGAACAGAAATCAAGCTCCTACATCGCAGGCTCAAAACCACGATCGTGTACGTTACACATGATCAGGTAGAGGCGATGACGATGGCAGATCGGGTGGTGGTTATGAATCAAGGGCGGATCGAACAGGCCGCTGATCCGATCACCCTTTACGAATCTCCGAAGAATCTCTTCGTTGCTGCCTTCATCGGCTCGCCAAGCATGAACTTCATCGAGGGGCAGCTTGTGCAAAACGCCGGTGGAATTGCCTTCCAAGCCGAGGGTGGGGTCGACATTCCGGTTCCGACACAAAGAGCCGAGCGCCTTTCGGCGGCAGTGGGACAGTCAGTGGTTCTCGGAATCCGACCGGAACATACTATGGTTGGGGATCCCAACGTTTCAACTGTGAGCCTTCATGTCGCCGATATCGAGCCCCTCGGTCCATACACACTGGCGATCGGCAAGGTCGGGTCAGCGGCCTTTACTGCCCAGATTCACGCGTCATCGCGCGTTGGCCCGGATGACAGGATTAGCGTTCCAATTGATACCCAAAAAATGCACTTTTTTCTTAAAAATACCGGAGACACGGTGGGCTAAAATCTCCGTAACTTGTACGGCAATCCACCAAGAGGACATTCGGACATCGCGATCTGCGCCGTATGAATTCAAAGATACGGGGCGTCGGCAGCGCCGCATAGGCGCTAAAGGGCGTAGCAATGCCTCCGGTGATCGACGACAATCCGCTCTCCTGCCGGCGCTCCGGAGAAGAGGGAGCGAGCCGCGCTTCTCAATCACCCTTCAAGCCACTTGGAAAGAAGAAGCAAACGGAATGCCCCTCCCCAAAAATGGAGAGGGGCACCCAAATCATCACTTGTTGGCAGCGACCGGGCGGACCAGTGCCGTGACGCGGCGGATGGTGACGCGGCGGTTTTCCTGTTCTGGCTCTGATGTACTGACCTTCAGGTAGCGCTCGCCATAACCCTGCGTCGCCAGGTTTTCCGGCGCGATGCCGTAGACATCGGAGAGCACGTTGGCGACCGACTCCGCCCGCTGGTCGGAGAGGATCAGGTTGCTCTGGTCGGAACCAACCGCATCCGTATGTCCTTCAATCAGGAAGGTCTCGCTAGGATCCTTCTCCAGCACCTGGTTGATCGCGTCGGCGACCTTGCGCAATGTGCGTGCCTGGGCCATCGGGATTTCGGCGCTGCCGGTGGCGAAGGTGATCGTATCGAGATCGATACGGCGCACCTTGTCGCGAATACGGGCGGAATACTTCACCTCGTCAAGCGAATAGACGCGCTCTACCTGCTCGACGGGCGGCTCTCTGAGGAACTCGTAATAATCCCGGTCCGGATCGCTGCTGGTGTCGATGATATAGTCGTCGAGCGGCACGCGCAGCCGCATCGGCGGCAGATCGGCGCCCGGATCCTCGAAGTAGTCGCGATCCGGGTCCTCATAGAGATCGGGCGAGTAGTAGAGTACGTATTCGCGCCCGCGGGCATCGACGCGCGAACGCTGGATGATATCGCCGTAGCGGTTGCGGATCGTAACGATGCGATAGCCCTCCGGCCGCGCGATCGTCTCGCGGTAACGATCGCCCGACAGCTGCTCATAGCTTGGCCGTTCGCCGTCGCGCAGAAACCGCCTGTCATCGTCGCTGCGCACGATCACTTGATTGTTGTACTGAATGATCACGCGGCTGTCGTCGGTGCTGTCGTCGACGCGCGCGCCCTCGGGACGGACGAATTGCGGCCGGGTATCGAGCCTCGTGCCTTTCTCGCTGGTCACTGCCTCGAGCTTGATCGCCGGTGCCGCAGCGGTGGCACCGGCCTGCGCATCGGCGTCCGAGGTCGGCACCTTCACCTCCTGGCTCTCGGCGCGCAACTTGTCGCGGTCACGGCGACCTTCCCGCCCCTTGCTGCGGTCGGCATCCTTGTCGCTGTCGAGCACGGCTGCACCGTTTTCGACCGGCAGCACGACGGTCTCACTGCTCTTGGCCGGATCTGCAGCGATCTTCTTGCGGCGCTCCAACTCCTCGGGCGAAGCCTTTTCCGGCGCCGGAATGGCCTGCTCCACCTGCTGACCACTGCTGGCATCCGGTAGCGGCTGGGCGGTGTCGGTGGCGGGCGCAGCCGGCAGTCCGCCGGCGGGCTGTTTGGCGGCAGGCTTTGCAGCCGTGCCATCCTTGGGCGTTTCGGCGGGCGCGGCTTCGGGAGCGGCCGCCTTGTCTTCGGTTGGCTTCTCCGCGGGTGCTGCAGCCTCGCCCTTTGTCGGCTTCTTGGCAGGCGCTTCGGCAGCGGGTTTTGCCTCCGGCTTCACCTCGGGCTTTGCCTGTTCCTCAGCCGGCGACACTGCCTCGGGAGCGGCAGTCTCGGTCTTAGCCTTGCCCTTGTCTCGGCCCTGGGCCTTATCCTGCCCTTTTTCCCGCTTACCGCCTTCGGGCTTGGCCTCGGGCTCGGCCTGTTCCGTCTCCGGCTGAGTTTCCTTGGCGGCCGGCTGCTGCTCGGGCGCCGGCTGCGCCTCAGGCTCGGCTTGCTGCGTCTCCTGCTTCTTCGGCTTTCTCGGCTTTTCCTGCGTTACAGGTTGCTCTTCCTGCTGCGGCTCGGCTTCCGGCTGAGCTGCCTGCTTGGCTTTCCGCTGCGGTTTGCTTTCGGGCGCAGGCTCCTCCCTCGGCGCTTCGGCCTTCGGCGGTTCCGACTCTGCCTTGGGTTCGGGCGCAGGCGCCTCCTTCCGCTCGGCCTTCGGCTTCTCGGCGGGCGCTTCCTTCGGCTGCTCGGCGGCCGGCGCCTGTTCAGCCGGTGCTTCCTCCTTCTGCTTGCGCTTCTTCTTTAGCAGTTCCTCCTCGGAAGGCGCATCCTGCGCCACCTCGAAGCTGCCTTGCTCGGCCTGCCGCACGGCCGAAGCCTGCGTCGCGACATCGCGCACGGCAGCCATCGCCGTTGCCGGCTGCAGAGCCAGCGAAATAGAAAGCAACGGAAAAGCCGCGCTCGCGAACAATCTTGATTTCATGCCCATCGGGTTTCCTCGATCCTGTTTGAGCTTCTTGAGGCCGTCAGGCCCTGGTTCCGCCCCTAGCTTCGCATTGAGGCGAAACGGCGGAATGGCAATGGCCGAGCCGCCGATTTGTTCCGGTTCTAGAAAGCTCCGGATTAACCTCCCGTGAATGTTGCAGTCTGCTTTCGTTCATCTCGCCTGTTATTTGCACCGCACAATTGCGCGGGAATTTGTGTTGCAATTCCATGAAAAAAAGTCTGATTATCGCCGCAAGGCGGTCTCGGCACCGTTGAACTGCGGCCGTCAGCCCAACAGAAAAAGGAGCGACGGCTACCAACAGAGAGGATCCTCATGCTTAACCCTACCCGTATTTTCGCGGCAGCCTCGATCGCGGCGATATCGCTCTTTACCGGTTCGGCCATGGCCGATGGCGAGAAATATGTGATCGGCACCGATTCGACCTATCCGCCCTTCGAATTCGTCGATGCCAGCGGCACGATCCAGGGCTTCGACATCGACATTACCAAGGCGCTCTGCGCTGAAATGAAGGCCGAATGCTCCTTCGTCAGCACCGACTGGGACGGCATCATCCCGGCGCTCAACGCCAAGAAGTTCGACATGATCGTCTCCTCCATGTCGATCACGCCGGAGCGTCTGAAGCTCGTCGATTTCTCGAACAAATACTACAACACCCCGCCGGCCATTGCCGTGCCGAAGGATTCGACGATATCAGACGTCGCCGGCCTCAAGGGCAAGGTGATCGGCGCGCAGACCTCCACGACGCACGCCAACTATGCCGAGAAGCATCTCGCCGACACCGAGCTGAAGCTCTATCCGACCGCTGACGAATACAAGCTCGACGTTGCCAGCGGCCGTGTCGACGCCGTCATCGACGACGTCGTCGTTCTCTCCGAATGGGTCAAGTCCGACGCCGGCGCCTGCTGCAAGATCCTGACGACCCTGCCGGTCGACAAGGAAATCAACGGCAACGGCGCAGGCATTGCCATCCGCAAGGGCGACCCGTTGAAGGAAAAGCTGAACACGGCGATCGCTGCGATCCGCGCCAGCGGTGAATACAAGAAGATCCAGGACAAGTACTTCGACTTCGACGTTTACGGCGAATAAGAAATTCGTTATCTCGCCGATGAAGGTAATGGCGGAAGGCTTGCTCTTCCGCCATTTTTGTTTGACAAAGATAGCAAGATTAAAACGGCAAAAGCCGTGAGGGGAATTCTCGCATGGGCGGATTATTTTCCGCGCTGGGCTCCTTCTGGAGCTGGATTGTGCACATTTTCGATCCGCTGTGCGGACCCGTTGGCATCTTCACTTGGTTAGGTCAGTCGACGATTCTTGCCTGTGGCGATACCGGCTGGGGCGACGAGATCGCGCTTGGCCTGCAGGTCACCGTTTCGGTGGCGATCGTCACCCTGCCGATCGGCCTCGCCATCGGCTTCCTGGTTGCGCTCGGCCAGCAGTCGGAGGAAAAGTCGCTGCGGCTGGCGGCCGGCATATACACGACGATCTTCCGCGGCCTGCCGGAGCTTTTGACGCTCTTCATCATTTACTACGGCATGCAGATGTTGATCCAGTCTCTGCTTGCCTTCGTCGGTTATGACGGGCCGCCGATCGAGATCAACGCCTTCCTCGCCGGCGTCATCGCGCTTTCGGTCGTCTTCTCCGCCTACTGTTCGGAAGTGCTGCTCTCGGCCTTCCGCGCCATTCCCAGGGGACAATATGAAGCGGGCGACTCGCTTGGGCTGCATCGCGGCCGCACGCTGCGCCTTATCATCCTTCCGCAGCTCGTGCGCATCGCGCTGCCGGGCCTGACGAACCTCTGGATGGTCCTCCTGAAGGACACCTCCTACGTCTCTATCATCAGCCTTGCCGATATCCTGCGTCAGACAAGTGTTGCCGTGCGCGTGACCAAGGAACCTTTCTTCTTTTATGGTGTGGCCTGCTGTCTTTATCTGGTGCTTGCCATCCTCTCCTCCTTTCTGCTCGTCTATGTCGAGCGTTGGGCCAAGCGTTCGGAGGTCCGTCGATGAGCTACGCCGAAACGCTGATCCCGCCGCAGCCAGCACCCCGCGAGATGATAAAGCCGATGACGCCGGCGCGCATGGCCGGCTATATTCTCGTCGCCATCTGGGCTGTGCTCGCGGCCCTTCTTGTCATTTCCGTTATCAATGGCTGGGATCCGGAAAAATTCATTCGCTACGGGCCGCGTTACCTCCATGGTCTCTGGATAACGCTGAGCCTCGTTTTCATTTCGGTTATCTGTGGCGCCATCCTGTCGCTGCCGCTTGCCATGGCGCGCATGTCAAACAATCGCGTGCTGAATGCGCTGGCCTACGGCTACATCTATTTCTTCCGCGGCACGCCGCTGCTTGCCCAGCTGTTCCTGGTCTATTACGGCCTCGGCGTATTCCGGCCGCAGCTTGAGGCCGTCGGCATCTGGTGGTTCTTCCGCGAAGCCTGGTATTGCGGCCTTTTTGCCATGACCATCAATACCGCGGCCTACCAGGCGGAAATCCTGCGCGGCGCGATCGAAAGCGTGCCGCACGGCCAGCGCGAGGCCGCCGCGGCACTTGGCATCCATAACAGCATCGCCTTTCGCAAGATCATCCTGCCGCAGGCCTTCATCGTCGCACTTCGCCCTTACGGCAACGAGATCATCCTTCTGATCAAGGGCTCGGCGGTCGTTGCCATCATCACCGTGCTCGACCTGATGGGCGAAACCCGCTACGCCTTCTCCCGCACTTTCGACTACCAGACCTATCTCTGGGCGGCGATCTTCTACCTCACCATCGTAGAGGCCTTACGCCATCTCTGGGCCTGGTTCGAGCGCCGCCTGACCCGGCACCTCAAGCGCTGATACATGACGCCCAAAACTGTCTCGCGGCTTTGGGATAACGGCATTCATCAAACAAAAGCCAGCTTGGCAGCACTCTCGGAATGGCGCTGCCAAGCCATTGATATCAAAAATAAATTGTCCTTTTACGAAGTATCTGTAAAGCTTTCGTTAACCACTCGCATGTTTCCATATCATGTGGCGCTAATAAGCGCGCGAGTGGGAACAAGAAGAAGCGGAATACGATGCACAAGGACATGGAAAAACAACTGAAGGGCTATGGTCTGACGACCGCCCAGATCCTCTACCGTCTGCCGGACCACCCGGTGATCCTACAGACCTATGTCTGGCAGGATTATGACCTCGCTCCTGATTTTCCCGAAATGCGCGGTTTCCTGAAATTCTGGGAAGAGAAGCTGGATGGGCCGCTGCATTCGGTGCGCTACATCCACCGCAAACTGATCTCGGCAACCGAATGGCGGGCACTGAAGGGCGAGTTCATCCTGCACTGATCGGCTCTGCAGCATGATGCCGAAAAGTGTGAACGGTTCGGGCGATATGTTCTGACCGCGTCAGACATGCGCCTCGCCATGGCCGAATTCGCCTTCGTCGCGATCCGGGCGAAGCGCGAAACCGAGCATGCCGAGATAGAAGGCGACGACGATGGCAATGACCGCAAGGCCGGGAAGCGGCCCGAGCACGGCATTGTCGATGACATAGGCCCATGACTGCGCCTGCAGCGCCGGCATGCCCTCCGTCTGCAGCTTCGGCGTCGAGATCTTCAGGCACCAGGCGAGCAACAGGATGAAATACATCCAGCCATAATTGCGTTTGAGCCGACGGTGCATCGCCTCTTGATAGCTGAGCAGGAAGCGCGGCTTGCGCAAGCTGCTGGCGACCACCACCGCCCATTCGCTGCCGGAATTGGCGTCGGGCGCCAGGATTTGCGCGAAATAGCAGCGCTCGATCTGGCGAATGCGGGCGCGATAGATATCGAAGAAGCGGTAGCGCCGCGCCTCGATCATTAGAAGCAGCGTCACCAGCATCACCCCGAACAGCAGCACCCCGTGATGCGAGGTCGGCGTCGACAGCGACACCGAAAGCAGTGCGGCAACCACGGTGATCGCCCAGTTGGACGTCCGGTCGATGCGGTCGCGCCAGCTCGTCATCCGCCCGAGTTCACCGCGGTAATAGTGGCTGAGCGTATTGGTGACCTCGTTTGGTGTCGTAGGTAGCAGGAATGCCCGGCCGGTCTCTCCTTCCCTCGCCGATGATGTCCTCTCTGGCTCCGTTTTCATGGCCTTTCCTCCCTTGGTCTTCTTTTCGGCCATTCTGCGCCCGCAATCGCGCCATTGCAAAACATCGAAAGCCGTCTTAGACGCATGCCTGAAACAAAAGGACGATGGGCTGCGATGGCAAAGAAGATCGACGAAGAAGCTCTTGGCGAGGCCTATAACCGCGCGCTGGCGCTGGAAAAGGCCGGCGATGTCGACGCCGCCGTTGCAGCCTATGAGGAAGTCCTGGCGATCGATCCCGACGATCACGGCGGTGCGGCCGTGCGCATTGCGGCGATGGGTCGCGGCGAAACGCCGGTCAAAGCGCCCGACGCCTATGTCGAGACCTTGTTCGACCAGCATGCCGAAGTTTTCGAGGACGTGCTCGTCGAGCAGCTCGGCTATCACGTACCGATGCTGGTGCGTCAGCGCCTGCAGGCGCTGCAGCTCGGGCCATTCAAGCGGCTGCTCGATCTCGGCTGCGGCACGGGCCTCACCGGCGGCGCGCTGCGCGACCTCTGCGCTGATATGACGGGCATCGACATATCGGAGAAGATGGTCGAGATCGCCGATGAGAAGGATCTCTACGAGACGCTCTTCGTCGCCGAGGTCGAGGATTTCCTCGACGACAACGACGAGGAAGCCTTCGACATCATCGCCGCCACCGATGTGCTGCCCTATCTCGGCGCGCTCGAACCTCTGTTCTTCGGTGCCGCCGAGAACCTGACGCCGGGCGGCCTGTTCATCTTCTCCTCGGAAACCCTGCCCGAGGAAATCCTCGCCGGCCGCGCCTATATGGTCGGCCCGCACCAGCGCTTCGCCCATGCCGACGCCTATGTGAGAGAACGCCTGACGGCCACCGGTTTCGAACTCGTCGAGATATCGGATATCAACGTGCGCATGGAAGACGGCCAGCCGACACCAGGCCATTTGGTGATCGCCCGGTATAATGGCTGACGCCAACACCTGATAGATCGGCTGACGGAATACTTGCCCGGTTGGCGAAGTATCTGTTGCGAAATGCGTCACGACCTGATAGTTAGTCGATCGGTAAAGTTTACCACAACGATAGCAAAGGTCGCCGCATGTCGCTCGTGCTCTATGGGCATCCGCTCGCCTCTTTCTGCCACAAAGTGCTGATCGCGCTTTACGAAAACGGCACTCCCTTCGAGAATCGCATCGTCGACCTTTCCGACGAAAGCTCGCGCGCCGATCTCTTTCGCTTCTGGCCGATCGGCAAGATGCCGCTGCTGCGGGATGAGGCGCGCGACAGCACCATTCCAGAGACGTCGATCATCATCGAATATCTCGAGCAATATTATCCCGGCCCCCTTCGCCTGCTGCCGCCGGAGATCGACCGGGCGCTGCAGGTTCGCCTCTGGGACCGCTTTTTCGACCACTATGTCCAGACACCGATGCAGACCATCGTCAGCAATCGTCGGCGCGCCGAGGGCACGGCAGATGAAATGGAGGTGGCAGCCGCCAAGGCGACACTCGCGACCGCCTACGCGATGATCGAAAAGCAGCTCGCCGATAAGCAATGGATATCAGGGGACGGCTTCACCATGGCCGATTGCGCCGCTGCCCCCGCCCTCTTCTATGCCGAGACTCTGGTTCCGTTTTCATCGGAACAGCCGAACCTTCGCGGCTACTACGAGCGACTGCAGGCGCGCCCGTCCTTTGCACGGGCGCTGGAAGAGGCCCGCCCCTACTTCAAGTTCTATCCCTACAAAGACAGGCTGCCGGCCCGCTTCCGGGATGCGGCGGGATGATGGAAAGCCAGGCAGATCTCGACCGCATGTTTCACGCGCTTTCCGACCGCAGCCGCCGCGGCATGATCGATCGTCTCGGCCGCGGCCCGGCCTCCGTCACCGAACTGGCCGCGCCGCTCGCGGTTGCCCTGCCGACGGTGATGAAACATCTGCAGGTGCTGGAGGAAAGCGGCCTCGTTTTCTCCGAAAAATCCGGCCGGGTGCGAACCTACCGCTTGCAGCAGGACGCGCTTGCCGCCGTCGAGCGCTGGGTGGAACAGCGGAAGATCCAATGGACGACCACCTTCGACAGGCTGAACCACTTTCTCGCCAATGAAACGGAGACCCTCCCCGAATGACGACACGATCCGCCGAACACGCCACTCTCGTCATCGAACGCCACCTCAAGGCGCCGATTTCCCGCGCCTTCCGCGCCTGGTCAACACCGGAATCCAAACGGCAATGGTTCGCCTGCCATGGCGAGTGGGTGCCGCTGGACTACGGGCTCGATTTCCGCCCCGGCGGCGCGGAAAGGAACTACGTCGCCGATACTGACGGCCTCCTGCACGCCTATGACGCCCATTACATCGATATCGTGCCCGATGCCCGCATCATCTACGCCTATGAGATGAAGCTTGGGGAAAGCCGCATCTCCGCGTCGCTCACAACCGTTGCCTTCGAAGCCGCACCCGGCGGCACGAAAATGGTCTTCACCGAACAGGTGGTCTTCCTCGACGGCTACGCCGACAACGGTGCCCGCCTCCAGGGCACCGAGATCGGCCTCGACAATCTGGAACTCTTCCTCGAGCGCGAGGAAAGCCCGATCCACTGATCGCATGTCACGCAAAACCAAATCGCCTCGCATGAATCAAGTTTGACGCGACGCGTTTCAGGCGAAATAAGCCAAGCCTCAAGCGCTGCTTGATTTCTTGCCCGAGCCGGCAGGACGAACCGCAGCCCGCTTTGAGGTGTTGAGTGCGACAGCACCGCGAATGAGCGCCTTCAACGCCTCCTCGTCGATCTCGTCGCCCTCATGGAAATCGATGGCTCGCCTGGTGTTGCCGTCAAGGCTGGAGTTGAAAAGGCCTGAAGGGTCCTCCAGCGAGGCGCCTTTGGCGAAGGTCAGTTTCACCACGCTTTTGTAGGTCTCGCCGGTGCAGATGATCCCGGCGTGCTCCCACACCGGAACGCCTCTCCACTTCCATTCCTCGACCACGTCGGGCTCGGCCTGCCTGATGAGAGTTCGGACCCGAGCGAGCATCTCGCCGCGCCAATCGCTCAACTCCTCAATTCTCGCGTCGATCAAACGAGAAGGAGAGTCTCCGCCCTTCTCTTCGCTGGAGTCGCTCTTCTTCAGGGTTGCCGTGACTTTTTTCATCGATATCTTCCCCTCCATCCCTTAAGTGCTGGTGCCTTGACGTCCGCTCACATTCGTTCGCCGGGCAATTGGCTGGCCTGCTCGACCCAGGCGGCGAACTGAGCCTCGTCGAGTTGGTCTTCCTCATGAATGTGGAAGTAACGCACTTCCTTTTGTTTGGACTCGCCTGGCGGGATGGGACTGAGCGACGTGCCGCGGAAGAAAGCGACCTTGATATATTTCGCGAAGCAATGGACACCGAGGAACCAGCCCTGCCCTTCCATGCCGTAGAGAGGCGAGTTCCATTTCACGGCCTTATACACCCCGGGCACCGTGCGCGTGATGAGCGCGTCGAGACGGCGCCCGACATCGCTTTTCCAGCCGGGCATGGCGGCTATGTAGGCTTGCACTGGAGCGTCGCCGTAACCCTTGGCGATCTGAGGGTTGCCACCCGAGAGAAGGACCGGCTCCACAGTATCAGGCTTGGCGGCTGTCTTCTTCGTGAGCTTTGCCGCGGTCTTGGATGTCTTCCCGGACATTGCCTTCACTCCTACCCTCCGCTGCGTCCTGCGCCGCGCCACCTGGTGGCATATGGCAGCGCGAACAAGTAGAGACCGGTGAGCAGGAGCAAGGTCAGCGGCAGCAGCGCCATGAGGCCCACCCGGACGGACGATTTCTCCTGCACCATTGCGATGATATTAATTATGACGGCCAGCGTAAAGGCAATGGACAGCCAACGGTGGATCTGCCGAAGCCAATTATTCCAATTCAAGGGAACCTCCTGCGAAAACAAGCGAAGCGGATGGCGTGATCCGTTTTGGCAGCGATCTCACTCGATGCGCGTGAGCACCTGCTCCAGCTTTGCGAAGAACTGCTGCCAACCGCTTTTGGCGCCGCCGTAAGCCTGCCGCTGATCCGGCCGGAAGCCCGACTGCTCCATGCGCAGCTGCGTGCCCGCACCCGTGGGCGTGAGAGTCCAGGTGACGACACTTTCGAGATCATAGGCAGCCCAGGTGTAAGACAGGGTCTTGTTCGGCTCGACTTCCAGGACCTGGCAATCGACGGAGCCCCAATCCGCGCTCAGCTTGAAACGGTGATCCACGACCGGCACGAAATCGTTCTTCATCAGCCAGTCCGCGATAAGATGCGGCTGGGTGAGCGAGCGCCAGATCTTTTCCGGCGGAAAAGGGATCTCTCGTTCGACGATGACGGAACGGGTTTCGTTTGAAATTTCGGTCATTGGTCCATCCTTTTCAATAGATCTTCCAGCTGGTCGAACCGATTTTGCCAAAAGCCCGCCATCTCACTCGTCCAGTCGACCAGTGGCGCCAGCGCACCGAGCTGGGCGCTATAGTGGGTCTGGCGACCTTCATGGCGGTCGCGCACCAATCCGGCTTGCTTGAGGATTCCGAGATGTTTCGAGACGACCGGTTGCGAGACCCCGGCCCGAGACGTCAGAGCCCCGACCGTCTTCTCCCCTTCGCGGCACAGCCGTTCGAAAAGAGCCCTCCGGGTCGGATCGGCGAGCGTTCTGAAGAGCACATCCTGGGTGTCCGACATCTACAATCCATACCCCGTTGGCTATGGATTTATGTATAGCCATGGAGATATGAGTGAGTCAAGCTGGACGTAAAATACCTCGAGAAAATAGTTATTGCTGCATCTAGTGCGCGTGGCAGCGCGCTTGGCAGAGGCGAGTAAGTTTCACATACCCAAGCGGCTATACATTTTCGCCATTGGGCATGCATGCTCGCGCGGACACGCCTCGCCTATGCCGAGGTCATGCAGCGTCGCGAATAGCCTTGGGATCAATGGCCGCCGTCGGTGCCGAGAATCGCAGCAAGCAGCCGGCCTTCCAGCTCGGCGAGGCCAGGATGGCCGTGCCGGCGTGGACGCGGATAGGGAATGGGAAGATCGAGTGCGATCCGCCCCTCGTCGAGCACGATGACCCGGTCGGCGAGATGCACCGCTTCGCTGACATCATGGGTGACGAGCACTGCGGTGAAGCCGAGTTCGTGCCAGACACGGTTGATGAGTTCCTGCATGCTGATCCGCGTCAGCGCATCGAGGGCGCCGAGCGGTTCGTCGAGCGCCAGCACGCCTGGCCGGCTGACCAGCGCCCGCGCCAGCGCCACGCGCTGCCGTTGCCCGCCGGAAAGCCGCGCCGGCCATTCCCCGGTCTTTTCGCCAAGCTGGACTTCGGCAAGCACGGTATCGGCCGCCTTCGCCGCCGCCCGGCTGTCGATGCCGTCGCCGAGTCCGACGACGACATTGTCTGCGACACTGAGCCAGGGCAGCAGCCGCGGCTCCTGAAAGACGATACGCGCGTTCGGGTTCACCTGCGCGCCGTCGGCATCCTCGAAATGCAGCTCGCCGGCGCTCGGTTCGTCGAGGCCCATCAGGATGCGCAGCAGCGTGCTCTTGCCGCAGCCGCTCTTGCCGATCACGGCGACGAACTCGCCGGCCGGAATATGCAGATTGATGCCGCGCAGCACGCGGTTGGCCCCAAAGCTCTTTTCAAGCCCCGTCAGGCTGATCGCCGCGGACGCACTGCGGCCCACTGCCGGCGCGTGTTCGCGCGCATAAGCTGGCTCTTCTTCGGCGACGGCGTGAAAACGCTCATCTGCGATCGATGTCACGGCGTCTCTCCTATTTCTGATAGACCGGGTTCCAGGCGAGCAGCCGCCTCTCCAGCGCCCGGGCGATGACATCGGCAAGCTTGCCGAGCACGGCATAAATGACGAGGGCGAGCACGACGACGTCAGTCATCATGAATTCGCGGGCATTGTTGGCCATATGGCCGATGCCTGACGATGCGGCAATCGATTCCGATACGATCAGCGTCAGCCACATGATGCCGAGCGCATATCTGAGGCCGACGAAGATCGACGGCAGCGCACCAGGAAAGATCACCTTGCGGAAAAGCGTCCAGTTGCCCATGCCATAGACTTTGCCCATCTCGATCAGATCGCGATCGACATTGCGCACCCCGTGATAGGTGTTGAGATAAACCGGGAAGAGCACGCCGAGCGACGTGAGAAACAGCTTCGATTCCTCGCCGATCCCGAACCACAGGATGACAAGCGGGATCATCGCCAGATGCGGAATGGTGCGCAGCATCTGCAGCGTCGTATCCGTCAGCTGTTCGGAGATGCGCGATACGCCATTGGCGATACCGAGCAGGAAGCCGATCGAGCCGCCGACGAGAAGGCCGGCAAAGGCGCGGCCGGCGCTCACCAGCACGTCATTCGGCAACTGGCCGGAAACCGTCGTCGACCAGAAGGCAAGGCCGACATCGGCCGGCGACGGCATGATGCGCGATGAGATCCAGCCGGCCGAGGAGGCAAGCTGCCAGAACGCCACGATCGCCACCGGCACCAGATAGGGCGTCAGCTTCTCCAGGCCGGGCAGCGGCAGGCGGAGCCCCGCCTTCCCGGCTTTTTCGGAAGCGACCGATCGTACGAATGGAGTATCGAAAGTCGACATGGGATTGTCCTCGCGCTTATCGGGAGCAGGATGTCGCAAGCCGTAAGCGGCTTGCGATGGTGTCACGCTCGGCGTCTTCGTTCGAGTTCAGGAGCCGGAGACGACTTTCAGATTGCCGCCATGGCTGCCGCCTGCGAAGACCTGCTTGCGGCCGAACTCGTTGTTGAAGCCCAGGCGCTGCTGCTCGCGGGTAATGCCGAGTTCGGGGAAAAGCAGTTCGGCGACGCGATAGGCCTCTTCCAGATGCGGATAACCGGAGCCGATCACCGTATCGATGCCGATCTCCTGATACTCGCGAAGGCGCGCGGCCACCGTCTTCGGCGAGCCGACCAGCGCCGTGCCCGCACCGGCACGCACCAGGCCGACGCCGGCCCAGAGGTTCGGCGAGACTTCGAGCTTGTCGCGCCGGCCGCCGTGAAGGGCAGCCATGCGCTTCTGGCCGACCGAGTCGGACTCATGAACGAAGCGCTCCTGCGCTTCGCGGATCGTGTCGTCGTCGAGATGGCGGATCAGCCGCTCGGCCGCCTCCCATGCCTCCTCGTCGGTTTCGCGCACGATGAAGTGCAGGCGAATGCCGAAGCTCACCTCGCGGCCGCGCTCGCCGGCGGCCTTGCGCACCTTGGTAATCTTCTCGGCAACCTGTGCCGGCGGCTCGCCCCAGGTCAGGTATTTGTCGACGCGTCCGACGGAGAAATCGATGCCGGCATCCGACGAGCCGCCGAAATAGAGCGGCGGACGCGGGTTTTGCACCGAGGGAAAGCCGAGGCGCGCATTGGTTGCCTTGATGTATTTGCCGTCGAAGCTTGCCGTTCCCTTTTCCAGCAGTTCCTCGAAGACGGTGAAGAACTCCTCGGCATGAGCATAACGCTCGTCATGTTCGAGATGGATGCCGTCGCCGGCAAGCTCCGCCGGACTGCCGCCGACGACGATGTTGAGCAGCAGGCGGCCGTTAGAGATTCGGTCGAGCGTCGTCGCCAGACGCGCGTAATAGGCCGGAGACGCCGTGCCCGGGCGGATCGCCACCAGGAACTGCAGCTTCTCAGTCTTGGCGGCAAGGGCTGCGGCCGTCACGAAGGATTCCTCGCAGGCAACCCCGGTCGGCAGCAGCACGCCGGAATAGCCGAGCCGGTCGACGGCCTGGGCGATCTGCGTGAGATAGCCGATCTCGGGTGCACGGTTGAGCTCGGAGGAGCCGAGATAAGTGCCGTCGCCCGATGTCGGGATGAACCAGAGGAAATTGATCGGCTCGGATGTGCCTGTATGGGAGATGGTGGTCATGAAAGACGGTCCTTTAGCTGCGGAATTCGAAAATCAACTCGCGCGGTAGAAATGGCCCCGGCAAGCGGCGACGCGCAGACTCTCCGCCCTCTCGACGTCCCCACCGCGCGAATGCTTGGGAGGATCGCGCTGGCGGTTGTAAGAAGGTGGACTATCCATCTGTGCGTGAGCATCTGAAATATCCCTGTCGATCAGAAGGCGGCTGGTCGATGCCCTGTGTCCCGCTCTGATCATCGGATACTGACATAGACCACCAATTAGATCGACAATATCAATTTTCTATTGTAATCCGTTTTGGGGAATATTTTTCCGGTTCGGCGGCATGGAGGCCCTCTCCATGCCGCCTCGCGGAAATCTTGGCCCGGCCGGAAAATCAGCTTGCCTTGGGACGCCAGACGATATCGCCGGTCGTAAGCTTCTTCGGCAGGATGCTGAGCCCATAGAACTCGTCGGCGAGCGCCTGCTGATAGGCGGCGGCGGCATCGGTGATGGTCGAGACGCTGCCGAGATCGGCACCCTTTCGCGTCAATGTCACGCGTGTCACGTCAACCGGCACGCCGGTGATCTCGGAAAGTTCCTTCACCGTCTCGTCGAGATTGCTCTGGGCCGACGTGCCGACCTTGGCAAGCTCATCGATCACATCGACGACCACCTGCCCGTTGGCTTCGATGAAATCGCGATTGGCGAGGAAGAAACTGTAGGAGTCGACGATGCCTTCGGCGGTCGTCAGGATACGCGTCTCCGGATCGGCTTCGGCAATCGCCAGATAGGGATCCCAGATCGACCAGGCGTCGATGCTGCCATTCTTAAAGGCGGCCGCAGCATCCGGCGGCGAAAGATCGAGCTGCTCGACATCTTCGGGCTTCAACCCCGCCTGGCGCAGAACCTTGACGGTTACGTTATGCGCGCTGGAGCCGCGTTTGAAGGCAACCTTTTTGCCCTTGAGATCTTCAAGCGTCCTGATGGGCGAATCCTTGCGCACGAGGATGGCCGACGCTGCCGGGCTGCCCTTGTAGAGCCCGACATAATAGAGCTGCCCGCCGGCCGCCTGGGCAAAGAGCGGCGGCACATCGCCGGTCGCGCCGAAATCGAGAGCGCCGGCGCCCAGCGCTTCGAGAAGCGGCGGGCCGGAGGTAAATTCTGACCAGCTGACCGCAATGCTGCGGTCGGCAAGCCGCTTCTCAAGCGCGCCGCGGCGTTTGGCGAGCGCCAGCACGCCGTTCTTCTGCCAGCCGATGCGCAACTCGCTGGCGGCAGCGCGTGCCGGCTTGACGGCCGGCAAGATTGCCGTGGCCGCAGCGGCTCCGAAAAGCCCGAGCGTTTGTCGACGTGAAATCATGACTATTCCTTTCTTGAACGGCGTCGGGCCTGTTTTCGGGCTGGTCGACCTGTCAGTTACCAGCATCATGATGATGAAATCTATAATTTAGATCGACAATTTTATTTGCGACATTCGGCCTTTGCTGAAATTTTGCAGCCCGAGAATCGCCCTTAAGCGGAATTTTTTCGCGCGCCCTTATGCTGCCTATTATCCCGGCTCACTCCGACCTTCGGCGGCCAGGCGCTCACGGATGAAGGTGGGGCCGCCGGCAAGACGCTTCGCAAGCAGGCTTGCGGGATTGACCATGCGCCAATAGGGCGTAATCGTCGAAACCGGCTCGCCCTTCTCCAGCGCGCCGAATGACAACTCGGCGATCGCACGCAAATGCCGCTGCACGGTCACCGGACAACAGGCGTCCGCCCCGTATTGAGCGGCGAGACGGCGGCGGAGAGTGCCTAATTCGGTGAGGACACCTTCCGGTGCCGATCGAATCTGCGCTGCGACCATCTGCTGCGATGGAATAAGCATCGCCTGCATTCCGCTACGGCCTTTGCGCCGCGGCTTGATCGTCGGAATTTCGGTCATGTCACCCCCGGAACATAATGCCTTCCCTCCAATCTAGGGCTCGGCCGAACGGTAGCCAGCCTCATATGCGTCAATCGGAAGGAAGTCCGTCTTCACGGGCTTTTCTGCTCCCGCCGTTTCGGTTAATCCTCGGGCCTACACTTTGAGGAAAAGGATAGGACATATGGCAAAAGTCGCGTTCATCGGTCTCGGCGTCATGGGTTTCCCTATGGCGGGGCATTTGAAGACGAAAGGCGGCCACGATGTCACCGTCTATAACCGCACGCCGGCAAAAGCCGCCGCCTGGGCCGAGAAATTTTCAGGCCACGCCGCCCCCACCCCGGCGGAGGCCGCCGCCGGTGCCGATTTCGTCTTCGTCTGCGTCGGCAATGACGAAGATCTCCGCTCGGTGACATCGGGCGAGAGCGGCGCTTTACACGGCATGAAGCCCGGTTCGGTGCTGATCGACAACACCACCGCCAGCGCTGAAGTCGCCCGCGAACTTTATGCCGCGGCCAAGGAAAAAGGCGTCGACTTCATCGACGCTCCCGTCTCCGGCGGCCAGGCCGGCGCCGAAAACGGTATCCTGACCGTCATGTGCGGCGGCGACGAGGCCGTCTTCGAACGCGCCAGGCCTGTCATCGACGCCTACGCCCGCATGGTTGGCCTGATGGGGCCGGCAGGCTCGGGCCAGCTGACCAAGATGGTCAACCAGATCTGCATCGCCGGCCTCGTCCAGGGACTTGCCGAAGCGCTGCATTTCGGCAAGCGCGCCGGCCTCGATATTGAAAAGGTCGTCGAGGTGATTTCCAAGGGTGCGGCTGGTTCCTGGCAGATGGAAAACCGCCACAAAACCATGAACGCAGGCAAATACGACTTCGGCTTCGCGGTCGACTGGATGCGCAAGGATCTCGGCATCGTGCTCACCGAAGCCCGCCGCAACGGCGCCAAACTGCCGGTCACCGCCGTCGTCGATCAGTTCTACGGCGACGTGCAGGCAATGGGCGGCAATCGCTGGGACACATCCTCGCTGCTCGCCCGCCTCGAGAAATGATCGGCCCCTCCTCCGATGCGGCAGAGTTGATCGCGCATCTCGAAACGCTGCGTTCGGAGGAGAATGTCGCCGGCATGGCGCGCTTCGGCATCGTTACCGGCGGCGCCCTCGGCATCTCCAATCCCGATATAAGGGCGGTCGCCAGACTGGCGAAGAAGGATCACCTCAGGGCAATGCAGCTCTGGCGAAGCGATATCCGCGAAGCCCGCCTGCTCGCCCTCTACACAGCCGAACCGAAGCGGTTGACGACGGAAGAAGCCCGACATTGGGCAGATGATTTCAACTCCTGGGAGATCGTCGATTGCGCCGCCGATCTCTTCGTCGAGGCCGGGCTGGACGAGCTCATCTCAGACTTCGCCGCCGACGAGCGCGAATTTATTAGGCGCACAGCCTTCGCCATGATTGCCGGTACCGCGGTTCACTTGAAGAAGGAACCTGATGCGACCATCCTCGCCTGGTTGCCGCTGATCGAGGCCCAAGCCGGCGACCCGCGAAACTTCGTGCGCAAGGCGGTGAATTGGGCGCTGCGCAGCATCGGCAAGCGCAACCTCGCCTGCCATGCGCCGGCCCTGGCGCTCGCAAGGATCCTGGCGGAAAGTCCCGATAAAACCGCCCGCTGGATCGGCAAGGATGCCGTCAGGGAGCTGGCCGGCGAAAAACTATTGGCACGGTTGAGATAAGGCGGGATGCCGGCTCGAATAAGGATGCCTGGCGCTGTGAGTCAACGCTGTTTGGGAGAACGGACACAAATAGCCGTCCGCACGACAATTCTATCGGTGGATCCAACTCGTTAGAAAATGGAAAAACGGGGTGCCTCTAGAAGCGAGGCTGGCGGAATGCCCATGTGCAATGCGCACCGCATCGGTTCGGCTCACCTGGAGGCATCGTGATTGACTGCCTTGAAGCCTGCACGCAAAAAAACACTGCAAGGACGGTCCGGCAGGGAAGACCGGACCCGTCCCCGTAGCTGATCGGAGGTCACTCGGATCAGAAACTGATTGAAGTGCTCCCGATCCGAAGACCGGGAGCATCCACCAAGTGGATTAGAACGAACGCTGCAGGCGGAAGTAGCCCGAAGTGGAGTCCTCACCATCTTCCGGATCGAGGTACTGAACCGAAGCCTTGGCGTAGAAGTTGTCGACGATCTGGTAGTCAACCGTCAGACCGACCTTCCAGGCATCACCGGCACCGTCGTAATCGCTAGGAACGGTGTCAAACGAGCCTGCACCGCCGATGTAGTTGGCGTAGTACTGAGCGCCCGGGGTGATTTTCAGCTTGTCGGTTGCCTTGATGGCGTATTCGGCAGCAATTGCCCATTCAGCCGTCGAGTAGTAGGAGTTCGGGCCGGAAGAGTACACAGCAGCGAGGCCGAGCGTACCGGGACCGATTTCAACCGTACCCATAGCGCGGATTGCGCCGTCTTCGTTGTCTACGTCCCAGCCACCGGTGAGCTGGTAGCTGAATGCGCCGGCAGTGCCGCCGATGCCGAAGGCAACGCCGACATTGTTCGGACCATCGTTCGGAACAAGGAGGCCGGTGACGGGATCCACGTCACCCTGATAAACGCCGTCTTCCAGTTCGTCGACGCTGAGGCCGGCGTAGAAAGTGCCGCTTTCATACTGATAACGGATCGAGTTGTGGAGCGTTACGACCGAGCCGATGTCGTCGGTTTCACCGGAGAGACCATCGTCCCACCAGCTGTAGAACAGACCGGCGCGGAAGCCCGCGACGTCGAGGTAAGCGGAGTCGAGGATGGCGTCCTGATCGGTGGCATTGTCAGCATTGAACTGCATGACGATGACGCCGGTCAGCGGACCATACTCGGTATCGCTCTTGGCCGTGAACTGAACCTGACCGCGGGTCACTGCATCCCAATCAGAGTCGTTGTCACCACCTGGGTTGTCGCCAACGTTGACCTGGAAACGGATGTAGCCTTCGATCTTGAGGCAGGTTTCGGTGCCCGGGATGTAGAAGTAGCCGGTGCCGTAAGCGTCGCAGACGCGAACATATTCAACCGGTTCCGGCTCGGCAGCAACGATAGCGTCAGCTGCAAGAACCGGCGTCGATGCAGCAAATGCTGCTGCTGATGCAAGCAAAACCATTCTGATGTTCATTTACCAATCCATTCCTTTGTCGATCGGGGCTGGCTTCAGATCGGGTAGTCGATTTGAAGCCGGCCCAGTTTGAACAGCCATCTCGGCGTGCGGATCGATCGAACCGCCAAACCGTCATCACATACAAGGCTCTATCAAGCAATTGTAGATATACGCCAGATGGCTTCTCACGGGCTACTTTCCCCGGCAACGTGATTTTTATACAACAATTTCAAATATTTATACAAAAAACATGCAAAACGGCTCCGCGACGGAGATCCTCCATCGCAAGCCGCACACGCTACACCCCATTTGTCAAATTCTCCACCGTCCGAACCCCGTCGAACATACTGGTGAAGCGCATAAACTCTACCGCCAGCTAACAAGCACAATCAAGGTGGCGGTTTGGAACATGGTGTCCTGAATTCGATACCAATGAGACAAAATTATGACACATCGCCCATTGGTTACATCGACCATAACCCCGGAATCCTTACCAGGCTATTCATTTTTCCAGGAATTAGGGGCGATTTGAGCGTTTTTTCGCTATTTTTGAGGCTTTTTTCAGTTGGGCGACCGCACATCCCCAAACTCGGTCTTGCCGAACCGGCATTCCCCGTCCGGCCAGAATGTCACAAGTCGCCTCCCAACCGGCATATCCGAGGTCGCAGACTCACGCCTGGTATGAGGCCCGCTGGACTTTGCGGTGTCGCGTGCGGTCACGCCGCACGCTTGACCTCAATCCTCGTTGGACTTGGCATTGTCGAGAATCATGTAGTCGAGCGGCAGTTGCGTCGAATACTTGATCTGCTCCATCGCAAAGGCGGAGGAAACGTCGCGAATCTCGATCTTGGCGATCATCCGCTTATAAAACGCGTCATAGGCGGCGATATCGGGCACGACGACTCGCAGGAGATAGTCGACATCACCGCTCATCCGGTAGAATTCGACCACTTCGGGGAATTCGGCGACCACCTCGGAAAAGCGGCGCAGCCATTCGATCGAATGAGTGGCAGTGCGAATCGACACGAAGACGGTGACCTTGGTGTTGACCTTCTCCGGATCCAGAATGGCGACTCGGCGCTTGATGACGCCGTCTTCCTCCATCTTCTGGATGCGCCGCCAGCACGGCGTCGTCGAAAGCCCCACTTTCTTGGCGAGATCGGCAACGGCAAGCGTCGAATCTTCTTGCAGAAGACGCAGTATTTTTCGGTCGAGGCGATCCATGCGCACAGCAGTCCTTTCGAATTATTTTCTTTGTATAACTCGATTCCGCGCAACGAAAAGAATTTTGTTTCAGGAAAGCAGCATTTTCGTCCGATCCTGCAGGACCGGGAGCAATTCTTTCTCGAACCAGGGATTGCGCTTCAGCCAGCCGCTATTGCGCCAGCTCGGATGCGGCAGCGGCAGCACCGCCGGCGATCGGTCGGACAGAAGACTGTCGCGCCATGCCCGCACCGTCTCGGTCATATTGTCCTGCCTTTCGCCGGCCATATGCCAGGCCTGCGCATATTGGCCGATGACCAGCACCAGTTCGATCTGCGGCATGGCCGAGATCACTCTTTGCCGCCAGAACGGTGCGCATTCGCGCCGCGGCGGCAGATCCGCGCCCTTGTCATCATAGCCGGGAAAGCAGAAGCCCATCGGCACGATGGCGAATCGGTCGCGGTCATAGAAGCTTGCCCTGTCAACGCCGAGCCATGATCGCAGCCGGTCGCCCGATGCATCGTCAAACGGCAGGCCGCTCTCATGCACCCGAAGCCCGGGCGCCTGCCCGGCGATCAGGATGCGCGCGCTCGATGAGATCACCGCCACCGGCCGCGGCTCGTGCGGCATCCGGTATTCGAGGCCTTTCGCCGGCGCGTCGCGACAGATGCGACAGGAGGCGATCTCATGCCGCAGCATCTCCAGCATGGCTTCGTCGCTCATGGCTTTACTCCCACCCGACGATCTGCCCGATGAAGCGCAGAGCGCCATCGAAACCGGAACTCTGGCGCGCATGATCGCGCACATCGCGCGGCCGCTCGAAAGTCCCGGCCCAGAGACCCGCCCTCTGAGTCTTCGCCTCGGCCTCCTCCTTGCCATAACCGTCATAGGAAATGGCCATGCCCCGGCGCACCATGGCGGCATTGATGTCGCTGCCCGCCCCGCTGCGGCAGATGACGAGCAGCCTGTCGTAGCGGTCGCGCCGGCTGCCCTGACACAGCGTTCCCGATGCCAGCACCATGTCCTGCAGCGCCGCGCGCGCCGCGCGCCCGCAGGCCCAGGCCTTCCCCGCCCGCTCGCAGCTCTGGTTGAGCTCCGGCGCATCGATACCTTCGAGGCGCAAACGTTCGTCTCCCAATGTCAGGCTGTCGCCGTCGGCAGCATGAAAGGCGCCCATATGCTCGATTTTTGCTGCATCGTTGAGCTTGGCGGCGATTAGCGCGACGAGCGCCAGCATGGCAAAAGCGGTCACGCCGTCGCGAATCAGGCGCAGGCCCCGTGTCACGCTTTTGCCTCCTTAAAAAACAAATCCTTGGCAAAGATGGCAAACATCTTCTTAAGAATTGTCGGTTAAGCTCTTATCCACCCTGGGATGAAGTTTCAACGTGCACATGAGTACCGGCGTAAGCACATCGACCGACAAGATCATCGTCGACAGGTCGCGCAGCCACCGCAACAAGGCCGTTTCCAAGGCCGTGCGGCAGACGCGCGAACGTCTTCAGTCCGGTCATGCGTCAAATTCCTCCTTCGATCGTGACGTGCTCAACATGTACGTGGCATCGGTGCTGCAGGGCGCGACGATCATGCCGCTCTTCGTCGTCATCATCACCGCGCTTGGCGTCTATTTCACCCAGAATACGCAATTGCTCTTCTGGGCGCTGCTGACGCTCACCTGTCACGCCGGTAATATCCTGCTGGCGCGGCGCGCCCGCCGGCAGGAAATCACCTCCGAGAACGCCCGCAAATGGCGCCGCCTGCTGCTGCTCGGCCAGTGCCTGCTCGGCTGCTGCTGGGCCGTCTTCGCGCTGCAGGGCTGCGACACCTGCGATCCGTCGAGCTTCATTCTCTATAAGGGCGCTACGCTGCTGATCGCGCTCTCCGTCACGGCCATGTCGAACTTCATGCTGACGCCCGCCGTGCTCGCCGCCTTCTCGCCGGCGGTCCTGGCGCTTGCCGCCAAGAGCGGCCTGTCGCGCGACCTGCTCGAAATCAGCCTCACGGGGCTCTTCACCACCACCCTCGTCTTCTTCAATTATATCAGCGACCGGCTCTTCAAGTCGAACCTCAGAATCCTTTCCTACCAATCGGAGAAGGACGACCTGATCGCCGAGCTGGAAGTGGCTAAATCGATGTCGGACGAGGCTCGCCGTCGCGCCGAAGAGGCAAACCTCGCCAAGTCCCGCTTCCTTGCCTCCATGTCGCACGAACTCAGAACCCCGCTCAACGCCATCCTCGGCTTTTCCGAGGTGATGTCGGCCGAGGTCATGGGGCCGCTCGCCAATCCGACCTACAAGGAATATGCGGGCGACATTCACCGTTCAGGCCAGCATCTCCTCGATCTCATCAATGAGATCCTCGACCTGTCGCGCATCGAGGCCGGCAAATACGAGCTGAGCGAGGAGGCGATATCGCTGCTCGATATCACCGAAGATTGCATCGGCATGGTCCAACTGCGCGCCCGCGCCAAGAACATTGCCATTTCGGACCAGTTCGAGCGGCAGCTGCCGGCCATCTGGGCAGACGAGAAGTCGATGCGCCAGGTGGTGCTCAATCTTCTCTCCAATGCCGTCAAGTTCACGCCGCAAGGCGGCGAGATCCACGTCAAGGTCGGCTGGACCGCCGGCGGCGGCCAGTACATCTCGATCAAGGACAATGGCCCCGGCATTCCGGAAGAAGAGATTCCCGTCGTCCTGTCGGCCTTCGGCCAGGGCTCGATCGCCATCAAGAGCGCCGAACAGGGCACCGGCCTCGGCCTGCCGATCGTCCAGGCGATCCTTGCCAAGCATGACGGACAGTTCCTGCTAAAATCGAAGCTTCGCGAGGGCACCGAGGTCATCGCTATCTTGCCCGCCAAGCGCGTGCTCCAGAGCCTGCCGGCCGTCGAGGAGGCTCAGGCCGTCGCGCGCAAGCGCAAGAGTTTTGCCTGATTCAGCGAAAGCATGATGCCGAAAAGTGTGAGCGGTTTTCGGGCAACATCATGCTTCAATTTTTAGACTTGGATCCGGATGACACCGGCCGATCCAGCGTGAAATCATCCGGATCCAAAGAACAGGTGCTTGCCGAGGACGAAGCCGAGATAGAGGCAGCAGGCGGCGATCATGCAGGTCACCGCGAAGGAGCCGAGATCCTTGGCATGTTTGCCGACGATTGAAATCTCCGGTGAAATCCGGTCGATCACCTCTTCGACGGCGGTATTCATCGCCTCCATCGAAAAGAGCCCGAGAAACAGAAGCACAGCGACGACGATCTCGCCCGCAGTAGCTCCCACCAGCGCCAGCGCCGCGATCGAAACGACGAAGAAGCCGAGTTCCTGGCGGAAGGCCGCCTCTTTCAGCACCCGCAGGAAGCCCGCCCAGGAATAGCTGGCAGCGGCGATGAAATGCCGAAGTCCGGTCTCTTTCGTCACCGCAGGCTTCGTCAAGATGCCTCCTCCTCTTCCCGTTGCATCACAGACCGGGAGAGGCTTTGCCGTCTCCTCTTTGATGAGCGAATACGCAAATACCGAATCCACTTGAGGCGCGCAAGCGAACGCGTGCGGATCGACGGCGCCGACCGCGGCCTTAATGCTTATTCGACACACCTGCCTGGGCGAAGGTCGCCATGCCGGAATGACAGGCGGCGGCCGCCTTGACGATACCGGCGGCAAGCGCCGCACCGGTGCCTTCGCCGAGCCGCATGCCGAGCGCCAGAAGCGGCGTCTTGCCGAGCATCTCGATCGAGCGCAAATGCCCGGGCTCGCCGGAAACATGGCCGATCAGGCAATGATCGAGTGCCGACGGATTGGCGGCTTTCAGGATCGCCGCCGCCGCGGTCGCGACATAACCGTCGATCAGCACCGGGATGCGTTCCATGCGCGCAGCAAGGATGGCGCCGGCCATCGCCGCGATCTCGCGGCCGCCAAGCCGACGCATGATCTCAAGCGGATCGTCGAGATGGTCGCCATGCAGCGCCACCGCCTTTTCCACCGCCGCGATCTTGCGCTCCAGCATTTCGCCTTCCGAACCGGTGCCGGGTCCCACCCAGTCGCGCGCCGAGCCGCCGTAGAGTGCATAGTTGATCGCCGCAGCAATCGTCGTATTGCCGATGCCCATCTCGCCGATGCAAAGCAGATCGGTGCCGCCGGCGATCGCCTCCATGCCGAAGGCCATGGTCGCGGCGCAATCGCGCTCGGAAAGCGCTGCCTCCTCGGTGATGTCGCCGGTGGGATAATCGAGGGCCAGATCGAAGACTTTCAGCCCGAGATCATAGGCGACACAGATCTGGTTGATTGCAGCACCGCCGGCTGCAAAGTTCTCGACCATCTGTTGCGTCACCGTTGGCGGAAAGGGCGTGATTCCCTGCCTGGTGACGCCGTGATTGCCGGCAAAGATCGCCACCAGCGGCCGGTTGACGGCAGGTGTGCGGCCGGTCCAGGCAGCAAGCCAGAAGGCGATTTCCTCGAGCCGTCCGAGCGCGCCCGGCGGCTTGGTCAGCTGCGCGTCACGTTCGCGCGCCGCCACCAGCGCGCGGGCATCCGGCCCCGGCAGGTCACGGAGCAGGGTACGGAAATCGTCGAACGGCAGGCCTGAAACGCTCATCTGTGCGGTTTTCCTATGAATCCGGGTATTCTTGTTTTTTTCCCGCAAATCAGCTTCTTTGCGGGTGGCCACTCTCTTAAAGCGGGCGGACGAGGCGAACAACTCCAAAAGCGCCGCCGCGACCATAAGCCGAGACCTCCGGCAGAATGAAGCAGAATGAAGATCAAGGACTATGCGGTCGATACCGCCCGCGCCGTCGCCTTCCTCAGCCGCATTCCCATGCCGCAATCGCTGTTCAAAGGTTATGACGGCAGGCTCGGCCGGCTGGTGCGCGCCTTTCCCTTTGCCGGCATCGTCATCGGCTTCATCCCCGCACTCGCCCTCCTCCTGCTTTTGGGGCTGCGTGCGGACCCGCTGATGGCAGCCCTGATCGCGCTTTCCGTCCAGGTCCTCGTCACCGGCGCGCTGCACGAGGACGGTCTGGCCGATACGGCCGACGGCATCGGCGGCGGCAAGAGCCGCGAACAGAGCCTCCTCATCATGAAAGATAGCCGGATCGGCACCTATGGCGCGATAGCGCTGATCCTCTCCTTCGCGATCCGCGCAGCCGCGATTGCTGTGATCGCCCGCCATTCCTCGCCGCTCACGACAGCCCTCGCCATTCCCGCCGTCGCGGCTCTCAGCCGCGGCGCCATCGCCTGGCACTGGCAGCGGTTGGCACCGGCAAAGGCTGATGGCGTGGCCGCCTCGACCGGCCAGCCGGACGAGGCGGCGATGCAGTTTGCGCTCGCCTCAGCCGGCCTCGTCGCGGCGCTTCTGATCTGGCCCGCATTCGGCCTGCGGCCGCTGGTCGCAAGCCTGCTCGCCACCGGCATCGCAGGGCTCGCCTTCACTGCTTTCATCCGCCGCAAGCTTGCCGGCCACACCGGCGATACCTTGGGCGCAACGCAACAAATTTGCGAGATCGCCACTCTTTGCGCCCTTGCCACGGCTCTTTGAAACTCCGATATATCCTTCATGCAAACACCCTGCATTCACCTCTGCTCCCTGGAGCCCAGCACCGGATTATGCGCCGGCTGCGGCCGGACTCTTCAGGAAATCTGCAGCTGGACGAGCTATTCCGACGCTGAGCGAAGGCGGATCATGACGCTGCTGCCGGCAAGGCTTGCCGGCGCCGCCACGGTGCCGAACCATATGAAAACGAGCCTCGCCGGTGGGCCGGAGCGGCCTTTATGATCCGTTTGACCGTCTTCCTAGTCGTGATCGGCATCGGCCTTGCCGTGCTGATCCTCAACAGTGACAACAGCCGGATCCTCGGTCTGCAGAGCGATGACTTCGGCCGCGTCGTCTATCTGCTGCCGATCGCGCTGATGCTGTCGGCCGGCATCTGGGCGAGCCGGCGCAGCGTCGGTGAAACGATGCGCCAGATGATGATCTGGCTGGTCATCATCCTGGCGCTCGTGACCGTCTACCTCTATCGCCAGGAAGCGCTCGGCGTCGGCAACAGGCTGCTCGCCGGCCTCGTTCCCGGCCGCGCCGTCGTCGTCACCACAAGTGAGGGCGGCCAGGAGATCATTCTGCACAAGCTGCTGAACGGCCATTTCCAAGCCGATGTCGCGGTAAATGGCCAGACGATCGAGATGCTCGTCGATACCGGCGCCAGCATGGTGGCGCTGTCGCGCGAAGATGCCGAACGGATCGGCATCGATCTCTCCCGCCTCACCTATTCCATGACGATCATGACAGCCAACGGCCGCGGCCGCGCAGCACCTGTCACGCTCGACCAGGTAGCGATCGGCCCGATCGTCCGCAACAATGTCGCAGCCAGCGTTTCCGAGGATGGCCGGCTCGACCAGAGCCTGCTCGGCATGAGCTTCCTGGAAACGCTGGGCTCGCTGCAGATGCAGACCGACGAACTCCGCATGCGCGACTAATTGCGGTTCCGCCGCTTTACGGCGACGACCGGATCTGGCAGCTTGAGCGGAAGAACAACAAGACCACAAAGAGCAAAAAGAAACTCCTAGTCTGGTGGCACCACATGTTCGGCCGGCCTTCGCCTCAGGCGAGGCCTTGACCTATGGGTGCGACAGGAGTTTTGCAATGAATTCACTCTGGCCGATCGTCATCGGCGGCGTTCTGCCCGCCCTGTTCTGGGGCATTACCGCCATCTTCCAGAAGCAGAGCGCCACATCAGCCACCGGCTCCGCCGTCTACCTGATCGCCTTCGGCGCTGCCTGCGCGCTTGCCGGGCTGATCGCCGCACTCATCTGGCGCCCTGCCCCCTGGACCGCCGAAGGTCTCGGTTTTGCCGCCCTCGCCGGCGCCTGCTTTGCCGTCGGCACCGGCCTCATCAGCTTTGCGCTTTTCACTTATGGTGTCCCCGTCTCGAAACTCGCCCCAATCTGGAGCTGCAACGTGCTGATGACACTGGCAATCGGCGCCGTCTTTCTCGGCGAAGCCTCCGAACTCGACATCGTAAAGCTCGTCGCCGGCACCCTCCTCATCATCTCCGGCGCCCTTCTCGTCAGCAGCGCCTGACGGGAACTGATGCAATACGCAGCAGGTGAGCAGTTCGCCGCCACATGCTCCTGCGTTGCAGCGCCTTCTGCTTTGTTGATATCCTGCGTCAAGGCGCCACTGCGCGCCGTACCGGAGCCCGACATGAACCCACGACAATTGAAAACATTCCTTGCGGTGATCCGGCACGGAAATCTCACGCGCGCCGCTGCCGAGGTCAATCTCGCTCAGTCGAGCCTCAGCGACCAGATACAGGCGTTGGAAGAGGAAGTCGGCGCAGACCTCTTCCTCCGCTCTCGCCAGGGCGTTGTCCCGACACCCGCAGGCGCAGTCCTCAAAACCTACGCAGAGGAGATACTGGCACTGAACGAGGAGGCGAAAGCCAGCGTCAGTGCTGCAGCCGGCAACGCTGGACAGTCCATCACCTTGGGGACGCTCGAAACCATCGCCGCCGAAAGGCTGGCGCCGTGGCTGTCACTCTTTCGCAAGAAGAACCCAGACGTCGGCCTCAAGCTCAAGGTCGGCGGCAGCGGCGAATTACATGCGCAATTGCAGCAGGGCTCGATCGATATCGCCTTCACCTTCGATCGGGGGCAGCAGAATGAGCGCTTCCTGACACGCCGCATCTGCAGTGAACCGCTGGTGCTGATTGCCGGTCGCGATTTTCAAGCCCGACCACCCGCAAGCCTCGCGGCACTGAGCACCGCACCCTTCGTCGCCACCGAAACCGGCTGCGTCTACCGTTACCTGTTCGACACGGCCTTTGCCGAAGCACACATTGCAGCACCATCAATCGTCACCGAAGCCGACAGCATCGCGACGATCGTCCGGCTCGTCGCATCCGGCACCGGTTATGGCCTCGTGCCGCGCCTTGCGGTCGGCCCAGCCGTGACGAGGGGCAACGTCGTCGAACTGCCATGGCCGGGCAAACCACCCGCAGCCTCGCTGGTGATGATGTGGCGGCGCAGGCGCATGCAGCCGCCGACGCTTGCCCTCCTGCTGCAATCGGCAAGCGAAGAACTCTCGCCGCTCAGACCAGCCGGTGCCCGCCTTCGACATGCAGGATAGTGCCTGTCGTAAATCCGTTGCCGATCAGGAAGCGGATCGCATCGGCAATATCATCGGGCCGTCCAACGCGTCCGGCCGGCAGGCGCTCTGCCATCGCATCAAGTGTCGCCTGCTTGGCGTCGCCGGCGACGAAGCTCCAGATCGGCGTATCCACCCATCCGGGTGACACCGCGTTGATCCGGATCGGCGCCAGTTCGACAGCAAGCGCCCTGACCAGGCCTTCGAGCGCCGCATTGACGGCTGCGACCACTGATCCACGCGCCGCCGGCCGGTAGGCCGCGACACCTGACGTATAAGTAATCGATCCTGAGGGCGGCAGATGGGCGGCACTATATTTCGCCAGTAGCAGCGGCCCGTAGAACTTGCTTTCGACCACCCTTTGCGCCGCCGCAAGTTCGATTGACGGCAGCAGCTGATAGGCACCCTTTATGTCGGCCGCCGTGCTGACGATATGATCGACCGGCCCGCTATTGCGGAACAGCGTCGCGACCTCCTCCTCCCGCGATATATCGACGGCGTGAGTCTTGAGTTTCGGATGCTCGCCGAGATCGCGGCGAGCCGCCGCAAGCTTGTCTTCGCTGCGTCCTGCGATCGTCACCATAGCCCCTTCCCCGAGCAGCCGCCTCGCCAGTGCCAGCCCCATTCCGGAACTGCCACCAACAATCACGATCTTTGCGCCTTCGATCCTGATATCCGTCATCTGCCGTCTCCTTCTTGGCTGACGCAGCAGATGCCGCGGATCACAGCAGAAGAAAAACGGAAGAAACCGATGGCGTCATCGGATTTTCCGATGGTTCGGGTGAAATAGTCAGTTGCGGAGCCGATAACCTGTCTTGAAGATCCAGGCGAGTGTTCCTAGGCAGATCACCAAGAATCCTGTGATCATCGCCAGGCTGATCGCTGGGTTGACGTCGGCAATGCCGTAAAAACTCCAGCGGAAGCCGCTGACGAGATAGAGCACCGGGTTAAGGTGACTGACTGCCTGCCAGAAGGGCGGCAGCATGCTGACGGAATAGAAGCTGCCGCCGAGGAAAGTCAGCGGCGGCACGACCAGCATGGGAATGAGGTTCAACTGCTCGAAATTACCGGCCCAGATGCCGATCATGAAGCCGAACAGGCTGAAGGTGATCGCCGTCAGCAGGAAAAACAGGATCATCATGAAGGGATGCTCGATCCTGACGTCAACGAAGAGATTGGCGGTCAGGAGGATAATGAAGCCGATGATCATCCCCTTGGTCGCCGCCGCCCCGACATAACCGAGCAGGATCTCCGTCATCGCCACCGGCGCCGAAAGCACCTCATAGATCGTGCCGGTGAATTTCGGGAAATAGATGCCGAAAGAGCCGTTGCTGATGCACTGGCCGAGCAGCGTCAGCATGATCAGGCCGGGCGTGATGAAGGCGCCGTAGGACACACCCTCCACCTCCTGGATGCGTGATCCGACAGCGGCACCAAAGACGATGAAATAGAGCGAGGTCGAAATGACGGGCGAGATGACGCTCTGCAACAGCGTGCGGCGCGTGCGCGCCATCTCGAAGAAATAGATCGATTTGACGGCCTCGATATTCATTTTCCCGCTCCCACCAGCGCCACGAAGATGTCCTCGAGCGAGCTTTGCCGCGTCGACAGATCCTTGAAATGGATATTATTCTCACCGAGCCGGGTCAGCAGTGCCGCAATGCTTTCCTGTTCGTTGCCAGCGTCGAACTCATAAGTCAGCCGGTTGCCGTCCGCTTCCAGCGTCAGTCCATTGCCGGCAAAACAGTCCGGCAGGCGGCTCAGCGGTTCGGTGAGATCGAGGATGAGCTGCTTGCGGCCGAGCTTGGCCATCAACGCTGCCTTGTCCTCGACGAGCAGCAACTCACCGCCGTTGATGACGCCGACGCGGTCGGCGATTTCCTCGGCCTCTTCAATATAATGGGTGGTCAGGATGATGGTGACACCGGAGGCTCGAAGCTCTTCGACGACATGCCACATGTCCTTGCGCAGCGTCACATCGACGCCGGCGGTCGGCTCGTCGAGGAAAAGGATATCCGGCTCATGGGAGAGTGCCTTGGCGATCAGCACCCGTCGCTTCATCCCACCGGAGAGCTGGCGCAGCATATTGTCCTTCTTGTCCCAGAGCGAGAGCGCGCGCAGCACCTTCTCGATATGCGCAGGATTGGCTTTCTTGCCGTGCAGCCCGCGCGAAAAGCTGACTGTATTGAACACCGTCTCGAACTGATCGGTGGTGAGCTCCTGCGGCACCAGCCCGATCATCCCGCGGGTGGCGCGGAAATCCTTCACGACGTCGTGGCCGGCGACCAGCACCCGGCCGCCGCTCGGATTGGCGATGCCGCAGATGATCGAGATCAGCGTCGTCTTGCCCGCGCCGTTCGGCCCGAGCAGCGCCAGAATCTCACCCTTTTCGACGTCGAGATTGATGCCCTTCAGGGCCTCGAACCCATTGGAGTAGGTCTTGGTGAGGTTCTGAACGGAAATGATGGGGGCCATGCGGGACTCTTGCGGATTCTCGGAGTTTACTTCGGCCCGCTATATAGTCCCTTTGTAACGCTTTAACATCCTTAAGCGCATGAACACTGCATTCGCGTGCTGCCAACACGGTTGGCCCAATGGCGTAGGCGACCCACTGACGCAGGTGACGTAGCCGGCATCGGGTTTTCGCGAGAAGCCGACCTGGCCAGCGAAAAGAAAAGGCGGCAGCTAGTCTCAGATGTCATCATCCGGTGATATTCGTGCCCGATAACAGAACCGAGGCCAGCACCGGTATCCGCCCCGCCGCCCACTCCTTTGCGGAGCCGTTTCGGGTGTTCTCGTTGCGCCTTTTTTTGCTGCCTCGGCTTGTAGTGAAAGTTATTGTTCAGTCACGAAGTGCTTGGAACCGGCCAGTATCCCCTGTTCAGCCGCGTTCGCCTTAGCCGGCCCTGTGCCGGCTTTCTTTTTTCGACAATCCGCCATCTTCGCCCTGCCTGACGTATCCAAGGCGCCAGTGGCCAGCCCCGTCCTTCGAGGCCCATGCGGGGCACCTCAGCAACCGTGTTGTTGGGGCTGGTTCCATGGGGTTCGTCTTTTAAGAATGGTGTTGATCATGATGATGAGCTTTCGCATGGCGGCGACGATGGCGACCTTGGGCGGTTTGCCCGCGTCGCGCAGCCTTTTGTGGAAGGTCTTGATGGCCGGGTTGCAGCGGATGGCCGAGAGGGTAGCCATATAGAGGGCGCATCGGACGGTGGCGCGGCCGCCGGCGATATGGCGTTGTCCACGCCATGTGCCGCTGTCGTGAGCCATCGGCGCAACACCGACGAGGGCTGCGAGCTTCTTGTCGTCGATGGCGCCGAGTTCGGGCAGTTCGGCGATGAGCACGGCGGCACCGACCTCGCCAATGCCTGGCACGGTCAGCAGCAGATTGCGGCGTGCGGCCATGTCGGGCTCGGCCTCGATGGCAAGCGCGATGGCGGCATCGACGCGGGCGAGCTGGGCCTTGAGGGCGGCGAGGGTCTCGCCAATCAGCGCTGCGACGGCCTCAGGCGCATGCTCGAGGCGGTTCTTCTCGGCGACCGCCATGTCGATGAGTTGGCGACGGCGGGTGACAAGCGCAGCAAGCGCGATGCGGCCGTCGTCGATATGGGGGATCTGTGCCGGCCGCATCGCTCTGGCGAAGTGGAGAGTGACGCGGGCGTCGACCTGGTCGGTCTTGGCCAAACGACCGCTGGCCCTGGCGAAGTCGCGCACCTGGCGGGGATTGACGACGGCGACGGGAATACCGGCGGCCATCAGCGTTCTGACGATCGCCATCTCGTAACCGCCGGTCGCCTCGACGACGACAAGCTCTGCGCCGGCCACTGCCGTTGCGAGCGCGGCACAGCCTGGCGCATCGTTGTCGAAGCGGACAACGGCGCGTTTGCCCTCGACGGCCACGTCGAGATGGGCCTTCGAGACATCGATACCGACCATGAAAGATTGCTGAATATGCATGACTGCTCCTCCTTGCAACGCGGGCTCGAAGCCCAACCAACCGTTCGAGCGAAGACATGGCGACGGAGATGCTTGCTGAGGTACGAGTTCAAGACCCAAGGATGACACGCATCCCCGCCGCGCAGCCCTTTTATACAGCAACGGCAACGTACAAGGATGAGGCTGGAGACAGGATAGCGGATGACAGCCGAGTTCATCAGCCTCGTAGCCGCACGGCACGCCGATCAGCCCTCATCCTGAGGTGCGGAGGCCAGAGGCCGAAGCCTCGTAGGACGGGGCGGGTGACTTGGCGCCCGTCCCTCACAGCTCGTCGTAATTGAACCAGTCGAAATCCGCAGCCTTCGCCCGACCTGACGTATCGAAGGCAAACACGCCGGCGAAGGCGCCGGTGAAGGAGCCGTGTTCGCCGCGTCCGCCCTCGTCTGAGATCACGCCGGCATCGAGGACCGGGCCGATCGGTTGCCAGGCGCCCTTGCCTTCGGTCTGCCAGAAGAATTGCAGATCGTTCTCCCGGATTTCCATGGCGAGCTGGACGCGGCCCTCGGCGGCAATCGCCACGCCGCTTTCGGCGGGAAAACTCAGGCGTCCGTTCGGGTAGTCGCCGTTGCAGGAGAGGATCGTCACGCAGCGGCCGAGTGTTTCGTGCAGCGTCACCGCAACGGCGTGAAATTTATGGCGGTTGTAGTAGTGCGTCAGCCCCGCCACCTGCTGATAGGTGTCGGGCGAGAATTCGACCACGGTCTCGGCGCGGAAACTGTGATGCTCCTGGCGGCGAGCGACCAGCGACTGTTCGAACCAGGAGCCGATGCTTTCGCGCGCAATCAGGCGCAGATGGCCGGGACGATCCGCCAGGTTGAAGATGCGCGCGGGCTCCGGCGTGCGCAGCCATTGGAAATCGGCGGGCAGCGCGCCACCATCGAAGCCGTATTCGCTGCGCATCGGCTTTTCCACCGGCACCGCGCCGAAAAGGCCGGGCACATCGACATCGGGCACTGAGGTGCCGTTTTCGAGGTACAGCCAGTCGTCGTCGCGCCAGACGCACTTTTGCAGGGCGGTCTCGCGGCCCAGCGTGCAGCGCCGCTTTGGCGGCAGCGGCCGGCCGCAAAGATGGGTGTGATAGGCCTCGCCCTCGGGCGTTTCGACGTACTGGCCGTGCCCTGCCCGCTGCAGCACCGCGCCCGGATGGTCCTTCGAGGTAATCAGATGCATGTTCGGATGCATCTCATAGGGTCCGTCGATATTACGCGACCGCGCCATGGTGACGGCATGGTCGTAGCCGGTGCCGCCCTCGGCGGTGGTCAGATAATACCAGCCGTTACGTTTGAAGAGATGCGGACCTTCGACGAGGCCGAGCGGGCTGCCGGCGAAGATGTTCTTAATCGGCCCCTTCAGCGCCTTTGCCGCCGGGTCCCATTCCTGCAGCAGGATGCCGTCAAAGGCCGGCGATTTCGGCGAGCCGCCATAGCTTTCGGTCCGGTGGTTCCACTGCATGTTGACGAACCACTTGCGGCCGTCATCGTCGTGGAAGAGCGAAGGGTCGAAGCCGGAGGAATTGACATAGGCCGGCTCGGACCATTCGGCCTCGATCGTGGGTGCCGTGACGATGTAATTCGGCGCATCCTTGAAATTGCCGTCGTAGCGCTTGACGTTGGTATAGACCAGCCAGAACTGCCCGTCGGCATAGGACAGGCACGGCGCCCAGATGCCGCAGCTATCGGGATTGCCGCGCATGTCGAGCTGCGATCTGCGCTCCAGCGGCCGGCGCACCAGCGTCCAGTTCACCAGGTCACGCGAATGGTGGATCTGCACGCCCGGATACCATTCGAACGTCGAGGTAGCGATGTAATACTCCGCGCCGACGCGGCAGATCGACGGATCGGGATTGAACCCGGGCAGGATGGGATTGCGGATCATGACAGGGTCTCCTCCGACCGGCGGTGCTTTGCTGTACGTACATCAGATTATAGCAGAAAAAGGCCCGGAAGACTTGCCTCCGGGCCTGAGATGACTATTCGCGTTCGGCGGACTTGGCCCAGAGGTTGATGTCGGCCTCGCGGGCATAGACGTCGATCTCAGCAAGCTCCTCGACACTAAATTCGAGATTGTCGAGCGCCTTGACGCAATCCACGATCTGCGACGAGCGGCTTGCTCCGATCAGCGCGGAGGTCACGCGGCCGCCGCGCAGTACCCAGGCGATCGCCATCTGCGCCAGAGTCTGGCCGCGCCTTTCGGCGATCTCGTTGAGCTTGCGGATATTGTCGATGATCGAGGGGCGGATGTAGTCGCGCTTGAGAAAGTGGTTCTGCGCCGCGCGGCTGTCTTCGGGAATGCCGCCGAGATATTTCGTCGACAGCATGCCCTGGGCAAGCGGCGAAAAGACGACCGAGCCCATGCCGACCTCTTCCAACGTATCGAGCAGCCTGTCGTCCTCGACCCAGCGGTTGAGCATCGAATAGCTCGGCTGGTGGATCAGGCACGGTGTGCCGAGATCCTTCAGGATCTTTGCTGCTTCACGCGAGCGCTGCGAATTATAGGAGGAAATGCCGACATAAAGCGCCCGGCCGGAACGGACGATATGGTCGAGCGCGCCGCAGGTCTCTTCCAGCGGTGTTTCCGGGTCGAAGCGGTGTGAATAGAAGATGTCGACATAGTCGAGGCCCATGCGCTTCAGGCTCTGGTCGCAGGAGGCGATCAGATACTTGCGGCTGCCCCATTCGCCGTAAGGGCCGGGCCACATGTCGTAGCCGGCCTTGGAGGAGATGATCAGCTCGTCGCGAAGCCCGACGAATTCGGTGCGCATGATTTCGCCGAAAGCGGTCTCGGCGCTGCCGGGCGGCGGGCCGTAATTGTTGGCGAGGTCGAAATGGGTGATGCCGAGGTCGAAGGCCGTGCGGCACATATCGATTTTGCGGTCATGCGGCGTGTCGCCGCCGAAATTGTGCCAAAGGCCGAGCGAGACGGCCGGCAGCTTCAGGCCGGAACGGCCCGTGCGGTTATATTTCATTTTCGAATAACGGTCTGCGGCTGGTTGCCAGCTCATGAGACTCTCCTTGATAAAAATATCTGTCTAGTCGTCATGCCCGGCCCTGTGCCGAGCATCTGCCATCCTGTTTGCAGATCCTCGGCACGAGGCCGAGGATGACGTTTCTGGCGGGGTGCCTCGCGATCCAGTGAGATCCCCGGCATCTTCTTATCACTTCAAAAGCGCCTGCGCTTCTTCGATGCCGAGGGCGGCCGGTTGCGTGCAGGTTGTGGTCAGGTCGATGAAACGGCCCTCTTCGCCTGACTTTAGGATCGAGGTCATGACGTCGACGCCGTGCAGCGTGCGGTCGAGCGAGCAGCGCGCATCGCGGCCCTCGATCAGCGACATCGCCATGTCGGCCAAGCCGGCGGTGCGGTAGTTGGCGCGCGATCCGCTCGGGCTTTCCTGGTTGATCTTGCCGAATGGATGCTCCCAGGCATCGAGCGGCTTGATGTCCTTGTCACGGCCGCTTGCCTCGACCACGCCGCCGAAGAAGTTCGGATCCGGCACGTAGAGCGAGCCGTCGGTGCCGTAGAGTTCCATATTGGCATGGCGGTGCGACCACACGTCCCAGCTCGCCGTCAGCGTCACCGTGGCGCCGTTGACGAATTCGAGCAGCGCCTGGATCGTCGTCGGCGTCTTGACCGGGATGATTTCACCGTTGCGCGGCTGGCTGGTGATGGTGCGGGTCGGCGACGCCATCGAGGTCATGCCGCCGACACGTTTGACCGGGCCGATCAGGTTGATCAGGTTGGCGATGTAATAAGGGCCGAGATCAAGGATCGGGCCGCCGCCCGGCAGGAAGAAGAAATCCGGGTTCGGATGCCACATTTCCATGCCGGGGCTCATCACGTAGCAGGCGCCCGAGGTCACCCGGCCGATGCCGCCGTCGTCGATGAACTTGCGTGCGAGCTGATGGGCGCCGCCGAGGAACGTGTCGGGGGCGCAGCCGACGGCGAGGTTCTTTTCCTTGGCGATGCGACGAAGCTCCTCGCCCTCTTCGAGCGAAAGCACCAGCGGCTTTTCGGAATAGACGTGTTTTCCGGCCTCGAGGATCGCCTTCGATACCCGGAAATGCGCATCCGGGATCGTCAGGTTGACAACAACGTCGATCTCGTCATTGACGAGAAGCTCGTCGATCGTCTGCGCTTTGACGCCATATTCCTTGGCGCGCGCCTCGGCCGCCTGCACGTTGATATCGGCGCAAGCCAGCACCTTCAGCCCCTTGAAGAGCGGTGCCAGCGAAAAGTAAGTGGTGGAGATGTTGCCACATCCGATGATGCCGACGCCAAGTTCCCTGGTCATGATGAAGCCTCAATAGGTCTGGAAGGATGCGATCGAGCGGCTGATATTGCGGTCGATGTCATTCGGGTTATCGTGTTCGACGACGTAGTGCTTGGCCTTGGTGGCGCGCAATGCCGTCATCAGCCTGGCCCACTCAACCTTGCCGTGACCGACATCGGCCCAGCCGTCCTCGTCCTTCGCTTCGCCGGCCGGCGCGATGTCCTTGACGTGCACGGCGGTGATGCGGGACCCAAGCTTCTCGACCCAGACGAAGGGATCGGCGCCGCCGCGGATAACCCAGGCGATGTCGGCTTCCCAGGAAATATCGGGCGCGCCTTCGAAGATACGCTCGATCGGCCGCGAGCCGTCCTGCAGCTTGAAGAATTCGAAATCATGATTGTGCCAGCCGAATTCGTAGCCGGCAGCCTTGTAGGGCTTGGCTATCTCCTGCAGACGCTTGCCGAAGACGACCCAGCCGGCGGCGTCGGAGGGCCGCTGGTCAGCGGCCAGATGCGGCGCATAGATCGAATCCATGCCGAGAATCTTGGCAATGTTCAGCGACTTCTCGACTTCCTTCTCCAGAAAATCAGGGCTGAAATGGCCAGTCGCCATGACCAGGCCATTCTTGTCGAGGTCGGCGCGAAGGCTCTTCAGCCCGGCATCGTCGAGATCGGCATAGATGCCGCCGAAGCCCTCGACTTCGGCATAGCCAGCCTTGCCGAGCTTTTCGAAGATCGCCGAATAGGGCTGGAAGTTGCGGGCGCTATAGAGCTGGTAGCTGAGTTTCGTCATCATGTTCTCCTTGGGCCTCGTGCCCATTCTTGCAAGATCAATCCGCCGACTGGCAGGAATACAGGTCGTAGAATCGGAACTCCGGAAGCGCGCCACGATCAAGCGGCCGTGCCGGGGTAAAGGTGATGCGGCGGCTCTCGCCGGCCGCAAGATCGAAGGCGTTGTCGGAATATTTGCCGTCTGTCTCGGTTTCGATCATCACGAAAAGCGCAAGTCCCCTAGCGGTGACGTTGATGTCGACGGAGCCATTCTCCTCAACATATTCGTGGGTGACTGTCAGCCCCGCAGGTTCCAGCTCCAGCGCCTTGTAGGTACCGTTGACATGGTGCCCCTCGCCGCCCGTGCCGTTCGATGCGGTGAAACGCCAGGCAAGCAACGTTCCCTCGGGAATATCGGAAACGTCGATGCTCGTGGCAGTGACGGCCGCATCCGGCGAACATATGGCCTGTACGTCTCTCAGGTGCCCGCGCTCGCCCTTCGTCGTCAGCAGCGATATCGAAAGGTCGACGCTGACATCGGCAAGCGTGTCGTTGACCAGCGAGAAGCGGATCGTCTTTCCGTCGTCGGAAGGAATGGCCGCGACCGCGACCGGCTGGAAGAAGCGCTTGACGAGATAGTGCATCGCCTTCCAGCGGCCGCCATAATCGAGGCTCGACCAGGAGGCGACCGGCCAGGTGTCGTTGAGCTGCCAGTAGATCGTGCCCATGCAATGCGGTTTGAGCGACCGCCAGTATTCCACCGCCGTCTTGATCGCCAGCCCCTGCTGGATCTGAGAGAGATAGACGAAGTTCGGAAAATCCTTGGGAAATCGGAAATAACGGAACATCGTGCCGGCGATACGCTCGTTGCCGCCGGCATTCTTCTGGTGCAGCTCCATGACCGGGGAAGCGACGTTCATGTCTTTCGCCTCAGCATAGGTCTTGATCACAGGCAGCGACGTATAGGACTGGAAGCCGAATTCCGAGCAAAAGCGCGGACGCACCGAGCGGTAATTGTCGAACGACTTGTTCTCGTGCCAGACCGACCAGTAATGCATGTCGCCGGACCCGTCCGCATGCCAGGCATCGCCGAAATCGAGATAACCGGAAGCGGGGCTCGACGGCCACCACAGCGCGCCGGGCAGCGCCTTTTTCACTGCCTGCTCGATCGTGCGGTTGAGGCGATCATAGGAAACGAGATAGCGGTCGCGGTCCTTCCTCGATTCCTCGAACCAGGTGAGCGCTCCGACCAGTTCGTTGTCGCCGCACCAGAGCACGATCGAGGGATGCGAGGAGAGCCGGCGCACCTGGTAATCGACCTCAATCGTCACATTGTCGAGAAAGTCCTCGGTCGAGGGATAGAGGTTGCAGGCGAACATGAAGTCCTGCCAGACCATCAGGCCCAACCGGTCGCAGAGATCGTAGAAATGATCCTGCTCGTAGAAGCCGCCGCCCCAGACACGGATCATGTTCATGTTGGCGGCTTTGGCCGATTGCAGCAGGTCTTCGGTCTTCTCAGGCGAAGACAGCGAAAACAGCGCGTCGGCCGGGATCCAGTTGGCGCCGCGGCAGAAGATCTCGCGGCCGTTGACCTTGAAGGCGAAGCGGCTGCCTGATGCATCCGGCGTGGTGATTAGCTCGACGCTGCGAAGACCGATCTGCTTGATCACCTCATCCGTCGGCAATTCGACGGAAAGCCTGTAGAGCGCCTGCTCGCCGCTGCCGGAGGGCCACCAGAGGCGCGGATTGTCGATATGGAAGAGGTGGTTGACATGGGTCTCGCCATTGACGCCGACATCCAGGCGCACGCGCTCGCCATCGAGGTCGAAATAGACCTGGGCAATATCTGGCCCCTTGGAAAACAGCGTCGCCGTCACTTTGAGATCGACCGAACCGTCATTATTGTGGGTCTGGCGGGTGACGACGTGTTCGATGCGCGCCGTTTCGAGCTTTTTCAGCGCGATCGTCCCGTAAAGGCCGAGCGGGGCAATGGCAATGTTCCAGTCCCAGCCGAAATGGCACTGCGGCTTGCGCAGCATGTTGCCGTCGGGGATCGGCGAGTTGCCCGTGCTGTAGGGAATGTAGAAGGGCTGCTGCTTCTGTCGCGCAGCGCCGACAGCGATGTTGGAGGCAAAGACGATGCGGATGCTGTTGTCGCCTGATTTCAGCATGCTGGAGACATCGGGCCGGTAGCGGCGGAAGCTGTTGTCGGCTTCGAGCGCCAGAAAGCCGTTGACGTGGACGCTGGCGACCGTGTCGAGATAGTCGATATCGAGATACCAGTCGCCCTCGACCTCCTGAAGCGTGAAGCTGCGCTCGACCGCCCATTCGCGCTCGGCGACCCACTGCACCTTTTCCTCGTTGCGGCCGAAATAGGGATCGGGGATCAGCCCTGCCCGGTGAAGCGCCGTGTGCACGTCGCCCGGCAGCATGATCGCGGTGCGGATCTCGCCGTCGACAGAGGCGAGCTGCCACGAACCGGAAAGGTCGATGTTGGGAGTAGTTGATCGATGCGTCACGATATCGTTTCCGATTTACGTTTTTGAAAAGGACGGCGTTTGGTCGTCGTCCGGTAGCTGTCGTTCGTTCAGGGGCCCTCCCGCCCACCCTCACTGTGCATGAGAGGCACTCACCTCTCCTCCCTCATTCCTGTGCTCGTCACAGGAATCCAGCCACGGCGCGTCCGCGCCGTGAATAGAAGCGCTTCCAAAGAGTCTCCCGCGCCCAAGGACTTGGGCGCACTGGATTCCTGTGACAAGCACAGGAATGAGGGAGTATGGAGCATCGGTCGAATTCTTAGGCAACGGCCTTGCAGCAACGAAATAGCAAGGCGCCTTCAGACGCAGCCTCCCGACGGCCAATCAAATCCTGTCCTCCGTTTCGGCATCGAAGACCGAGGCGACCGACATGTCGAAGCTGAGCTTCACCTTGGCTCCGACGTTGAAGCGGCGCGCGCCGTTGACGCGTACCGACATCGTGTGACCGGCATGTTTCAGCCACAGGAGATTGTCCGCGCCCATCGGCTCCTCGATATCGACGGTGGCGTCATGTTCTTCGCCGCCGGTATTCTCGTTGACCTTGATGTGTTCTGGACGAACGCCGAGCACCACCTTGCGGCCGGGCTGCAGCGTCTCGCTAGCGTCGTAGGCAGCGAGCGAGAAAATGACGCCGTTGGCCGAAAAGGCAATGCCGTCGCCTGATTTGACCAGCTCGCCGTGCAGGAAATTCATCGACGGCGAGCCGATGAAGCCGGCAACGAACAGATTGCGCGGCCGGTTGTAGATCGTCGTCGGGTCGTCGAGCTGCTGGATGATGCCGCTCTTCATGATGGCGATGCGGTCGGCAAGCGTCAGCGCCTCGATCTGGTCGTGGGTGACGTAGATCATCGTGTTCTTCAGCGACTGGTGCAGGCGCTTGATCTCGACGCGAAGTTCCGAGCGCAGCTTGGCGTCGAGGTTGGACAGCGGCTCATCGAACAGGAAGACGTCGACGTCGCGCACCAGTGCCCGGCCGATCGCCACGCGCTGGCGCTGGCCGCCGGAAAGCTCAGCCGGCTTACGCTTCAGGAGGAGCTGAATCTGCAGGATTTCGGAGGCACGCGCCACCCGCTTGTCGATCTCTGCCTGCGGCACCTTGGCGACGCGAAGACCGAAGGACAGGTTCTTCTCGACGGTCATCTGCGGATAGAGCGCATAGGATTGGAACACCATTCCGATGCCGCGGTCCTTCGGCTCTTCCCAGGTAACGTTCTTGCCCTTGATGAAGATCTGCCCTTCCGAGGCGTCGAGCAGGCCGGCGATGCAATTCAGCAAGGTCGACTTGCCGCAGCCGGACGAGCCGAGCAGAACCAGGAACTCGCCGTCGTTAATGTCGAGATTGAGATCCTTCAGCACGCTGACCGAGCCGAAGTTCAGGGACAGATCCTTGATGGAGACGCTTGCATTCATATTCATGAGATCAACCCTTCACTGCGCCGGCGGCGATGCCGCGGACGAAAAGCCGTCCCGACACGAAGTAGACGATGAGCGGCACCAGACCGGTGAGGATCGTTGCCGCCATGTTGACGTTGTATTCCTTCACACCCTGAACGGAATTGACGATGTTGTTGAGCTGCACGGTCATCGGATAGGTATCCGGCCGGGTAAAAACCACGCCGAACAGGAAGTCGTTCCAGATGCCGGTCACCTGCAGGATCATCGCGACGACGAAGATCGGCAGCGACATCGGCAGCATGATCCGCAGGAATATCTGCCAGAAGCCCGCCCCGTCGACACGCGCCGCCTTGAACAACTCTTCCGGCAGCGACACGAAATAGTTGCGGAAGAGCAGCGTCAGGATCGGCATGCCGAAGATCGAATGGACGATGACGAGGCCGGTCAGCGTGCCGTAGATACCGATTTCGCGCAGGATAATGACGATCGGATAGATCATCACCTGGTAGGGAATGAATGCGCCGATGATAAGGATCGAGAAGAAAAGCTCGGATCCCCTGAAGCGCCAGTTGGCCAGCGCATAGCCGTTCACCGAGGCGATTGCGATCGAGATGATGACCGACGGCACTGTGATGCGCACCGAGTTCCAGAACCCACGCGATAGCCCATCACAGTTCAGGCCGGTGCAGGCCTGCGCCCAGGCCTTCACCCAGGGTTCGAAAGTGATCTCTACCGGCGGCGAGAAGATGTTGCCGAGACGAATTTCCGGCATGCCCTTCAGCGAAGTGACGACCATCACATAGAGCGGCAGCAGATAGTAAAGGGCTGCGACGATCAGCGTACCGTAGAGCATGATGTTGCGCGCCGACAGCGCCGGGCGTGGCTTCGGGCCACTGGGGCCGTCGCCAAGCTTCCGCGCAACGGCGTCGATGCCGGCAGCAACGGTGTTGAGAGCTTCTATATTAGCCACGCTTGCGCCCTCCACCGAATTCCAGATAGGCCCACGGAACGATGATGATCGCGACAGTGACGAGCATCATGGTCGAGGCAGCAAAGCCCTGCCCCAGGTTCTGCGCCTGGAACATGTAGTCGTAGACATATTTCGCCGGCACTTCAGAGGAAATGCCCGGTCCGCCTGAAGTCTGGGCGACCACGAGGTCGTAGACCTTGACGATGCCGGAGGCGATGATCACGATCGTGGTGATAAAGACCGGCCGCATCATCGGGATCACGATGAAGAGATAGGTCCTCCACATCGGAATGCCGTCCACGCGCGCCGCTTTCCAGATGTCCTCGTCGATCCCACGCAGGCCGGCAAGCATCAGGCACATGACGAGACCCGTTCCCTGCCACAGCGCCGCGATCAGAATGCCGTAGATGACGATTTCAGGCGTATAAAGCGGATTGAAGGTGAAGCTCGTCCACCCGATCGATCGCACCACCGCCTGAATGCCGAAATCGGGGTTCAGAACCCATTGCCAGACCAGGCCCGTCACGATGAAGGACAGCGCGAAGGGATAGAGAAAGATGGTGCGGAAAGTGTTTTCGAAACGGATCTTCTGGTCCATCAGCGCGGCGAGCATGAAACCGATCACGAGGCTGAAGATCAGCGAGAGGATGCCGTAGACAGCCAGATTCTCGATCGCCGTCACCCAGCGGGGTGCCGCCCATAGGCGCTCGTACTGATCGAAGCCGACGAAGCTCAACCGCGGAAGCAGTTTGGAATTGGTGAAAGAATAAAAGATCGTCCAAAACGTGCCGCCGACAAAGATCACCAGCGCTGTCAGGATCATCGGGATAGACGCAATCTTGGCATTCAGATTGCGCAGTAACTTGTTTGGCCGGCCTGCTCGCGCTTGACCCGTCATAAACACTTCTCCTCAATCGCAAATGCGACAGTAACAAAACGGCAAGACGCCGCCTGTCGTCCCCACCTCCGAACCTTTGAAGATACCGGAGAGACGCCGCCAACCGCCGGACGATCACCGGCCGTCCGGACCGATCCGGCCCCCATGGGAGCCGGACCGCAAGGCAGCAAGTCTGCCGATCAGTCAGCAGAAGCGATGATCCCGGCGAAACGCTTCTGAGCGTCTTCCGGCGTCATCGACGGATTGGCGAAGAATTCGGAGAATAGGTCTTCCTTCTGCTTCTGGCTGTCGGCCGAAAGCAGCTGGTCGGTACCTTGGATCACGTTGCCCTTCTGAAGGATTTCGAGACCCTTCTTCATGCAATCGTTGGCGGCGGCGAGATCGACGTCGCTGCGAACCGGCAGCGAACCCTTCTTCAGGTTGAAGGCAACCTGGGTCTTGGGATCGAGCAGGGTCTTGGCGAGCACCGCCTGCGCCTTGGACTTTTCCTCGTCCTTCAGCAGCGGGAAGTAGAAGGCGTCGCCACCCGTCGAGATGATCTCGTTCACGCCGAGGCCCGGCAGGCAGGTATAGTCGGTGCCGGCCTTCTGACCGGCCAGCGCGAATTCGCCCTGCGCCCAGTCGCCCATGATCTGGCCGCCGGCCTTACCTGTGATAACAAGGTTGGTGGCTTGGTTCCAATCCTGGACGTTGCTGCCTTTGGCCATGCGCCGAGCATCGTCGGCGGCCTTGAACACCTTGGCGATTTCAGGACCGGCAGCAACTTCCGCATCCTTGTCCTTGAAGACCTTGTTGAAGGTATCCTTGCCGGCAACCGCAACCATCAGCACGTCGAAGGCGCCTGTTGCCTGCCACGGCTGACCACCGACGGCGAGCGGAATGATGCCGGCCTTTTCGAGAGCCGGAGCCGCAGCGACGAATTCGTCCCAATTCTTCGGAACTTCGACGCCGGCCTTCTTGAAGGCGGCGTTCGAAAGCCACAACCACTGCCAGGAGTGGATGTTGACGGGAGCGCAGTAGATCTTGCCGTCGATCGTGCAAGAATCGAGCAGGCTCGACGGACGAATGATGTCCTTCCACTTCTCGGCGGTCGCTACGTCGGTCAGATCGCGCATCAGGCCGGCCTGGACAAGTTCCTCGGCCTGGCGTCCATGGTTGAACTGGGTCGCGCCCATCGGGTCGCCGCCGGTGATGCGGCTGATCATGATCGGGCGAGCAGTGCCGCCGGAGCCGGCGATCGCGCCGTCGACCCAGTGGTTACCGGTGGCGTCGAATGACTTGGCCAACTCGGCGACCGCTGCAGCTTCGCCGCCAGACGTCCACCAGTGGGTGACTTCAAGATCGGTGGCATTGGCGGCTCCCAGCGGAAGCGCGACCGAAGCGGCAAGCAGGGCTGCCATTAGACGGATTTTCATGAGTTTTCCTCCCTCACTGAAACGTTGCCGGAAAAACTTAGATCAATCGATTTCCTCACGCAACTGCCCGCCTGCAAATTTTTCCGTGAGCACCACAGTTGCTACTTCTGCCTGTTGAAAGGCTGGCGTTCGCGTGCCTTGAATCGATTCTCGACCACGCGCCACCGCACCTGCGTTTTCTGGTATAAATTGTTGAATTTAAACAGTATATTCAGAACAATTCTTGCGTGCGGCCGATTATCCTTTTCGCAACTGCAGAAAAATGGGTCATAAATCGCCGATTCAACCTATGCGTAGCATCCCGCAATGCACACAAGAAAAAGTCCTCGACATTTCTACTGTATCGTTACAGATTGCGTTCCTTAGGGAGGCGCGATTTTGGCAGGTGGGCGGGCTTACCGCGCTTGAGAAAGCCTCTATAAGCGACACCAATTCGCGCGAGGCAGGCTTACAGGGATGGAAAACAAGGGAAATTTCGGGCAGGCCGCATCGGCACCGACGGCGCGCGAGCGCCCGACATTGAAGACGATCGCCTTCATGACCGGCCTTGGCGTGACGACGGTGTCACGCGCGCTGAAGGATGCGCCGGATATCGGGGCCGAGACCAAGGAGCGCGTGCGCATGGTCGCCCGCCAGCTCGGCTACCAGCCGAACAGGGCAGGTGTGCGCCTGCGCACTGGCAAGACCAACGTCATCGCCCTCGTCCTCAGCATCGACGAGGAGATCATGGGCTTTTCGAGCCAGATGGTCTTCGGCATCTCCGAGGTGCTGTCCGGCACGCCCTATCATATCGTCATCACGCCGCATTCCCACAGTAAGGACCCGATGCAGCCGGTGCGCTATATCCTCGATACCGGCTCGGCCGACGGCGTCATCATCTCCCGCATCGAGCCGGATGATCCGCGCGTGCGGCTGCTGACGGAGCGCGGCATGCCCTTCGCTACGCATGGGCGCACCGATGCGGGTCTCACGCATCCGTTCCACGATTTCGACAACGAGGCCTTCGCTCATCAGGCGGTGGAAAAGCTCGTCAAGCGCGGCCGGCGCCGCATCGCCCTGCTGCAGCCGCCGAGCAAGCTCACCTACTACGCCCATATCCGCATCGGCTTCCAAACCGGCCTGCATGATTACGGCGCCGAGGAAGTGCCGCTGCGCGTCAACACCGACGCACCGCTCGCCGACATCCGCGACATCGTCGAGGTGATGATGCGCTCGGCCAACGCCCCCGACGGCATCGTCTGTTCGGCCGGTAGCGCGGCGATCGCTGTCAATGCCGGCATAGAAGCCGCCGGCAAGGCGCTCGGCCGCGATCTCGACATGGTCTCCAAGCAATCGGTACCAATCCTGAACTGGATCCGCCCCGAGATCATCACCGCCCAGGAAGACGTGCGCCAAGCCGGCCGAGAAATGGCCAAAGCCGTCATCGCCCGCATCGATGGCGTCGAACCGGAACTGCTGCAGAGCGTAAGCCAGCCGACTTGGCCGGAGAGCGGCCGGTAGGGCAGTCGATGGAGGAAACCGACCGCCGGACTCAAATCCCGACGATCAGCTTTGGATCATCATTGGTCTTCGACGACGAAATTCACCAGTCTCCCCGGGACAAGAACTTCCTTGATCACCGTTTTGCCGTCGAGCAAGGCCATGACTGAAGGTTCGGATCGCGCCGCCGCAAGCAGCGCCTCGCCGAGATCGGTGGCGGCTTCGAAGCGGTGGCGAACCTTGCCGTTGATCTGCACGACATATTCGCGGGTCTCCATCTCGATCATTGCAGGATCGAAGGTCGGCCAGGAAACCCATGTCAGTGTTTCCCCGTGACCAAGCTTGCTCCATAACTCCTCCGCTATGTGAGGCGCAAAGGGTGCAAGCAACAGCACGAATGTGTCCACCACTTCGCGCGGACGCGCTGCTTCCGCCGTCAGTGCGTTGGCCAGTTCCATCAGCCGGGAAACCGCGGTGTTGAACCGAATTGCTTCGATATCCGCCGTGACGGTCTTCACCGTCTGGTGGCGCAAGCGCAGAAGCTGCGGGCTGGGGGCCGCCTCCACCACCGCTGGAGACAATCCGTCGCTCTCGTCGCAGACAATGCGCCAGGCACGCTCCAGAAACCGACGCACGCCGATCACGCCAGCGGTCTGCCAGGGTTTTGCCGCGTCCAGAGGTCCCATGAACATCTCGTACAGGCGCAAGGCGTCGGCCCCGAACTGATCGATGACATCGTCGGGGTTAACAACGTTCAGCCGCGACTTCGACATCTTCTCGACGGCGCGCTGCACTTCGGCCGATCCAGCCAACCATCTGCCCTCCTCTTCGACGACGGAAGACGGCTCGTAATACCGGCCCGCCGTATCGCGGTAAGAATGAGCGAGGATCATGCCCTGGTTGAACAGCCGGTGGAACGGCTCTTCCGTCGAAACGACGCCGATGTCGTAGAGAACCTTGTGCCAGAAGCGGGCATAGAGAAGATGCAGGACCGCATGCTCGGCGCCGCCGACATAGAGGTCGACCGGCATCCAATAGCGCTCGGCCTCGCGCCCAACAGGTTCGCTGATGTTTTCGGGATCGAGGAATCTAAGATAATACCAGCAGGAGCCCGCCCATTGCGGCATCGTATTAGTCTCCTGCCGTGCCGGAATGTCGGTACCCGGCACGATCGTTTCGACCCAGGCCTGCGCACGGGCAAGCGGCGGTTCGCCATCCGGCGTCGGAGCGTAGTCGTCCAGTTCAGGCGGCAGCAGCGGCAGGCATTCCTCGGGCAGCGGCATCACCGAGCCGTCCGCCAGATGCAGCACCGGTATCGGCTCGCCCCAGTAGCGCTGGCGGGAGAATAGCCAATCACGCAGGCGATAGGTGACCTTAGGCCAGCCCGCGCCGTTCGCCTGCAGCCAGGCGATGATGGCTTTCCTAGCCTCCGGCGAGGCCAGACCATTCAGGAAGCCCGGAATTGACCATCCTCCCCTCGCCCTCAAACGCCGCCTTTTCGATATCGTCCGCACTGTCGATCACGCGAATGATCGGCAGGCCCTGCGCGCAGGCAAAGGCGCGGTCCCGCGCATCATGGGCCGGCACCGCCATCAAGGCGCCGGTGCCGTAGCCAGCCAGCACGTAATCGGCCACCCAGATCGGGAGCCGGGCGGCGGTGGCGGGATTGACGGCATAGGCGCCGGTGAAGACGCCGGTCTTCTCGCGTCCAGCATCGGCACGCATCGCTTCCTCCAATGCCTCGGCCTCGGCGATATAGGCGGCAACCGCCTCTCGGGCTTCCGGCGTAACGGTGGTGGCGACAGCGAGATGCTCCGGCGCGAGCACGATATAGCTTGCTCCGAACAGGGTCTCGGGGCGCGTCGTGAAGACGGTGATGCCCTCCGCGCCATTCTCGAGCGAAAACCGGATTTCGGCGCCCTCGGAGCGTCCGATCCAGTTGCGCTGCATGATTTTCAGGTTTTCGGGCCAGTCGAGGCCGTCCAGTCCCTGCAGCAGCCGATCGGCATAGGCCGTGATGCGCAGCATCCACTGACGCATCCTGCGGCCAATGACGGGATCGCCGGTCTCGACATAACGCCCGTCCTTGACCTCCTCGTCGGCAAGCACCGCGTTCTGGGCCGGGCACCAGTTGACCGCGACCTCCGCCTGATAGGCGAGGCCCTTCTCGAACAGCTTCAGGAAGATCCACTGCGTCCAGCGCACATAGGCGGGGTCGGTCGTGGCAAACTCGCGACTCCAGTCATAAGAGAAACCCAGCCTCTGCACCTGCCCGCGAAACGTCTCGATATTGCGCTTCGTCGTGACATCGGGATGCACACCAGTCCGCATCGCGTGGCGCTCCGCCGGCAGCCCGAAACTGTCCCATCCCATCGGATGCAAGACATTGAGGCCGCACATGCGTTTGTAGCGGCACGTTATATCAGTGGCCGTATAGCCGAGAGGGTGGCCGACATGCAGGCCCGCACCGGAAGGATATGGGAACATGTCGAGTGCGTAGAATTTCGGTCTGGCCGGATCGATTTCCGCCCGGAAGATATGGTGGTCGGCCCAATAGGCCTGCCACTTCGGTTCGATCGTCTTGGGATCATAAGGCATGCATCACTCCTGGCGCCGGTCGGCTATGCGGCGGCGTGTCCTGAAAAATGGAGGCGTTCTTTGGTTCAGGAGCAGCTACGGCTGCCGGTGCTCCGGTGACGTCCGGCAGCCGCGGCCAAGTCGAAACGCACGCGGAGTTGCGGCACGGAATCTCAGTACCGCCTGCAGGACGGAAAAGGCACAATATGGCTTGGGAAACGATCTGATGTCCATGGATGGTAACTCAGGCAAATAAACGGAAAGCAAACGACAGCATTGACCCGGCTCCGATCAGGAGGCCGTGGTGATAAGTCGTGCACCGCTTCTGCGGGCAATTGGTGCTTGAGTTGCCATGGTCATAAGCCAAGAGTGCCCGATAAGATCGCTTATGCCAAGAGGGTATTTGTACGAAAGGCTCCGTTCAGATCCGCCAGCGCGTTCCTTACCAGCTGATCGGAGCACCGCCGCGATCTTCGGGTGACTGCCTCGCCGCGCCGCGTCACGGCATGGATAGCGCGGTGGACGGATGGCGCCAGCGGCTTGACGATCAGGGTGTGCCGCATCGGTTCGAAAAAAGCCAAGATTGCCCGCCATCTCAGAGACGAGCCACGGGGGATTCGACAGGATGCAGCAGAGCGGCGTGCCCTATTTCAGCCAATGGGAAACACCGGGCATGACACTGCCGGTGCTTGCCGAGGGATCGCAGGCCTTGCTCAACGATCCGCTCTGGCGCTATTCGGGAGCCGGAACGATCGAGGAATATGCGCGCTGGGCGGTCAATGTCTGCGGCATGGCCTGCCTGAAGATGATCCTTGCCGCCCGCGGCGAGATCCATCCGACACTCGAGCTTGCCCGCGCCTGCACCGCCTATGGCGGTTATGTCGTCAACGAGATCGATGCCTCGATCAAAGGGCTGATCTACGCGCCCTTCGTCCGTTTCGCCGCCGAGCGTTTCGGCCTCGGCGCCGAGACGATCACCGGTGTCAAGACATCGGCCATTCCCGAGCATCTCGCGAAGCGCCGGTTCTTCATCGCCTCGGTGAACTCGGGCATCCGCTGGCCAGAGCGCGAGCCGCCCTCGAAAGGCGGACACTTGGTGCTGGTGACGGCAGCCAGCGATGAAACAATCCGTTTTCACAACCCGTCCGGTCATGACGAAGCGAGCCAGGCCGATGTGACACTGCCGCTTGCCGTCTTCGACCGTTTCTTCGCCAATCGCGGCATATCGGTCGACGCCTGACCCTTTTCAACACCAGATCGTTTCGGAGGCTTTCATGACCCCATCCCCAAACAGGCTGCGCATTGCCGTGCTCTTCGGCGGCCGCTCGGCCGAGCATGAGGTTTCCGTGCTCTCGGCAACCAATGTCATGGGCGCGCTCAAGCCCGAAAAATACGACGCCATCCCTGTTTTCATTACCCGCGAGGGGCAATGGCTGCTGAGCAGTTTCGAGGACGGTATACTGGCGACGCCTTCATCGGGCACGGAAATCTGCCTGGTGCCGGGTGGGCACGGCCGGGTGCTGGCGATCCCAGCTCATGGCGCGCCGCATGACCTAGCAAAGGTCGACATTCTGTTTCCTGTCCTCCACGGCCCGCATGGCGAGGACGGATCAGTGCAGGGCGCTGCAGCGGTGGCCCGCGTTCCACTCGCCGGTTGCGGCATCCTCGGCTCCGCCGCAGCGCTCGACAAGGACATCGCCAAACGCCTGCTGAGGGCAGCGGGCCTGCCGGTGGCACGCGCGGTAACGATCCATGCGGGTGCCGCCCCTTCACTGGCAGCCTTGGAAGGCGAGCTCGGCCTGCCGCTCTTCATCAAGCCTGCGCGCCAGGGATCGTCGGTCGGCGTCGCCAAGGTCCATGCCAGCCAGGAATTTGCGCCCGCCCTTACTGAGGCCTTCCGCCACGATCGCACACTGCTCGCCGAGGAATTCGTGCGCGGCCGTGAGATCGAATTCAGCGTCTTGGAAGATGCGGCAGGAGAACTCTTCGTCTCCCGGCCGGGCGAGATCGTGCCGGCGGAAAGCCACGGCTTCTACAGTTACGATGCCAAATATATCGACGAGAAAGGTGCGGCGCTGAAAGTGCCGGCCGAACTGCCGCAGGAGGTCGAGACCGCCATGCGCGACGTGGCCGCAAGGGCCTTCCGGGCCGTCGGTTGCGACGGCATGGCCCGCATCGACTTCTTCCTGACAGATGACATGCGGTTCCTCGTCAATGAAATCAACACCATCCCCGGCTTCACCGATATCAGCATGTATTCCAAGGCGATGGCGGCAAGCGGTGTCACCTACGCCGAAATCATCGACCGACTGGTGGACCACGGCCTGGCGCGCGCCCGACGGACCGCCTGAGACGGGAGCTTGATCATGAACAGGTCGGTCTTGATTTCGGGATGTTCCGGCGGCGGAAAATCGACACTGCTTGCGGAACTTGCCGCCCGCGGTCATGCCGTCGTCGAAGAGCCCGGTCGGCGGATCGTCAGCCAAGAACTCGAGGGCGGCACGGCCCTGCCCTGGGTCGACATGGCGGCCTTTGCCCGCCGCGCGATCGAGATGGCGATGGCTGACCACACGGCGGCGCGTGAGCAGGCGGGCTGGACGTTTTTCGATCGTGGGCTGATCGATGCGGCGGCAGCGCTCCAACACCTCACCGGAGAACCGATCCTGGAAAAATTGAGCGTCGCCCACCGCTATCACCAGAGGGTTTTTCTCACCCCGCCATGGCCCGAAATCTACACGACCGACCCCGAGCGGCGCCATGGCTTCGACGAGGCGGTCGCCGAATATGATCGACTTGCCGCCGTCTATCCGACGCTCGGCTACGACGTCTTCATGCTGCCGAAAATCGCGGTCGCCGACCGGGCGGATTTCATTCTCGACTGCCTCTCTCGGGAACCGAAGCAGCAGTAGACGAGATCGTCAGTGCCGGCGAAAAACGCACCACTGGAACGACTGCCGGCCGCCGCCGGGTGTCGTATGTTCCTCCCGCCAGTCACTGTGAAGCGCGAAGGTAAACGAGAATTCAGTCGCAAGCGCCACCGCGTCGTAACGCTGGACCGGCAAGCCGCTGCACCGTTCCGGCCCGTCCGGCGCGAAGGTCGCGATGATCACGACGCTGCCCGGCGCCGTGCCGGTTTCGAGCGCGCGACGATAGGCCAGCCGCTGCTCCGGTTCGGTGAGGAAGTGAAAAACGGCGCGGTCGTGCCACACGTCGTAATGGCGGTCGGGCTGCCATGAAGTGACGTCGGCAACCACCCAGGCGATGCGGGCGGCTTCATCCCGCAGCCGCGCCTTGGTGACCTCGAGCGCCGGCGCGGCGATGTCGAGGACGGTGAGGTCGGACCACCCGCGCTCGACAAGACGGTCGACAAGGCTCGATGCGCCGCCGCCCACATCGATCAGCGAGGCCGTGGCCGGCAGTTGCAGATCGTCAAGCGCCCGCAAGGAAGGCCCGGGCGTCGGCTGATACCAGCTGACGCTGTCGGCAGATTTCGTCCGATAGACCTCGTCCCAGTGTTCCCGCTTCTCGCCTGTCATCCGATATCCCCATCTCTTGCAGAGCCCGATTCCCTAACCGATCAACATGTAGGGACTGAGACGTCTGCAACCAGTCGCAGTGTGCCCAGGACCATGTTCTCCGTTCAGGAAGCGAAGTGACGATAAACCAGATCCTTAGGGTCATCTCTGGGTGCAGCAGGATCGAGGCGTGCGCCCAGCCGTTCGGCAACGGCAGCGGATGCAGCATTGCCGGGAGCAATATAGCTGACCAGCGACGGCAGCTTGAGCGTCGCGAAGGCCCAGTTGCGCAGCGCCAAGGCCGCTTCGGTCGCATAGCCTCTGCCCTCGTATTCCTCGTAGACGAACCAGCCCAATTCCTTTTCGGGAAAGAGCGGTCCGTGATTGATCCCCACCTGACCGACGCATTCGCCGGTTTCGCCAAGCTCGACCGTCAGCGCTCCGTGCCCGAAAAGCTGCCACAGAGCGACGTCGTGACAGAACATCCCCCACGCCGCGCGCAGATCGAACGGACCACCCATTCCGATGGATCGCGGCGACGCCATGATCTCAGCATAGGCGGCGAAATCGTTGATACCAGGCATGCGGAGCTTGAGACGCTCGGTTCGAATGGTCATCGCGCCCGCTTCGGACATGTCGTCGCCTTCTCTGTCAGCTTGGGTTTGGAGTTTCGGCCGTTGAACGAAATATTCTAGCTTTCAAATGCCGGAGCGAATTGCAACGTCCCGCTCGGCGGAGATCCGCGAAAAACAATCCTCTGCACGAGCCGCGTATCGAGGTCGAGATACTTCAATTGTCCATCGCTGCTGAAACCGACACGGCTGTAGATCTCGGGATTGCCGATCAAGGCGCATCCGCTGGCGCCCATCTCGTTCAACAATTCGAGACCCCGTGCAATCATCGCCTTGCCGATGCCCTGTCGCTGTCTCTCCGGCTTGACCGATATCGGCCCCAGCCCGAACCAGCCGTCATGCGCGCCGTTGATCGTCACCGGCGAAAACGCCACATGCCCGAGAATCTCGCCGCCCTGCTCGGCCACCAGCGATATCTTGAGATCGCCCGCCGCACGAAGTCTTCGGACAATCTCCGCTTCCGTACCGTCGCTGTAGGGCATCGGCTTGAAGGCGGTCGAGGTCAGATCATGAATCGCATCGATATCATCAGGCGTTTCGTCTCGGATAAGCATCTCTGTCAATTCCTCAAGCGCGTTGTCGTCAGGGCTGCCCGTACAAACAATGTCTTATCCCATTGAAACGAAGTGTCGTAGATCCCAGAAAAATCTCGCGGAGATTCCGCTACCCGCTCTTCCGAAGAGGATTCCGAGGCTATAGACCTAAGCTCGTGGGCACCGTCCTGCTGATCGAAACATCGAAGCGTACCATCACTGTCGGCACCGTCCGGAGGGTGTTTGCGTCTTCGCAATCAGAGGTTCTGCGATGAATGATATCGCCGATCACGGTGTTCGTTTCGGACGAATTGCCGCCATGCTGCCGGTCAAGGACATGACCAAAGCCTATGATTTTTACGCCAATGTCCTCGGCTTCAAGAAAACATTCGAGAACGGCAATCCTGTCGGCTTCATGATCCTGAAGCGCGATCAGGGCGAAGTGCATCTCACCTTGCAGCCGAACCACAAGGCTGCGGACTTCAATGTTGCCCACCTGATGGTCGACAATGTCGATGCCTTGCACGCGGTTTGCCAGCAATATGGGCTGAGAATCATCAAGAGCCTTCAGGACAAGGACTACGGATTGCGGGCCTTCGTGTTCGAAGACCCCGACGGCAACCGTATTGACGTTGGCCAGCGGATCTAGCCAGCCATGAGAAGTGGATGGGGATACAGTCCCCATCCAACTTTCGCACATTCCCGAATTCCGCAGTGCTCGTCATTTGAGTCGAGCCCCTGCATCTTGTCCATCACAGGGAAAGTCGAAGACCAGCAAGCCGAGCTCCTCCAGCGGGAGCTGCGCCACGACCTCCCCTTGCCGGTTCAGCACGGCCGTCGGTCCCCAGGCGATGCGCCCGTCGCGCTCGCCCGTTACGTCGGACGATATCAGCCACAGGCCCGTTTCGCGGCATCTTTCACCGCGAACGGCATTGTGCAGCGGCTTGAATATTTCCGCCTTCTCCCGTGGCATCATGTTGTTGGACAGGCATAAGATCAGCGATGCGCCAGACGCAGCAACCTTTGCGGCTGCCTCCGGAAAATTGGTGTCGTAGCAGATATTGATCCCGAAGCGCAGGGCACCGATCGCAAAGAGCGGACTGTCCTTTCCAGCCTCGAAAGCCCGTTCGCCGCGCAACAGGTGGGCCTTCCGGTAGCGGCCGAGGAGAACGCCGCGCTCGACGACGACGGCGGTGTTGAACAATCGCCCGTCATCGATCTCGATCAACCCCATGACCAGCACCGGTCCCGACTTCGGCAACCGATCCAGGACCGCCGCGAACTCGGCCGATGCGAGATCGAGGGCAACACGCCGCGCCGATCGTTCATCGGTCAGGTAGCCTTGCAGAAAACCTTCGGGAAAGACCAGCAGGGCAACGCCATCAGCCTCGGCGAGCGCCGCGACCCTAACCGCATAATCCAAGGCCGCCCCAACATTCTCCCGAAATTCCGGCGTCTGCGCGGCGGCTATCCGAATGCTCGTCACCTAGATCTCCGGGTTCTCGGCTGCGGAATCTCAGCAAAAGGCCCGGCACTGTGGCCGGGCCTCTCCTTGAAAATCGGTAAACCTCAGAAGGTCGAGGCGCCGCTGCCCCAGGGGCCGTGGTGGAAAGCCTTACCATCAAGGCGGTCGAAACCGTGGGCGCCGAAGAAATCGCGCTGCGCCTGGATGAGGTTTGCCGTTCCCCTGCCCTGGCGGTAGGCGTCGAAATAGGTCAGGGCCGAGGTCAGCGCCGGCACCGGCAGGCCGGCGGCAATCGCGGCACCGACGACACGGCGCAGCGCCGGGATCGATTCCTTGACCATGTCGGAGAAGGCTGGCGTGACGATGAGGTTTGCAGCATCAGGCGCCTTGGTAAAGGCCGAGGTGATCTCGTCGAGGAACTGCGAGCGGATGATGCAGCCGGCACGCCAGATCCTGGCAATCGTCGGCATCGGCAGCGACCAGTTGAACTCGCGCGACGCTTCCGCCATCACCGCGAAGCCCTGCGCATAGGCGCCGATCTTGGCGGCAAACAGCGCCAGTTCCAGATCCTTGTTGAGCTCGGGGCCGTAAGCGATCGGGAAGGACACGACCTGCTTTCCGAAGATCTTCTCGGCGGCTTCGCGCTGCGATTTCATCGAGGAGAGGCTGCGGGCGGCGACTGCGGCTTCGATCGCCGTTGCCGGAATGCCCATATTCTGCGCCTCGATCGCCGACCACTTGCCGGTACCCTTCTGGCCGGCCTTGTCGAGGATCATATCGACCATCGGCCCGCCGGAAACCGGATCGGTTGCGGCAAGCACCTTCTCGGAGATTTCGATCAGGTAGGAGTTCAGCCGGCCCTTGTTCCATTCGCCGAAGATGCCGGAGATTTCGGAGGCACTCTTGCCGAGGCCGTCGCGCAGGATGCCGTAGATTTCGGCGATCATCTGCATGTCGGCATATTCGATGCCGTTGTGGATGGTCTTGACGAAATGGCCGGCGCCGTCATTGCCGAGCCAGGCGACGCAGGGCTCGTCATTGTAACGGGCGGCAATCGAGGTCAGCACCTTCTCGACGCGCTTCCAGGACTCTTCAGTGCCGCCGACCATGATCGACGGGCCGTGGCGCGCACCTTCTTCGCCGCCGGAAACACCCATGCCGATGAAGGTCAGATCGGTATTCTTCAGCCGATCGAAGCGGGCGACGGTGTCGCGGAAATTGGCGTTGCCGGCATCGATCATGATGTCGCCCTTGGAGAGATGCGGGCGCAGCAGCTCCATCTGCTGGTCGACAGGCTCGCCCGCCTTGATCATGATGATGATCGGACGCGGCGGCCGGATCGCATCGACGAATTCCTCGATAGTCTTGCAGGGAATGATCTGCTTCTTCAGATCGCCGGCGCTTTCGTAGAATTCGTCGGTTTTCTCCGGCGTGCGGTTGAAGACCGCGATTTTATTGCCTTTCTCCGCGATGTTGAGCGCCAGGTTGGAGCCCATGACCGCGAGGCCGATCAGTCCGATTTCTGCCTTTTCCACGACAAACCTCCGATGTGTCATTTGGACCGGTGTTGTGGCACTGTCTCGGTCAAACGGCAAGTCTCGCAAGGGTCCAATCGGTTCGCAAAAACCAATGAAATGAGGCTTGCAATATCCCTGCTTGTCCGACAACCCACCAGCTGCCGCTTTAATCCGAAGCCACAAGTTTTTCGCGCGTTCTGCCCGTAATGCCCTATCTCATGTTATAATCAGTGCCTCGGGAGATATCGCATTGGCATCGGGAAAACGAAAAGAAACGGCTCTCCTGGCGGCCCGCGCCGGCCGCTACCGCGAATATGCACCGCCGCCGACGCTGCGACGCCATTTCAGCCGCCTCTGGTCTCATGCGCTTCACAACGGACCGCCGGCAATGGTGGCGATCGTGCCGGATGGCTATTGCGATCTCCTCTGGATCGACGGCCGGCTGGTCGTCGCCGGCCCCGACAGGACGGCGGCCTTTCCCATCATCCGGCCGGGCGCGACAGTCATCGGCGCACGCTTTGCGCCCGGCGCTGCAGCACCCTGGCTGAAGACGCCGATCTCGGCACTGGTCGGCTGCTCGGTGCCTCTTGCTGACATCGGCTGGAAGAACACGGCCGAATTCGAAGCGCGGCTTGCGGATTGTCCCGACCTCTCGGCCGCGATGGCGCTGTTTGGCCGCCTGCTCGAAGGGACCGCGCGCGATGCAGAGGAGCCCGCCCGCGACGCCGCCATGATCTTTGCCGCCGCCGCCGACGGCGGTCGCCCGGCATCCGGCCTGCTCGACCGGCTCGGCATAAGCGAAAGGCAGCTGCGCCGTCGCTGCCACCATCATTTCGGCTACGGCGCAAAGACGCTGGAACGGATCCGCCGGTTCCAGCGTTTCCTCGACCTCTGCCGCAAGTCGGGGACGATGCCGCTTGCCCGCCTTGCGCTGGAAGCGGGCTTTGCCGACCAGCCCCACATGACGCGCGAGGTCGGCGAGCTTTCGACGCTGACGCCCGCCGTCATTCTCGACCAGCTCGGCACGCGGAAAAGAGGCGACTGACCGTTTTGTTCAAGACGCCGCCGGCCGGCTTGTTATTCTGACGAACTAAATGACAGGGACCTGCAAGCCATGACGACAATGCCCGCGAAAATCATCCACCTGTCGATCGAGCGCGACTGGCGCGACGTCTATGAATTCGCGGGTAAGCCGGAGAACATGCCGCTCTGGGCGTCCGGCCTTGCGACCGGACTCGAGCCGCACGGCGCCGACTGGATCGCCCACGGCGCTCTCGGCAGCGTCAAGGTGAGCTTCGTGCCTGCCAATGAATTCGGCGTGATCGACCATACGGTGACGATCGAATCCGGCCTCCGGGTCTATAATGCCCTCCGCATCGTGCCGAACGGCGATGGCTGCGAGGTCATGTTCACGCTGCTGCGTCTGCCCGGCATGACCGACGCGCAGTTTTCCGCCGATGCCGCCCATGTCGAGAAAGATCTCGCCATGCTGAAAGCCCTGATGGAGAGATAGATGGCCGAGAAGACAGAAAACAACGACCGCCGCATCGACTATGTCGAATTCAACGTCGCCGACATCGCTGCCGCCAAAGCCTTTTACGGCTCGGCCTTCGGCTGGCGTTTCACCGATTACGGCCCGAATTATTGCGAATTCGACGACGGCCGGCTGAAGGGCGGCTTTACCGATTTCGGACCGGTGCGGACAGGCGGCGGCCCGCTGGTCGTCGTCTATGCCAATGATCTGGAAGAAGTGCTGACCTCAGTCGAAAGAGCCGGCGGCACGATCTGCCGGCCGATCACCGATTTTCCCGGCGGCCGTCGCTTCCACTTCCTCGACCGCGATGGTTACGAACTCGCCGTCTGGGCGGCTGCTTAGCCAGACTACCCAAGGCAGCCGAGTTGGTCATGCTGCCTAAGGCTACCGACCGGGATCAGGCAGCCTGCGACAGCCGATCGAGATCCTCCATGACGAGCAGGGCGCCAATCACCGTGCCGCCCGCATCGCGCAGCGGCGACATGCGACAGCGCACCTGCCGCGACCCGCCGCTGCCGTCCGAACGCTCATAGGTATAGTCGATCTGGTCACCGGCAAAACAGGCGTCGAGCTTATGCTTGGCGCATTCGGCAAACCGCTCCTCGCCGATGAATTCGGAAAGGTGGCGGCCGATGAGCTCCATCGGCTTCCTGTTGAGATGGGCGCTGTTGGCCGGATTGGAATAGAGGTAGCGATAGTCCCTGGTCAGCACCGCCACGCGATCCGGCAGGCTTTCGAGGATCGCCGCGTTGAGGAACTGACCGTTATCGGTATCCGGCACATAGGCCGGCGGCGGCTCGATGCGTACATCCTGCGGCGAAGGCACGCGCCAGTCCGGCCCATGCGCCGCGAGATAGCGGTCGAGCAGATAGGAGAGCACCGACGTGTGCTCCGTGACGCTGGCGCTGTCGTCGGCATCCTGGCTGATCAGGTGGCTCACGAACTGCAGCTGCATGTAGACTTCGAGCAGATTGGCTGCCCGGCAGGCGAGGATTGCCTCGACCAGCGGCTCGACATGACGGTCGAGCGCTGTGACGCGCTGGTCGTCGCCGACGCGTATGGCTTCCTCGATTTGCACGCAACGCAAAGAAAAAGCTCGAAAAAGCTCCAGCAAGACGCCTCCCACTCCCATTGTCACAAGAGACGAGTCCGAAACCTCACATGGCTGCATTTCCCAAAAATGCGCCTTCCGGTAGACATTATTCGCGTCTTGGTGGGTGACGGGTAACATGAAGCGCCCTCAGTTTCAATCCGAGAGCACCTGCCGCTTTTCACCGCTGATAAATGGGGGTGGACCTTTTTCAGAGTATGATGCCGAAAAGTGTGAGCGGTTTTCGGGCGACATCATGCTCCAACCATTCGTTTGGAGCATCCTATTCTAAGGCGCGAGCGTCTGCTTGATCTGCCAGCGGTCGTGGTACCAGAGCCACTGCTCCGGATATTCCCGCACCCAGCTTTCCACCTTGTCGTTGAGCAGCTGGGCGGCGGCCGGCAGGTCGAGATTGCCCTTGGCGTCGCGCGGCATGTCCAGCCGCGGCTCGATTTCCAGCCGATAGCGATTTCCGGGCAGACGGATGCAGCGCGCCGGATAGACTTCGCAGTCGAACTGGCGCACCAGCTTCGGCAGCAGCGGATTGGTCTTGACGTCGCGCCCGAAGAAGGTGCCCTTCAGCCCCTTGCGGAATTTCTGGTCGACCAGCACGCCCACCCCCTGGCCTGCTTCCAACTGACGGGCGAGCGCGAAGGACGAACCTGCATGCGAGGGCACCAGCTTGCCCATGCGGGCGCTCCTGAAGTCGAACACCTTCTTGGCGACATAAGGATTATTCGGCGGACGAAAGAGCACGGTGACGTTGAGGCCGAAGGCGGCACCCGCCACCGGCAGCAGCTCGAAATTGGCGGTATGGCCGGTAAAGACGATGAAGGGGCGCGGATTGTCGCGCAGGTCGAGGAAGATCGGGACGCCCGACACCTCCACCCTGCCCGGCTCCGACTTTTCGGGATCATAGTCGAACAGCTGATCGAGGAAGACGTATTCGGCCGCAAGCCGGCCCATATTGCCCCAACTGGCGAGCGCGATCTCCTCGATCTCGGCCTCGCTCTTCTCAGGGAAGGCGTTGCGCAGATTGGTCAGCATCAGTCTGTGTCGGCTGGTCAGCCGGCCGAGGCGGCGCATCATACTGTCGGCGAAGCGGATCGCGCCATCGGCCGGAAACAGCTTCAGGAAATTCATGAAGCCGAACATCAGCTGAGCCACCAGCCATTGCTGGAAATTCCTGAGCGCCAGAACGATCCGGGTGATGAACAGCTTCACGCGGTCAATCCATCTTCAGGATGATCTTACCGAAGATCTGGCGCGATTCCATCCGCTCCAACGCCCGGTCGATATCGCTGAAGCTGACTTCGGTATCGATGACGGGATGAACGAGCCCGCGGCCCATCTTCTGCATCGCATTCGCCATGTTCTCCATGCGGCAGCCGAAGGAACCGAAGAGCTTGAGTTGTTGCTGGAACAGCATCATCAGGTTCATCTCAGTGGAAACACCCGAGGTCGAGCCGCAGGTGACGAGGCGCCCGCCGCGCTTCATGCAGAGCATCGAGCCTGCCCAAGTGTCCTTGCCGACATGTTCGAAAACGACGTCGACGCCCTTCTTCTTGGTGAGCTTGCGCACCACGCCTTCGAAACGGTCGGTGCGGTAGTTGATGACGTGATCCGCGCCGAGCGCCTTGGCCTTCTCGATCTTGTCGTCCGAACCGACCGTGGTGATGACAGTGCAGCCGATCTTCTTGGCAAGCTGGATCGCCGCTGTGCCGATGCCGGAGCCGCCGGCATGGACGAGGATCGTCTCGCCCGGCTCAAGCTTGGCATTGTCGAACAGCATGTGCTCGACCGTGCCGAAGGTGACAGGAGCAAGCGCCGCGCCGATCGCGTCGACGCCGGGAGGGGCTGGCACCAGCAGGCGCGCCGGCAGGTTGACCTTCTCCTGCGCGAAGCCGTCGAGATGGAAGCCATGCACGCCGGAGACATGTTCGCAGAGATTGTCGCGGCCTTCGCGGCAAGGGCGGCAGAGGCCGCAGGTGCGCGCGCCGTAGATCGCGACGAGCTGGCCCGGCAGCACGTTGGCAACGCCCGGCCCGATGGCCTCGACGACGCCGGAGGCTTCGGCACCGATGACCAGCGGCATCTTGCGCTTGGCGAATGCCATGCCGCGCCAGCCCCAGACGTCGATATGGTTGAGCGCCACCGCCTTGACGCGCAGCGTCACCTCGCCGGCACCAGGAACGTCCGGTTCAGGCAGGTCGGTGATCTCAAGCTTGCGGTCATCGATCAGTTGCAAAGCGCGCATGGCAAAATCCCTCGCCTTCAAGACGGTCTTCTTGTTTTGAAATTGTCGCGAACCGCTTAAGCCGGTTCGAGCGCCATGACAAGGCTGGCATTCTGCCCGCCGAAGCCGAAGGAGTTGGAAAGCACGGCTGAAACCTGTGCTTCCCGCTTCTTGTTCGGCACGACATCGAGAACGATCGACGGATCGGGGTTGTTGTAGTTGATGGTCGGCGGCAGCGTTCCGGTCAGCATCGTCTGCAGCGAGAACACCGCCTCGACGGCGCCCGCCGCCGTCAGCGTATGGCCGATCATCGACTTGTTCGACGACACGGGAATGCCGACGAGCCGGTCGCCGAACACGGCCGACATCGCGCCATACTCCATCTTGTCGTTCTCCGGGGTCGAGGTGCCGTGCGCATTGATGTAGCCGATGCCACTCTCGTCGATGCCGGCATCGGCAAGGGCCGCGCGGATCGTCGCGATTGCCGGGCCGCCATCGGGCGACGACCGGGTGCGGTGGAAGCTGTCGGCCTTGTCGCCGGCGCCCTTCATGATGCCGAGCACCTTGGCGCCGCGGGCAACCGCTGATTCCAGCGATTCCAGCACCAGGGTCGCTGCACCTTCGGCGATGACGAAGCCGTCGCGATCCTTGCTGAACGGCTTGGAAGCCTTGGTCGGCGGATCGTTCTGCGTCGAAAGAGCTGACAGCAACGAGAAGCGGATCAGCGCTTCGGCACTCAGCGATCCGTCGGTTGCGACCGTCAATGCGCGATCCGTGCGGCCTTGACGGATCGCCTCGATGCCGAGCTGGATCGCCGTGACCCCGGAGGCGCAGGCGGTCGACAGCGTAACGGGAAGGCCGCGGGTGCCGAACCGGTCGGCAAGGCGCTCGGAAATCGCACCGAACAGGGCCGCCTCATGGAAGGCCGGATCCGGACGCTGACGCAGCGCCGTCAGGAAGCGCTCATAGGCATCCCCTGGATGGTCGGAAGCCGGCGAACGGTCCGCAAGCTCGAAGCGCGCGCTCCACTCCGGCTCGATCGGCGGGGCGGCGAGGAACAGCGGGCCGTTGAAATCGCCGGAAAGGCCGGCATCGGCAAGCGCCTCGATCGTCGTTTCGCGGGCGAAGGCATAGGAGCGCTCGACGGCATTCGGCACCGGGATGCCGATAAAATCGACGGTGCCGGCGATCCGCGTCGACAGGCCCTCGGTCGGGAATCGGTTGATCTCGTGGATGCCCGACGTGCCTGACGAAAGCGCTGCCCAGTTATCGCTGAGGCCCTGACCGAGCGAGGTGATGATGCCCATGCCGGTAACAGCCACGATCGGACGGCCGAGGTGATCTCTATAAGCGGAAGCTGTCATATCTCTCACTCCTCACGCATCTGCGGAAAGAACGGCAACACCCTCGCCGCGCTGGTGTCCGACCGTGGTCACGACGGCGGCCGTGGCCCCTGCCCGCATCGGCGCCTCATGAGCGGCATCGAACGGCGGAACCTTGGCCTTGCCGTCGACGGCAAGGGCTGCAAGCGCTAGACCCAGCGTGAACTGCGTCTCGATCGTATGGCCGGTGACGCCGCCGAAGCCGCGGATCGCAACGTCGGGCAATTGATGTTCGAGCACGGCCCGCTCGCGAGCGGCAAGATCGTGCATGCCGGTCGATCCGGAAAAGATCGCCGTGCTCTCAGTGGCAAGCCCGGCAGCCGGCGCCAAAAGCCGCTCCAGCCGAACTTCGAGATTGCCGGAATTGCGGTTGCCGCGGTCGCCCTCGACCGCGTCGATGACAGCATAGATATGGGCGCCGCGGGCTTCAGCATGTTTGCGCGATTCGAGCACCAGGAAGGCGCCTGCCGAACCGGTGATCATGCCGCCGCCGTCGCTCGGCTTGCGCGACCAGAGCGGCACCCAGTCGCCGCGCGCATGGGCGCCGATCGCTTCGGTGAGCAGGATCATATCAGGCCGCTCAGCCGCGAAGGCGCCTCCAACAAGTGCATGCGAGGATTCGCCTGATTTGATGCGGTAGAAGGCGGTCTCGACGGCGGATATGCCGGCCGCTTCCTCGCCCATGAAGGTGCGCGACGAACCGGTGACCTTGTGCACGATCGAGATATTGCCGGCGAGCAGGTTGGACAGCTGGGCGAGGAACAGTGTCGGCCTCAGCTCGGTCGTCAGCTTCTCGTTGAGCAGCAACTCGCGGTCATTGCGCTTCAGCGCTTCGTCGACGATCAGTGTGTCGACATTGATGTCGCGCTCGCCGCCGCCGGCCGCCACGATCATGTCCATCGTGCCGCAGGCGTCGATATCATCCTTGAAACCGGCGTCATCGAGCGCAAGGCCGGCGGCGAAGACGCCGATGCGCTGCCAATTCTCCATCTGGCGCTGATCGCCGCGCTTGGCGATCTGCTGCGACCAGTCGATCTCGGGCAGCGGATGCACCGGATAGGGCTTGAACTTCTCGGTCTCGACGATCGCCTTCGGGGTGCTCGCGGCCGAAAGCAGCGCGATATGCGCGTCCTTGCCGACGCCCTGACAGGTGACGATGCCGATGCCCGAGATGACGACGTCGTTTGCAGCCTTGCTCATCCAATCACTCCCTGCGCCGCGATCGCTTCGAGAAGCCCGATCTCGCCGGCACGTTTCTTCACGATATCGCCGAGCGGCACCTCGGAAAACGGCATGGTGCGCAGTTTCAGCTGCGCATCGCAGACCTTCTTGCCGCCGCTGGTGATTTTAGCCTTGGTGACCGCGAAACCCGAACCGTCATGCTCCAGCACCGCCTCGATGTCGAGCACCGCTTCCGGTTCGACGAAGGTGCGCATCTTGGCGCCGTCGACCGTCATCAGGAAGGGCATGGCGGCAAAATTGGTGACGGCAAGCACCAGCATGCCGGAGGCCTGGGCCATGGTCTCGATCAGGAGCACGCCGGGAACGAGCGGCATGCCGGGAAAATGACCCTCGAAGACGGGGCTCTTCGCCGGCACGACGGATCGCGCCTTAAGCGTGCCCTTCTTCAGGTCCACCGCTTCGACGCGGTCAATCATCTGGAAATATTCCAGCAGCATTCGGATCCTCCGGCCCGACAGGCCAGATCCGCCCGCCGGTGACGCCTAAAGCGCGTCTGGTTCGCACGTTAGGTCTTTGTTTTATGCATGCCGTTGTCCCAAAACCGCTGCGCACTTTTGGGCCGCATGCACTAGTTAGGAACGAAACCGCCCGGCCGCCATATTCAGGGCGGCAGGGCGTTCAAAAAAGACTGTTATATCGCTCAGGCCTTGGCTGCTTTGAGCTCGTCGATCTTGGCGCAGAGGTTCTTCAGCACGAAGTATTCTTCGGTGGAAACCTTGCCTTCGTTGACTTCCTGCGTCCACTTTTCGAGCGGGATCTTGATGCCGAATTCCTTGTCGATCGCAAAGACGATGTCGAGGAAATCGAGGCTGTCGATACCGAGGTCGTCGATCGTATGGCTCTCCGGCGTGATCGTCGCGCGGTCGATCTCGCTGGTTTCTGCAATAATGTCGGCAACTTTATCGAATGTAGCGGTCACGCGCTGTACCTCATGAAATGACGATTTAAACCCCCTCATAGGCAAATCCATTTCAAAAGCCAATGCTTTCGTCCCGGCGTTGCGGCAATTTGCCGGCTGGGTGTTGCCTAAACAGCAATGGAATGCCGGCCTTTGCTGTCACCCAGGGCGCAAGGCGATGCCGCTTTAGAAAGCCCGCCCTGTCGGCGGGGCGAAGAAGCCATCCGAATCAAACCCGCGGGACGGCCTCTTCTCGGCGCTTCCAACAACTGCCAGCGCGCGGAAACTTTGATCTGGATCAGATCGCGATCCCGGCGAAATTGATAATCATCAAGCCGCGCTGGAAGAAATCGGGATAGCCGAACCCGCAATCGCGGCGTAATCGTCTAGGGTATGCCCGGCATGCGCAGCCATACCGGCACAGGCGGTTTCGAAGGGATCAGGACATGGACGTCGCACGCAGTGAGGTTTCCGACGCCGGCACTCTCGTCGCCTGCCGTTCCTGCCAGGCGCGGCACGGCGTCGTCTGCGGCGCGCTGTCCAGCAGCCAGCTCCGGGAGCTTGGCCGCCACTCGCTACGCCGCAAGGTCGATGTCGGCAGCGAGATCATCGCTCAAGGCTCGGAAAGCTCTTTCTATTCGAACATCATGCGCGGGGTAGTGAAACTCTGCAAGGTGATGCCGGACGGGCGCCAACAGATCGTCGGCCTGCAATTCGCCCCCGATTTCGTCGGCAGGCCCTTCGTGCGCGAAAGCACGCTGTCGGCCGAGGCTGCGACCGATTCCGAAATCTGCGTCTTCCCGCGCAACCTGCTCGAC